>CALBJL010000166.1 GCA_937893485.1 uncultured bacterium | reverse complement strand
GTTTACAGCCCGCGGTGCTCTCCTATATGCTCTCTCTGGAGCTGAAAAAATGGAACGGTTCTGTGAGCGCCGGCGAGATCGGATTGCCGGTCAGCAATAACGGTCTTGTATTGCCGTGCGGTGCGAGTGGCAGATGGGAACAAAATGCATAATTCATAAGAATCAAATAATCAAAAAGAAGAACAGCATTCACTGTTCTTCTTTTTGATTGTTTTCTATATAGTCTTCCATGATCGTTGCAGCCAGTGCCACTAACTGTGCGCACGGTCTCTTTTTATAATATTCCGCTGTCCGCAGCTGCGGTGTCGGTGCATCTGCACCGGGCTTTGCGAGCCCCAGCAGCTCCCGACAGATCATCGAACCATTTACCGCCTGAAATGCTCCCGCAAGCTCCTGAATGCGCGCATAATGTGCCGCCTTTTCCTGCTGTCCGGTCGCACCCGGCTCATCATAGCCGTACAGCGCCCCCGCCACAAAGCTCATGCCGCTCACTGCGCCACACACTTCCCGCATGCGGCCAAGCCCGCCGCCAAACGACGACAATGCACGCAGCAGCAGCTTTTCATCCATTCCGATCAAATCCGCAAATGCCAGCGCTACCGCCTGTGAACAGTTATAGCCATCCAGAAAATTCTGCTGCGCGCGCTGTCCGCGCTCACTTGTCTCCAGCTTTTGCAGCCAGTATCCGGCTGCTGCATCATCTATCTGCATCTGCTGCATCTCCTCTATATACTCCATATTTTTTATCTGTCCTTACACCGGATCCGGCTGCGCACGCCACAATACCTGCAAAATCTGTCAACGGCAGCTTAAAGCATCTGCTCAACCAGATCATAATGCCGGTCGATCGCCGCCTGTATCGCATTGACATCATGATCAATCAATCCCTGATAGATCTCCCCGTGGCATGCAAAAAGCTGCTTTTTCTGTTCTTCATCCGCCTTTTCCAACGCTCGCTCAATCCACTCACGGTATACGATCGCCACTGCCTCCATGATCGTCAAAAACAGACTGTTTTCCGTTGCTTCAATGAGTGCATGGTGAAAAGCCTGATCTGCATCAACCAATTTATCGTCTTGGCGCGTTTCCATCTCCTGCAGCAATGACTCACAGTGCGCCATCTGCTGCGGTGACAACCCTTTTTTCAACAGCATCCGGCACACGGACTCCTCCATCACACGGCGGAATTCGCACACCTCCTGTTTCGTAAGCGTACCGAGCGCCAGCATGACGAGCAGCATCCGGCGTATCGAATTACCCATATTTTTTGAAATATAATTGCCGGAGCCCTGTACGCTCTCTACCATTCCCATTCCGTGTAAAATGCGAAGCGCCTCTCTCGTGGAATTGCGTCCGATCCCAAGCGTCTGCGCAATCACCCGCTCCGTCGGCAGCCGGTCACCAAGCCCGAGTGTTCCATCCCGTATCAGATCGTAAATATAGTAGATCGCTTTGTCATATTCTGCGGAACCGCGTCCCTGCTCACTAACTTCCTTGTCAACTGTTTTTTTCTCCATAGATTTTACCTCTCCTCATTTTTAAATCAATCCTGCAAATACCGATGCAAAAATTACAGTAATAATACCGGATACCGCAATCGCAAGACTGCTCATTGCGCCTTCTACCTCTCCCATCTCAATCGCCTTTGCCGTTCCGATCGCATGCGCTGATGATCCGAGCGCAAGTCCTTTAGAGATCGGCTCTGTAATGCGAAAGATCCGGCAGGTCAGTTCACCAAACATATTTCCTAAAATACCCGTCACGATAATCACCGCAACTGTGATCGTCACATAACCGCCCAGTTCCTCGGAAACACCCATACCAATCGCCGTTGTAATCGACTTCGGCAGCAATGTGACATACTCCTCATGTGAAAGCCCCATGAGTTTTGCCAGCACAAGTACCGTACCGAGACTCGTCAATACTCCGGCTGTCAGACCAAGCAGCACCGCCTTCGCATTGTTTTTCAGCAGCTCCCACTGCTCATACAGCGGAATCGCCAGGCAGACTGTCGCCGGTGTCAACAGCCAGCTCAAGTATTTCGCGCCCTCATTATAAGTCGCATAATCCACCCGGCAGACCGCAAGCACGATGATCGTCACCACGATCGATACAAGTAACGGATTCAGAATTCCTATTTTAAACTTCTTTTTCAACGCTGAACCAATCAGATATGAGATCAGGCTGAGCGTCACTCCCGCAAACATGGAGGTTTCAAAAAATTCACTCATTGCTCTACTCCTATCCTTATGATTCACACCCGCTGCCGGCAGGCGCTGTCTCCGTTTCGGGCTTCTGTGTATTGCCCTTGCGGATAATCCACTGTGACAGCCGTCCCGTCACAAGCATTACGGTAAAGATCGTAATTACCGTGATGATGCACATCGGAAGAACTACCGGTTGAAGCGTTTTCCAGCTATCCATCAGTCCCACACCCGCCGGAATAAACAGCATCGGCATAATATCAATCAAAAATTTTCCCGCCTCCCGGACATCATCCAGCTTTACGATTCCGGTCATCAGGCAGATAAATAAAACCGCCATCCCATAAATACTCGCAGGGATCGGCAGTGACAAACCAAACTTCAACACCTCCCCAAACAGTGAAATTCCTAAAATGATCAAAACCTGTTTTACATATTTCATATTTGCACTCCCTTTTTATGCTTTTGTTGCACAACGATTGGCAATCATTATATTGGTTCTGCCAATCATTATAGTCCGTGCAGTTTTTTTGTCAATATGATCTGACCATTTATTCTCAGGAAATCTCACCCAAAGATATTTTATGAATCTTTGATCCCGTTAAAGTAGTCCTTTTCCAGCATACACATGTTCATTATATACATTTTTTCTCCAGATTCCCACAAAAATTTTTCTTTTCGAGTATGTTTTGTTACTGTGCGCACATTTAGAAGCCTCATTTACTGCCACAACAGCAGCCAACATCTGCGCTCCATACAGAACCACCCCAAAGAACCTGCCATCAGAAAAATAAGCAGCGCCATCAAAAATACCACCACGATCGGAACATTATAAAATTCCATCGGAATTTTCATCACATATTCAAATAAAATACCCAGTCCCAAATACAATACAGGAAATATACCGATCGGCAATAATGCGATCATGCGTCCTATTTTTTCAACCATTTTCTTTCCCCAAATATAACCGCCTACAGGATCTGCCACCGGCAGTTTTTACGGATAGGATGGCAACCAAAACAGCTCCTCCGCCTGATTGACGAAAGAGCCGTTTTTACAAACCAATGGTTCTGCGATCCTCGCGGAGCGTTTTGTGTGATAGGAATTTCCTATCATATAAAAATCAGTTATCAGAATCCGCACCCAACAGCAGTGCCACAGACAACCTGTTTTCCTCCGGTCTGAAACAGATCCTGCGGTTTCGGATCTCGATGTCCTGCTGCTTGTACGCATAAACAGCGCTGATTTGATCCGGCGCGTTCTCCGGCAGTTCTATCTCAATCTGCTCCGGCAGAGCTCCGTCAAACACATGGATCACAACATAAGCCTGTCCGTTTTTACCGATCCGCAAAAGTGCCTGCCAGCCCTTCGGCTCTCTCGCACTCTGGATCTTAGGTCCAAACCGGTAAGACTGTCCCTCCTTTATGATCGCCTTGATCTTCCCGTAAAACTGCATTCCGCTCTCAATCATTTCCCATTGCTCCGAAGAAAGATTTGTGACATCTCCGGAAATACCCATTCTTCCAAGGAAGGTATTGGCAACCGAATACGCGATCCTTTTCAGAGAATCGTCCCGTCGGATCACTGCCCAGATCTGGCTTTGCGCCGGATGGATCACGCGATGCAGATTTGCCGCTATGATCGGGATCTCCTCACATTCATGCGCATCTGAGAACGATGCCATACTCATAAGCGACATCATTTCCGGCTCCAGCCGGTGTCCTCCCGAAGCACAGTTTTCTAACACGATTCCCGGTATTTCCCGCTTTACCTTTTCGATAAAAGCCACGGATGCCTCCATGTTCCGGCGCAATCCCTCTCCAAGAGACTCCGCACCATCACAGCCAATACCGATCGTGTCATTATAATCGATCTTCATATATCCAAAACCGTATTTTTTCAACGTCCCAATCACCCGATCGGTCAGATACTGCTCCACCCAGGGATCACACATATCCCAGAACCTCCGGAAATAGGTCGTCAATACGCTGCCGTCCTTGTGAAGCAAATGCTGCTCCTGCTGATAAGCGCGTGCAGCTTTTCCCACGTTTTCGATCTCAAACCAGATGCCTGGAACCATACCTGCATCCCGGATCACCTGTACCGTCTGATCCAGTCCTTCCGGAAACAGTTCTTTCGAGACCTCATAATCTCCCATGCTGATATCCCACGGAATGTCAGGTTCTTTGTACCAGCCGCAATCAATGACAAAATATTCAAAGCCTTTTCCCCTGATCGCATCTACGATCTCACATATATTTTCGTGTGACGGATTGCCCCATGTCGTACAATATTCGTTAAAAATAATCGGAAGATCCCGCTCACTCTCCGGGGCCTGCAAAAAGCCCTCAAGCAGCCCTGCCGTCGTCAGCCGTCCGGTAAACACATCAAACGAATCGGTATGTGCACAGCTCACAATCGCCTCCGGTGTTGTGAAGCTTTCTCCTGCCTCTATGTTTTTCATCCAGTGACCAAATTCGCGGTCCGCCAGACCTCCGCTCAGCGCCAGCCCCCGGTCCTTGCGGTACACCTCCATCTGCCACGATGCCGGATGCGCAATCTGCGCGCCCCAGAACACACGATTTACGCTATCCTCAACTACCGCAAAAGGGAAAAAACGGTTAACCGGCATAGAACCTGCCTGTCCAAAGCGTTCGCAGCGTACCGCATGCGGATCCCATGCCGGCTCAAGCTGCAGATCCTCGACCGGAATACACTCATGCCGTCCCTCCTGACTCCAGACGCTGCGAATACGGTGCAGCCGCAGGGATTCACTGCCGATCCCCTCCATATAAGGAGATAAGCCTCCCAGTGAAAAGCTCTCAAACATTTCCAGACAACAGGCATCCGTGCTTCCGTTCTCAAATGTGCAGCAGATCCGTACATATGGTGCCTGCTCCAGCCACGTGAGACAATGTATCACGCGATGTCCGTCCTCATCCTGCATCATGGTACGGATGACCGTTCTGTGCCCAGACTGTTCCTGCGTCTGATCCTGATATTTCAACTTTCTGACGCTCTCGCTGTTTCGCATCGAACAGCCTCCCGCATACGCCTCATTATAGATGTCTCCGGTCAGCTTCAACTGCACCAGTGACTCCACTGCAAAGGAAGCCGTCTGCTCGTCTGTCACAGGCAGATCAGCCGGCAATAACTGAAACCCGACCTGCAAGCTGTCCGGATCAATCAGATACCGCGCCACCATATCTCCTAATTTGTATTCCCGTAAAACCTCTGTCTGCATATTTTTTCCTCCGTCTAACCTTTTACTGCACCTACCGTCATTCCTTTAATAAAATATTTCTGCAAACTCAAAAACAGAATCGCAATCGGAAGCACAGAGATCACAATCGCAGCCATCGCAGTTGTATAATCACTGCTTTGTGCTGAAAACAAGGATTGTATGGCTACTGTTAATGTCTTTAACTCTTTCTTGCTCACATACAGGCTTGCCAGCAGATAATCGTTCCAGATCTGGAATGCCTGCATAATAATCAGCGTAGCCATTGCCGGTTTCAAAAGCGGCAGCACAATCAAAAAGTATGTCCGGAACACCGAACAGCCGTCGATTCTCGCCGCCTCCTCCAACTCCAGCGGAACCGTTGACATAAAGCTTGTCAGCAAAAATACTCCGAACGAAACGCCGGTCGCTATATACATAAATATAATGCCAAACCGTGTATTGGTCAAATGCATTTTGTAGCCGATCGTATAAATCGGGAGAAAAAGCGCCTGATACGGGATCAGGATTCCGACCACAAAATAAATATAACAGAATTTAAAAAACTTTTTCTTGCATCTTGCAATCGCCCACGCGGTTGTTCCGCACAGTAATGCAAGAATCACAACGCTGACCGCTGTATAAAAAAATGTATTTGTAAATGTCGTCGTCAGATCCAGCTTTTTATATGCGTTTATATAATTTTGAAAATTCAGGCTGTTCGGCAACGAAAGTGGACTGTTTAAGTATAGTTCTTTTTTTGTTTTAAATGAATAGTTGATAATCATCAAGAGCGGCGCTATAAAAAGAAGTGCCATAAGCGTCATAACAATCTGTATTCCTGCTGTCGCATTCATGCGCGGCCACCGTCTGCGCGGTGCATATAATTTCTTATTTTCTACAATCATGCCTGAACCTCCCTGCTCTTTAAGCTCTTCACCTGCACCAACGCAACCAGAAGCAATACCACAACCAGCGTCACTGACATGGCACAGCCATATCCATACTGCCTACCGTTAATCGCAGTCGTATAGGTCTGATAAATAATCGATGTAGAAGCTCTGCCCGGTCCACCCTTTGTAGAGGAAACCAGCAGGTCATACACTTTTAATGATCCTGTCGTTATTCCAACCACACAGATCGTGATGGAAGGTGCCAGCATCGGTATTGTGACATTGAAAAAGCGCTTAATCGTTCCTGCTCCGTCTATTTTTGCAGCCTCATACAACTCTGCGGGCACTGACTGTAAGCCTGCCAGATAAATCAGCATCCAGTAACCGATCCACTGCCAGTTATTTGCGATCAGCAATCCCCGGAGTACGGTGCTTTTCTCCCCAAACAACAGGAAATTAAAATTTGTTCCTAACAGATCATTGATCGCCGGAAGCACATTCGAAAACATTTTCAGCCATATAAAACCGACAATGACTGCACTGATCAGACACGGAATGAAAAAAACAGTCCGATACAGCTTCTGCGCCTTGATTCCACTATCCAATGCCACCGCAAACAATAATGCTACAACATTTTGGATAATGGTATTTCCGACTGTAAATTTCACGGTGAACCACCATGCATTACGAAAATCCGAATCTTTAAACAGCTCAATATAATTTTTCAGCCCGACAAATGTTTTTTCCACAGTCATTCCATCCCAGCTTGTCAAGGAATAGCGAAATGCCAGAAGCAGCGGGATAATCAGCCCGATTGTAAAGATAATGAACCCGGGAAGCACCAGACACAGATACTGTCTCGCCATCCGTGTTTCCATAGAACATGCCCTTTTTTTCATGATACATACATCCTTTCCTGTAAAAAGGGAAGAGACCTGCATGCCTCTTCCCTCTAACATCATTCCTAGTTTGCGGAACTTGCCTCTACTCT
Source organism: uncultured bacterium (assembly GCA_937893485.1). Lineage (GTDB taxonomy): Bacteria > Bacillota > Clostridia > Lachnospirales > Lachnospiraceae > W0P33-017. Next base: position 21,443 of record CALBJL010000166.1, on the reverse strand, counting down.
GTCATCCGAAGCCTTTAAACAATCTTCAAATGTCTCATCGCCCTGCAGCCACGCTGCAATATCCTTTGCATTTTCTTCCTGGAATCCGCCCCATACCAACTGATTATTGCCCAGTGTTACATCAACGATTCTGCCATCAGCCGCATACTTGTCAATATCCTCCTGACTCGGGTTGGTAAACGTGGGTGTAACATCCTTTAACATGGAAGCAGTCTTTGTATAATCCAGTATCTGAACTGCCAGATCTTTATTTCCTGTCAATACATCTAACACCTTGTTAATCGCATCCTGATGCTCAGACTGTGCACTCGTCATAATCGTAATATTCGGCTCAAAGATCAGTTTGGAGTCACCCGTCTGATTCGGGAACGGGAAAATACCAAATTCAAAGTTCTCATCGATATCTAAGAAGTTCTGGATGGACCATGAACCCGATACCTTCATGGCAGCTTCTCCCTGCACCATTTTCGCATCGCAATCTGTCTGCTCCGTTGAGAATGTTTCCGGGAATGTGTTGTCATAGATCAGCTTATTGTACTGATAAGCAGTCTGTGCCTCTTTACTGTCAGAGAATGATACCTCTCCGTTACGGAATTTATCGCCCCACTCGGCATCTTTGTTAAATACATCATTCATCATAAACTGCATGGTCACATTTCCGATCGACCAGGTATCTACCATATGGCTTGCAAACGGTGTAATTCCCTTCGCATTGCAGTCATCAATGATTTTCTGCAGATCTTCCTGTGTCTCCGGAACCTCCCATCCGTTATCCTTAAACATCTGCTTGTTGTAATAGACACCCTGATACAGCGCATTGTACACCAGACCGTATGTCTTTCCATCCACTGTCACATTTTCTCTTGCAGCATCCAGTCCGCGATCCAGATATGTACTATCAATTTCAGCAAGGACACCCTTCGGTGCGTATGTTGCCACATCCTGTGCTTTACCGATCATGATATCCGGAAGTCCTGACTGCATATACTGCTGCATTTTCGGCTGAAAATCATTTCCCCAGTCCACACATTCCCATTCCAGCGTGATCTCCGGATACTGCTCTGCCAATGCTTCATCAATAAATTCTTCGATTCCTGCATCCGTTGTTGACTGTCCTGCCAGTACAGACAAGGTAACTTTTTCTGATGAGGATGTATCACCTGCGCTCTCACCATCCGCATCACTCTCACTGCTCTCAGCACCGTTGTCGTTCTGTGTGTCCGCTGCGGTGTCACCGGAGTCCCCTGAACCGCATCCTGCTGCCATTCCCATAACCATTACTGCTGCCAGTAAAACACTGACTACTTTTTTCTTCATACCGTGCTCTCCTTTTTGTTTGTTTTTGATAAAACTATTATAGGAAATAACGGCGACCGGTCATTAGCACTATTTTGTATTTTTCACTTGTACATCTTTGCAAATCATTACATAATCTTCTAGTCCCTGCTTGATGCGCGGTTGCGGTCCGCATACTCCAACACCTGTTCAAGTCCAATCTCATTGTGCAGCCACAGGAGCTGCTGCTCTGCCAGCTTCTTTTGAAATGCCCATATCAGTTGTTCATTTCCTGTCGTTACATCAATCACCTGCTCCTGCTCCTCATAGAGATCTATATCCTGCTGGATCGGACCCTGTCCATCCGCCGCAACACCCTCAAGAACCGACGAAGACTGTGTGAAAGCGACAATTTCCTGCGCAAGCTTCTGGTCACTTAACAGCCGGTTAAAAATCTGATTGATCAGATCCCCATGCTCGGTTTTTGCACTTTTCATAAAGGTCATATTATTCTCTTTGATCAGCTTTGCGTTTCCTTTCTGGTTCGGATAAGGGAAAATGCCAAAATCAATCGCATTGCCATATTGATTTGAAAACTGCATCGACCATGAACCGGTCAGATACATCGCAGCTTCTCCTTTCATAAAGCGGCTGTCGCTCTCATACTGGTTAATCTGCAGCGCATCGTCCCATGTATGCTCCAAAATAAACCTGTTATTTTCCAGACATTTTCTTATCACCGGATAATCCTTAAAATTCTCCTCACCGTCACGGAAACGGTCTCCCCAATCCGGAATATCCTTAAAAATATCATTCATAAAAAACTGCATGGTCATGTTCGCAACTTCCCATGATTCCTGAAAATGCGAAGCAAATGGCACAATTTTGTTTTCTTCCAGTAGTTGTACCACCTGCTCCAGCTCTTCAACCGTTGTGGGTACCTCAATTCCGTATTTGCGGAAAATATCTTTATTATAGATCACACCCTGATACCATGCATTATACGGAATCCCATACACCTCTCCGTCTACTGTGACTGCCATCAGTGCATCCTTCGTAACTTTTCCGAGGTATTTTTCCGGAATCACTGCCAGATTTCCGCTTCTGGCATAAATCTGCACATCCTGTGCCTTACCGATAATAATATCCGGAATCTCTCCCGCCGCAAATCTTCCCCGCATCTGGGCATTGAATTTATCTCCCCAGTCAACGCATTCCCATTCCAGACTTACCGTTGGAAAATTTTTCTGCATCCACTCATCAATCATATCCTCCACCCCGGCATCCGATGTAGATTGACCGGCAAGCACAGAAATAATTACGTCCTGCTCTTCCGTCTCATTTTCCTGCTGCTTCGCGCATCCTGTCTCTGCAGACACAAGTAACACACACAACAACACTGTCAGCCATCTTTTCACTTCTTGTTCTCCTCTATAGTTGCACGATACTCTCTCGGACTGCTTCCGGTCGTCTTTTTAAATACCCGGCTAAAGTAGGTATAATCATCATATCCAACCAGAAATGCAATATCCGCCAGATTCATTTCCGTATTTTGCATATACTCTTTCGCCTTTTCTACCCGCTTATGTGTAATATATAAAATCAGGCTTTCACCCATTTCCTGACGGAACATTTTTGACAAATAGGAGCTGTCTACATGATACCTTTGCGCCAGCGCCGACAATGACAATTCTTCCGCATAATGTTCCTGAATCCACTCTTTGACAAGTAACACAATATGCTTCATGGATTGCGTTTCATGCTCTGCCTTTTGCGGAATCAGATAGATAATCGCCTCCTCTATCTGCTGTTCTAATTTCTCATAATCGAGTGTTTCTACGACCCGATCCACCGTCTCCACTACATTTTCAGCATCGACCACATCTGCCTGATCCTGCAAGGTACAGTTCAGAATAATATCAAAGAGCTGTTTGATCGTCTGTTTCACTTCCAGATAGGACCAGTTTTCTTTCACGCAGCCATGTAGCCCGCTGCTCTCAAACACCACCCGTTTGATCTCCTTCTGGTTTACATCCGCCAACGCATTTTTCAACTGCTTTTCGACTTCCGTCGACATATGCTGCCTCCATTTGTCCTTCTGATCCTTATGGTATATCATGATTTCACTTTTGCGGACATAGCTCCTATTCATCAACAGCCCCACAGCTTCTACATACGCCATATGTATACTTTCCATCGCATAGGAATGTGTTCCGATACAGATTGTGATACATGCATGTCTCTCAGCAGCTGCTTTGATCCGCAGCTTTTCAGAACACCGGCTCACCTCCTGCTCATCCTTTTTTGTTAAAATCAAAAACTCGTTAATCCGGTAGATATTATGAAAAATAATGGCTTCCTCATCCTGATAGATCCGACGGATTTCTTTTTTTACCTCATAAGCCCATTCCCAGCCAGCCGACGGTTTCCCCTTTAACAGCTCATGTAAATTATGAATCTTAATCAATACCAGACGCACACCTGTCAGTTCCGTCGAATTGCTTTGGATTGCGACTGCCTGATTCCAGTCATCGGGCTTTTGTATCAACTGGCTGAACTCCCGATCCTGAATGCCTGATGCAGCTTTTTGCAGTTCTATCTGCTCATTTTCATAATGACTGATTTTCTCCAGCGCTTTGACAAGCGCCTGCATCAAATCAATTTTTGACACCGGTTTAATCAGATAGTTCATTGTACCGGATAAAAAAGAACTTTTCACATATGCAAAATCATCATATCCACTGATTACAAACGTAATGATTTCCGGATACTTGTCCTGTATACGTTCCAACAGCTCCACGCCGCTTAAAAACGGCATATTTATATCGGTTATAAAAATATCCGGCCGCAATGCCTCCACCTTTTCCCACGCATCTTCCCCATCGACTGCCGGTTCCAGAAATTCTAAAGAATACTCCTCCCACGGAATCATATTCCGCAGCTTTTCCCTTGTCCAATATTCATCGTCTGCAAACAACACCCGATACATTCTTTTAATCATCTGTATTCTCCTCCCCATTGTCCGGCAAAATCATAAACACCTTTGTTCCTTCCTCCAAAACGCTGTCGATCCGAAGCCCATACTGATCCCCATAGAGCATTTTCAACCGGGCATTGATATTGTGCAGTCCGATGGAATTTCCCTGCTCCACATAGTCAATTTCATTGCGCTGCAGGCTTGCATTGATCTCCGTAGTCTCCATTCCCACCCCGTTATCCGCTACACAGATCTTCAGCCTGCCGTCCTCAATCCAGATCCGGACACACACCTCTTTCGCACCGCGCTTATTCCGCAAGCCGTGATTGATCGCATTTTCCACTAATGGCTGCAACGAGATCCGGGGCAGTTTACTTTTCAGTGTTTCCTCCTCGATCTGAAATGTATACCGGATGTTATCGTGCATACGCATATCCATGACATAAATATAATTTTTCAGATGTGCGATCTCCTGCTCAACAGTTGAAAACGGGTTCTTCATATTCAGGCTGTAACGGAAAATATTTGCCAGTGACTGGCTTAAACGGCTGACTTCGGGACAATTCCGCACCTCTGCGATGCTAGCCATTGTGTCTAACGTATTATACAGAAAATGCGGATTGATCTGCGCCTGCAATGCCTTATATTCTGCCTGACTTAACAGCTGCTTTGCCTGATACTCCTGCTGCTTTAACACCTCCATCTGATCCAGCATATCATTAAATTCTTTTCCGAGTTCTCCTATCTCATCATTTTTTACGACTGTTGCCCGAAGCTGTGTATTGCCATCTCCGATTTGCCGGATCGTATCCATGAGCATTTCCAGCGGTCTGGTCAATCCCCTTGATATAAAAAAGGTGAGAATTGTCGCTGCCGCAATCATCAGAACTGCTATTAAGATCAGATTCATCTGAAGATTCCTCTGATTTTGCTGTAATACTGTCTGCGGCATCATCGAATATGCAGTCAGATTATAATGGTTCTGTCTCACACAGAAAAATTCCTGTTTGGAATTTAACTGTTCCACAATATTTTCTCTGGCTGCTACCGCAGAACGTATCGTTTCATATTCTTCTTTCTGCTCCGCATCCAGCTCACCAAGCGTTGCAACCGGACAGTCTCCAGCCGGTTGCAGCCACATAAATACCGTGCTGTCTATGCGATATTTTTCCATGATGTTTTCAACCGCCTTCATATCAATATCACATACCACATATCCGATTTTATCATCCAGATTGCTTTCTCTATATAGTTTTAATACCAGACGTAATATATTTTTCCCTCGATATTTGTTGTAATAACTGGATACCAGCATGACCGCATCATCAGATTCCACGTACCCCCGCACAATATCCGCATTATTGTTCTCACGGTCTGTATAAATATCCGTGGCATAATTGTGCTTCGGAGTCACCGCCCTGCGATAAGTACTGATGATCTGATGATCCATCGTGTACAGATAAAGAGAAACTACTCCATCGCCGGTCTCAAATTCATTCATTGCTATATCGTATGCTTTTCTGTAAAATTTTGTCCGCAGTTCCTGAACCCGCTCTCTTTGCTGCAAGCTTTCAATCAGTTCATCGTCCAGATAAATCTCAATCAGATGGTTCTCCATGTTTTTAATCAATCCATAGATTTCATTCTGCATATTTTGCAATGACTGCTCGCTCTCTCCCTTCGCCAGGTCATAAATCAGCGCCGACGAACGAATTTGAAATAAACATGTTTGAAGAATCAGCGCAGTAAGAACACAGCCCAGAACCATCAGTAATATTTTTGTCCGTAACTTCATACCTTCCCCACCTCGTATGTACTAGTTACATTATTATAGCATATTCCATTTTACAAAGACTTGGATTTATTTGTAATCAGACTTGGACAAATCTGCACGGAAAAACCCGGATTATCTGCGATAATCCGGGTCCTCCCTCTCAACTACTATATTTTATTAGGACAACTATCTCTGTACACGCGCTCCTGCGCCACCCATAATGGCCTCCACTTCCTTTTTGCTTGCCATTGTCGTATCACCGGGTGTCGTCATCGCCAGTGCGCCGTGAGCGGCACCATAGTTTACTGCCAGCTCTGCATTTTCGGTCGTCATCAGTCCGTAGATCAGACCGGATGCGAAGGAATCTCCGCCGCCTACACGATCCATGATCTCAAGACCCTTGTAATCCTTTGCCTTGTATACCTCGCCGTCTGCCCAGCAGATTGCACTCCAGTCATTGACGGTAGCTGTCTTTACCTCGCGGAGTGTGGTGGCAACCGCCTTAAAGTTCGGATATGCCTTTGCTGCCTCGTTGATCATTTTCTTATAACCATCCAGATTCAGCTCTTTTAAATCTGCATCATTGCCCTCGATCTCAAAACCGAGGCAGGCGGTAAAGTCTTCCTCGTTACCAATCATGACATCTACATACTTGGCGATCTCCTTGTTTACTTCCTGCGCCTTTGCCTGTCCACCGATCGCACTCCACATAGACGGGCGGTAGTTCAGGTCATAGGATACAACTGTGCCGTATTTCTTGGCTGTCTTGATCGCTGCCAGAACGGTCTCACAGGACTGCTCGGACAGAGCCGCATAGATACCGCCTGTATGCAGCCAGCGAACACCCATCTCGCCGAAAATATAATCAAAATCGAAATCTTCCGGTGTTGCCTTTGAAATTGCGGTATTTGCACGGTCAGAGCATCCTACTGCGCCACGGATACCGAAACCGCGCTCGGTAAAGTTGATACCGTTACGGCACACACGGCCGATTCCGTCTGTTTCCATCCATTTGATGAGTGATGTATCCACTCCGCCCTGAAGGATAAAGTCCTCCATCAACAATCCGACTTCATTCTGCGCAAAAGCGGTGATGACTGCGGTGTTCATACCGAAGCATCTGCGAAGACCACGCACCACGTTGTACTCTCCGCCGCCTTCCCATGCACGGAACTGTCTTGCGGTACGGATTCTGCCCTCTCCCGGATCGAGACGAAGCATGACCTCGCCCAAGGATACCGCATCAAATTTACATTCTTCTTTTGCTTTTAAGTTTAAATTCATTTTTGCTGTTCTCCTCTCGCTTTTTTTGCCGACTCACATGCTACCCTATTCGAATATCAGTATAACCGAACTTTTCGGCTTTTTCCATTACATTCTACCGTTTTAAAAATAAAATGTCAGTTCATGGTTACTGTTCTTATTCGCAGGCATTCACAGTCTTTGTGCACACGACATTGCTGTCGGTTCCGCAAATTCCGGAGAGCAGAACCGTTCCCGCCTGTACCGGTGCAGTCACGGTAATCCGTTTAATTTCTTCCATTGCCGGAAAGATCATATCTTTGGGAATCGGTTTTGTCAGACGGACACTGGCAAGCGGAAGCTCCCCGTTTTTCACAACGATCGAGCTGGCGATCGTCCGCTTCGGTGCAAGGATCTCCTGACGCACATATTCCTCGCCGCGCTTACAGGTGTGACCTGTGATGGAGCGGATCTCCTGATTTTCTACGTCTGCCTCTATTTCACATCCATTCGGACAAATGATACAGGTATATTGTTTTAGCATTCTACCGACACCTCCAATGCATTTTTTCCGATGATCTTATCTGCTTTTACCTGAAACTGGATCATTTCAGCCGGAATCGCCTTTTTCATCCGTTTAACCGCAACTTCCCTGCCATCCTGTTTTACGACGATCCGGCAGTCTCCGTAGTGATCCCTCACGCGCAGCGATAACTGGAAATCATTTTCCCCGCTGACCGCCTGAGGAATCGTATGTCCGACACCTGCTGCCGGCTGAATGCCAATCTCACAGGCAGGAAGCTCCTCGCCCTGCACATATTTTGCCGCACATCTTGCGAGATGCTCTGCCTCCATCGATACAAAATCCACCAGATCATGCACATGGAGCACATTTCCTGCCGAGAACACACCCGGAATCTCCGTCTGCATAAACTCATCCACATAAGCGCCCCGCGTATGCGGATCAATCTCTATCCCGGCAGTTCTCGTCAATTTATTATCTGGAAGCAGACCGACAGATAAGATCAGTGTATCACAGTCATATTTCTTTTCCGTGCCGGCAATCGGCTGCAAATGCTCGTCTACCTGCGAAACCGTGACACCCGTCAGTCTGGTATCTCCGTGAATGTCTGTAACGGTATGGCTTAAATACAGCGGAATGTCATAGTCCTCGAGACACTGAATAATATTTCTCGGCAAACCGCTCGGATGCGACATGATCTCGAAAACAGCCTGCACATGTGCGCCCTCTAAGGTGAGGCGGCGCGCCATAATCATTCCGATGTCTCCGGAGCCGAGAATCACGACCTCTTTTGCGGGCATCCGGTTGTAAAGGTTCATATATGCCTGTGCGGTACCTGCGGTAAATACGCCCGCCGGACGCTCTCCCGGAATACCTAACGCTCCGCGGCTCCGCTCCCTGCAGCCCATCGCAAGTACGACCGCCTTTGCCTGTATCGTGCGGATGCCATCCGCTGTGACGACCGTAACTACTTTGTCATTCGTCAGATCCGTAACCGTTGCATTTAACAGGTACGGTATGTGCAGAGTTTCCACACTCTCGATAAAACGCTGTGCATATTCCGGTCCGGAAAGGCTCTCGCCGAATCTGCCAAGACCGAAGCCGTCATGAATGCACTGTCTTAAAATTCCCCCAAGCTTATCTTCACGTTCCAAAATCAGAAGATCCGTCACACCTGCTTTGTGCAATTCCAAAGCAGCCGCCAGACCTGCCGGTCCACCACCGATAATAATAACATCCTTCTGTTCCATGTTAGTCTTCCTCCCTCATTTTGCCGGTTAATACCCACGAATCCGGACGGCTGTAAACGACTTCGTTTGGCGCAAGTCCCAATTCTTCCTCAATCAGTCGCTCGATCTTCATCTGGCAGAAGCCGCTCTGACAGGTACCCATCATAGCCCTTGTGCGGTATTTGATTCCGGTCATCGTTGACACACCCAGCGGATTGTGAAGTGCAGCCCGGATCTCAGCCTTTGTGACCTGCTCACAGCTGCAGATCATTTCTCCGTATGCCGGGTCTTTCGCGATCAGGGCATTTCTTTCTTCCAGAGAGGCAGTGGCAAATCTTTGAATCGATTTATGTTCAGGAACAAACCGGTCATTTTTTGCAAGCGGTTCCCGATCCTTGATCAGCTCTACAACGTACTGTGCGATCGGAACGGCACCGGTGAGACCGGGTGATTCTATACCGACCAGATTGACTGCACGGGGAGCGATGTCATCCTTAACCTCTATCTTAAAGTCCTGAATAACTCCGTTTTCATCCACCCATTTCGGCAGAATGCCTGAGAAATTCCGGATCTGATCCGCCTTGTTGATGTGCGGCCACAGGTCAGATCCGCTGCGCGCCAGTGCATCGATATTCTTTTGCGGCACTCCGTAATAAGAAAAATCCGTCACATTTTCTGCATCCGGTCCTACCGTCACATTGCCATCTACAGTCGGTGTCACATGAATTCCCATATATGTATTACTCGGAACCGGATAAACAGGCATCGGCAGCAACGGTCCAAGCCGCTTGTCCAGAATGATATAGTTTCCTTTAGAGCCGATCACACGGTAGCCGGTGATCCCCAGCATATCGGAAATCTGTTTGCAGCCGAGTCCTGCCGCATTCACGATCCATCTCGTCTTGTAATCTCCCTGATTCGTGTGAATGCAGTAGCTGTCATCCGCGCGGTCAATGCCGGTCACTTCGTGTCTGAATAAAAACTCTGCTCCGTTCTGCGCTGCATTTTCTGCCAGACTCACGGTAAAGAGAAACGGGTCCATGATACCGCTGTTTTTCGACCACATCGCAAATTTTCCGATCACCGCAGGCACCAGCTCGTGCAGCTTCTTCTCATCAATCAGCTCCAGTCCGGTCGCACCGTTGATGCCGCCCTGCTTCATGGTGCGCTTCAACTGCTCCATATCTTCGTCGGTATTACCTACCAGCACTTTGCCGCAGCGCTGGAACGGGAAGTCCAGCTCCTCCGAAAGATCTCCCATCATCCGGTTTCCGGCAACACAAAACTTCGCTTTCAGCGTGTTCGCATCATAGGCGAAACCACCGTGTACTACTGCAGAATTGCGTCCGCTTGTCTCATTACAGACATCCAGATTTTTTTCCATCACACCGATGTGCAACTGATATCTGGATAGTTCTCTCGCAATCGCGCTGCCTACCACCCCGGCTCCGATTACTACCACATCATATTCACCCTTCATAGTCTTCTCCTTTGATACATACTTCATTTTATGTTATATATTTCAGTAATTAAAATATACATCCTTGCAAAAATTTTGTCAATATGTTTATCTTGAAATAAAGTAAAAAAATATCGGCATCATCTCTGATACCGACATTTTTGTCTACTGAATGAAATAATCCGGAAATTCCTGCTGAATCGTGCCAATGTTCTCAATATAACGCTCCATATGGCGACGCGCGATTTCCCTTGCTTTTTCCTTATCCTTCTGCTCAATCGCTTCTAACAGTTCTTCATGGTCTTTATAGATCTTTTCCTTTGTCTGGCAGCGAAAGCTCAGAATTGTCGTGCGGTCAAAATGCGGCGCGACTCCCTCGACCAACTCACACCAATAGCTGCGACCACACATATGATAAAGCATTTTATGGAATTCTTTATCATAATAAAACATTTTTTCCTCATCGCCGCGCCTGATATACAACTGCCATAATGCGATATTTTCCCAGAGCCGGTCAATGTCCTCCGGTGTCAGAAGATCACATGCCATCATCGCGATTTCCGCCTCCAGCACACTGCGCAGGTGTCTCACTTCTTCCACCAGCCCCGGATCAATATAGGATACATAAGTGCCTATTTTGGGCTTTATTTCTATCAGCTTTTTCTGTGCCAGTCCCAGCTCCGCCTCGCGGAACGGTGTCCGGCTGACCCCCAGCAGATTGCAGATCTCCTGATCGACCAGCCGCTCCCCCGGCTTTAGTTCGGTATTTACAATGCTATGTATTAACACGCGGAGAACATAATCCTTTGCGGATTCCTGCTTTTGCTTTTCCAAAATCGATATCACGTACAAACCTCCATGTCCTGCATTTTGATATACCTATTATACACGATTTTTGCAACAGTGTCCCACCGAACAGCATGTTTTTCCAAATGTACAAAAATCAGTATACCAGATTGACAAGACCTGTCGATAATACCGGAACAAACGCAATCAGCAGCATAACGATTAACAGCAGGGCATAAAACGGAACTGCCTCTTTGACAAAGTCTTTAATATCGCATTTTGTCACACCACAGGTAACAAATATCAATGTACCCATCGGCGGTGTCACACCTCCCACCGCCATGACAAAAATGAACAACATCGCAAAATGGATCTCGTCGATACCGTATGCTGCTGCCACGGGAGCCAGCAGGGGAACAAGTACGATCATCGCAGCATTTCCCTCGATAAACATACCGACCAGTATCAGGAACACGATCACGATCAGCAGGAACACATACTTATTAGAAATATTGTTTGTGATAAATGCGGTCAGCTGCTGCGGAATGCGCTCTCTCGTCAGAACCCATGCAAATGCGGACGCACCGCCGACAATCAGCATGATCGATGCTGTCGTCGCAACACTTTCTTTCAGACCTGTCACCACATTTTTCAGCGAAATCTCACGGTAAATCATACCCAGCAGCAATGCATACACGATCGCCACAGTTCCGGCTTCCGTCGGGGTAACGACACCGATACGGATGCCTCCGATGATCAGGATCGGCAGGCACAGCGGTAAAATCGCCTCTTTCAGAGAATGTCCAAGCTCACCCTTTTCGCGCGGCTCCTTCTGCGCAACCTGATAGCCCCTCTTTTTTGACATAATGTACACTAGGATCATCAGCGAAACGCATAACAGCAATCCGATGCCGATTCCGGCAACAAACAGCTTTCCGATCGAAACATTTGCGATCGAACCGTATAAGATCATTCCGATTCCCGGAGGGATCAAGGGTGTAATCATCGCCGATGTCGCTGTCAGTACAGATGAAAATTCTTTGGAATAGCCTTCCTTTTCCATCTCGGGAACGAGCATTTTTGCTTCCATCGCAGCATCCGCGAGATTACTTCCGGACAAACCGCCCATCAATGTAGAGAGCAGCACGTTTACCTGTCCCAGTCCACCGGTGTGACGCTTGGTCAATACATTACAAAAGTTCATGATTCGTTTCGTCACTCCCGTATAATTCATAAACACACCCGCACAGATAAAAAACGGAATTGCCAACAGCGGGATACTCTGTGTACCTGCAATGATCCGCTGCGCTAAAATCGCCGGTGAAGAAGCCGCACCTAATAGGAAATAGGTGAGTGCTCCCGCAAATACCGAAATAAATACCGGCACTTTAAAGAACAGGCACAGCAGTAAAATACAACAAGCGACCATAATAACATATACCTGCATTTATATTTCCTCCTTAACTTGACGTAATTCACAGACAGTGTCTGCCCAAAACTGAAACATCATACAAATACAGCTCAACGGAACCGGAAGATAAATCACACCGTACTGCCAGTGCAGAATACTGGTTTTCAGGTGATAGCGGAACATGATCTGTATATAATCCACGCTGTAAACGCAAATGAAACCAAGCACAACTGTCACAACCAGCGCGATCAGAACGAGCAATACCTTCTGCACCTTTTTCGGGCAGAAATCATACAGCATATCGATCGCCACATGCGCATGCGTCTCGAACGCATAGCGTGCGCCGAAAAAGATCACCCATATAATCATCGCCAGCTGTACCTCCTCCTGCCATGAAAACGGATTGGAGAATACATAACGGAAAATGACACCTAAAAACGTGACCAGAATCAATGCCACCAGTGCAATCACCGCAATCGCTATATCAATCTGTTTGAATTTTTCAATCCATTTTGTGTTCATAAATGCCTCCTACTCTGCAATGATCGCCTTCACGGTGTCCACAAGTCCTTCCGTCCAGCCATACTTTTGCTCTGCTTTCTGATAGAATGTCTGCGAAGCCTCAAACCACTCGTCCATATCCTCGACTTCATACACCTGAACATCTTCAATGATCAGCTTCGCCATAGATTTCTCCGTCTCATCCTCAAGAATTCCATTGTTATACACGCCTGCCTCCTCGCAGGTCTTTTTTAACAGCTCCTGCTGTTCCGGCGTCAGCGACTCGAAAAATTCTTCTCCGCAGCACCATGTCGTCAGATCATAAATGTGTGCATCTTCGCATAAATATTTTGCAACTTCCTGATATTTTCCGTTTTCAATGACCGAAATCGGATTCTCCAGTCCATCAATCGTGCTCTGCTGCAACGCTGTATACACATCACCGAGACTCATGGGCGTTCCGGCTGCACCGAGCGCCTCCATACTGTCCACCTGAAGCTGGTTTCCCGGAACCCGGATCTTTAAGCCTTTCATATCCTCCGGACTTGTCACAGGTTTCTTCGTCAATGTGTGGCGCACGCCGTAATGCCAGTTGCTTGCGAGAATCGTGAGTCCGCTCGTCTCTTTTAATTCCTGCTCCTGCTCTGCCCACCAGTCACTCGCTGCCAGCTTTTCAATATCATCCCACGACCGGAATAAATAGGGTGCAAATGTCACGCTGAAATCGCTGACACCCAGATCTGCATAAAACGCACCATTGGCAAGCGTAATGACCGAATCACCGGCAATCTCCTGATTGATAATATCTCCCTTTGTGCCAAGCTGGCTGGACGGATACAGCTCCACATGGAATTGTCCGTTGCTCTCCTCCTCGAGAAGCTCTTTCCATTTCTGACAGGCGAGATCGATCGGCTCGCCGGGATTATTCTCATAGGCAATCTGGATATTGATCACATCCGCAGATGCCGCCCGCTCCATATCATTTCCCGCACAGCCTGTCATACCGATACAGCCTGCTGCTAACGCAATTAGAAAAAAAGTTTTCTTCCGTTTCATATTGTTCCGCCTTTCTTCTAGTGTTCATAGTTGTTTGTTCATTACGTTCTTTTATTATTTTTGCTTTGTTGAAATATATAACATAACATCTTATATTATTGTTATTACATTATATATCTGCTTTTCACTTTATACAATGCACAAAATGATGAATTTTGCAGGATGTTTTTTGTGAATATTATACAAATGCCTTGTTTCTTTTTTACGATGTGCGCACAGAGCATTTTATATGGCGGAAAGTTTCTAGCACATAAAAAAAGAACCGGATCGTTTAGATCCAGTCCTTGTGTATCTTGCGCCAAATGACAGATGCCCCAGCTTTCGGCAAAATCGCCCGCATTGCTGCAAAACTTACTTTTGTATCGCAACACGGGCATTTTCCAGTGCGTTCTTTTCTACCAGAATCTCATACTGTTTCGCCTGTTCCGACAGATTACCCGCACTTCCGACACTTCCCCGAAGCGTTCCTCTGCCTGACCATTCGCCCATCCGGTCTTTTACCTTATATTGATACTTGATGCCAGCCTGATCCAGCGCATCCCTGATCTCATTAAATTTTTTCAGATCTGTGCCGATCCACAGGCTTTCCGAATTGAATATTGTAAACATGTTTCTCCCTCCTAGTCTGCTCGTAATGATTCCGTTACATTTTTATTGATATAAATAGCATAGGATGATGCTATCAGTATCAAAACAACCGATGACGCACATAGTGATGTTGTATTTTCAACATGAAATATCGACAGCGAATTGACACAGGCATGCGTGATGATACACGGGATCAGCGACTTGCTTTTATAGAATATGATCACAAACAGATAACCAAGCGAAATCGCATAACATATTTGTATCAATGTGGGTATGAGGTCTGCTCCATTGAACAAATTAACAATATGTCCGATCCCAAACGTAACTGCGCTGACTACCATGGCTCTCTTAACATTATCCTTCGCCATCATCCGGAACAAAAAGCCTCTAAAAATGATTTCTTCTAAAAATCCGACATTCACCATGGTTAAAATATGAAATAGGATCTCGCTCTTTGAATGATCCAGGTTGATTCCATTCCATAAATTCACGCTCGCAATCAGTACCAACGGAATAAAATACAAATACCGCTTCAAATCTGTCACTCCGGTTATTCCATAATAAGCGGTTCTCTTTAGCATGATCATGAGTACAATCAGCGCGATCGAGAATATGGTATTTATAATTGCGCTTCTATAATCCGCAAGCCCAAAGTTCTGAATACAATAGGAATTTACCCATACATATAGAATAATTAGTGCGATACAAAACAATGTCTCGTGTTTTTCAAATACTTTTTCCATAAAGCTCCCATTTAAAAATGATGATCCTTCCGCCCATCTGCACCAAGACAGCATAGATCTATTATAGCATCTTCATTTTGCTCTGTATACACTATTTTTCGAGGTAAAGGCTGCAATTATAAACCTTCAATCCATGAGAAAAATTTATCCAATCCTAAATTCTCTTTTCTTGTCTCTAAGAACATTCCTGCTGTATACCACGAATGGGTATTCTTCTTATCCGCTACAGTATATAATTCACATTCATTTCCTACATGATTTGCTTTTTCATATAGTTTTTCTGCACAAGAATATTCTATCAAGCCATCATGCTTACTCTGAATCAATAGCATTGGTATATGGTTTTTCTCCATGAGAAAACATGGTTCTCCAAGGTTTCTGTCATATCCTTTCTCGAATAATTGACTCAATAATAATTTTACTGACAAAGACATATTTCCCAAAAAACTGTATGGGCCACCAACACCTATAAAACCAATGATATTTGACACATCTACATTCAATTCTTTCTGCCATCTTTGACTATAGCAAAGAATGGATGATAAATGTGCCCCTGCCGACGAGCCAGACACAATCATCTTAGAAGTATCAATTCCTTTTTCATTCAAAAAATCTATAGTCTCACAATACCCCCTACATACGTCTTCAATTTGACATGGGTATTTGTTTTTAGGAGACAATCTATACCCAAGAGAAACAAACCGATATCCTTCTTGTGCTATACACTGCCCAACAAAATCAAAAAAGTCTGGAGAACCCGCATTCCACCCTCCGCCATGCACCCAAACTATTACTTTCTCAGAATCAACATTCAAAGGTTCATAATATAAAAAATATTGTTCCTTATCATTTCCAAAAGGTATTTTTTCTGAATCTAATACCTTTTTTACTTTAAACATTCTTTTATATAATTCAAAATAACTTAAATTTTCACGCAATGCATCGTACATGCGACTAATCCCCCATTGTCACGTGAGTTAACTTCCCATTCTTTACACCTTCTACCAAATTAGGACACACACATTTCTCCGTCTCATTTATAAACAGAAGTACTGCATCCCAGTTCTCAGGTGTTTGCCCCAATCCATGAACAAATACTTTCCCCCATATCAGAAAATTCCTTTATTATATGATTTTCTACCATCTATTCCAATGGATTCTTTTCTTCACTTCTATATCCTTTTGTTTTATGACATCCGCATCAGCTTTCGGCTTGCCCATGCCGATAAAACAAGGCATAAAATAATCTTCGGGATAGCCAAGCACATCTCGCGCCCATTCACCTTCATTCCCCAATGGCACACGAAGTGTACATGCATATCCTTCTGCCGTAGCAGCAAGGAATATATTTTCAATACTACACCAGATAGAGGCAAAACCATTTAAATGTGAAATATTATCTGGGTGCAAAATATCTGTCTTTTGCTTCAACAGCGGAATTACAACAACTGATGCATCCAGTAACATTTTATGTTGCTTTGGTACAGCTTTTCTATAACATTCCTGTTGCTCGCCATCGCTTAAATTCCATTCTACGATCAACTGATTCATATCTTCTTTGGAAATTCCCTTTGGAATGATATCCAACAACTGCATTACCACATTTTTGTCTTGAATCACAATATAATGCCAGTCTCTCATATGATCGTTCGTAGGCGCTTTAAGCCCGGCTCCTATTATCCGTTCTACCACATCCGCTGGTATTGCAATACTTTCAAAATCACGAATTGTTCTTCTTTTTTCAACAACCTCATAAAAATCCATTTTACTTTCTCCCTAGTAGTCAGACTATTTTTTGCTATTCATACCAGTAAATTCTATGGCTTATATTATATCGCCGTTCGCCAAATACAAATAAATTTGCATTTTTCTCACTTGCACTCATTATATCATGTGCAAAAATAACCGTCCACTGAACCGACGGCTAAAGGTTAGACGGTTACCTTGTAACTTAGAACATACGCCAGAGCGGATAGGTGCAAGCTATCCGACCAACTTCCCTTGTTAAGTATGTTATACACATTACAGCCACGTTTGCAAACCCCATCTCTTTTACTACATCGCCGCCAGATATGGAAACGAAGTAACTGACAAATTAAATGAGATTATAGTATCAAAATAGTATCAACACGTCCTGATCCTACAGTACGTCCACCTTCACGTTATCTGAATAGCATTTTTCGATATATTTCCTATGCTTTCTATGGCTGAAATCCGCATATTTTCGTTGGTTTTATATAGTCTATTTTTATTTGTATGATTTGTTGGCACCGGAATTACTTTTCTTGCCATCGAGTTTTCAAGCACTACTGAAAATAACTTATCTTACATATCCTTTCTTTCGCGCATAATCTCCAATAATAAATGCAACTGCTAAAATAAACAGAATAAACACAGATAATATATCCCAAATATCAATCACCGGCTCGCCAATCATTTTTGACAATGTACTATTTATCAAAATAGTAAACGGGATTGCAAACAAGAATGTAATTCCTGTTGCCAATAGTTTTCGTTCCTTAAGTCGACGATACATAATGTAAATTATCCACAGAAATACAAGTGAAATAATCGACATAATCGCACCAATACGAAATACCTCATTGGCTTTTATCAAAACACTTAATATGTACATAAACGGTACAATGAGAATGCTAATAGCAATCATCGCCACCAACACGCCCTTCTTTCCCAACAATATAACCGGAAAAGATGCTATCCATCCTAAACTACATTTAATTTCTCTATTATCTTAGCTAGTTCTTTCGGATTATCAATGTTAACCTCATGTCCTGAATTTTCAATCATGCTGAATTTAGCTCTTGATAGTTTTTCGGCAATCTTTACCGCTGCCTTTTTATTAACATTATCCTTTTCTCCACAAAGAACAAATACAGGACAAGCAACATTTTCAAGACCACTTGTAAAATTCATATTAGCCATCGAATTTGTAAGGGTAATAAAGTCCTTTTTTGTTAGTCCTATATCTTTGAACTGACTTTCAGGCATAAATTTAAATAACACATTCTGTACCTTGAGCAGAAATTTCGGCATATTATACTGTGGTGCAATAAGTATAAGTGACTTTACTTTTTGTGGGTAATCGATAGCATAATTCAATGCCAAAACCGCTCCAAGTGAAAGACCACACAAGTTTAATGGCTCAGAAAAAATATTACAATATTCACAAAAGGAACTATACATTTTAGTGTAATAACAGTTTTCTTCAGTAAAAAATTTGCTTAGTTCCGGACAGATCGTTTCAACAGTATTAGATAAATATGATACTGTTTCATCCCAACTTGAAGCATTTTGCCCCATTCCATGTAAAAGTATATATTTCATTTGACACCTCTTTTTTATATGACATATTTCATTGGCTTCAAAGTTTTCTATCAATCAAAGCTGATTATATCATAGCCGATGTTATTCTGCACCCTCAATTTAAGAATGCGGAGCTTTACACTCCGCACCCACACTATACATATTACACTCTCGATTATATTTAAAACTGCAAAAGAGACCTAGATTTTCTAGATCTCTTTTTTATACAAATTCTCTTATTAAAATCCTGCATAATTCCTGACTTTCCAGCTCTATGTCACCACTATCATCTCTCTTGTAAAACAGATAGAAAAAATCATCTCTGTCTTTACCTTTTGCACTTAGTGAAGATACAATTTCTCCAACTTTGGCAACTTTTTCTTCCCCATCTCCTATAGGAAAGGATATGTTTGTATCTGAAAAATCAGGTTTACCAAAGCCACTATTAAACTGAGTAGCCTTAATGATAATAAAATCACATTTCATGTTTTTTTCAGAAGCATATTTTTGCAAGCAGTTAATCACTTTCAAGATTCTTTCTTTATCCTTCTTCTGAACTGCTTTAGACATATCATCTAAATCCTGATTATCAATTTCTGCAAGTTCTGCTTGAATTACATCAACCAACTTTTTATTGATTGTCCAAATATCTGAACGTCCACCTAAATATTTTGCTGTTGCTGCCATTGCAATTTCAAATTCCTTAAGAATTTCACCACCTGACGTTTTCCCTAAGAAAAATGTCTTGTATTCTGCTTCTGATTTCCATACCGGATGACGTCTGTCAATGCGTCTAAAATATTCAGCACTCAACTCATTCGGAAATACATTTTTCATCAGATAGACAATATCGTCATCACTCATAAGACTTACTTTAACATTTTCTTTGAATTCTTGTCCTTCATCCAACAAAGATTCCAAACAAAAGAGGTTCTTACCTAATGCATTTATCTGTGTACACAAATGACCAATTATGTGCTGTAATATATATGTTTCGTATATGACAATCGGATGACTTTGTATCCATTTGCGTTCTGCATCATGAGCATACACAACATTTTCAATTACACTAATTGCATTTTTATAATATGCTAACTCATACCCACTGTCTGTTTTTACAATAGTTAATGCACCTAGCAATCTTTCATAATCTATACTAACAGTATCAAATCCTGTTATGTATGCATCTCTTATCAGATAATCCAATTTATCAACATCTATTACTTTTGAATTTAGTAATTGAATAAAACAATTACGAATATCATTCTCATCATTTTTTTCAGAATACTTATATCCAGTGATACATCTTGCAAAAAACTCACGTTCATTTTCATTTGAAAAGAAGTCTGGAAATGAAATAAGCCCCACTATAGAGCTCATTATCTCATGCGGAGCTGCAGCTGCTGTCTTCTCCTGCGGCACATCTCCAACAAATTTTTCTGCAGAAACAACTTCAATTAATTTATTATGAATTCCCGTAAATTTCTTGTCTCCATCTAGATAGAATTCTTCACCAGTATGAGAAAATGGAGCATGTCCCACATCATGTAATAAACATGCTATCATAAATATCTCACCAATTCTTTTTACATCAAACTCAAATTGATACTTCTTTTCAATTTCAGTAATAACTTGAGCAGATGCAATTTCTCCTAAGTGGAATACTCCCATAGAATGCACAAATCTGTTATGTACAGCGGACGAGTAAAGCGGAGAATAACTCGTCTGTATTATCCTCCGCAATCTTTGAAAACAAGCAGTATCAATAATTCCATTCATGTATTGCGTCGGTATACTAATATATCCATAAATTGGATCTTTCAACCGTTTGTACTCTTTCAACGCCTACTATACCCCCAATGCCTGAACAGAATTTTCATTTACAAATGCCATCAAAACATCTAAAGCCAAATAGCCTCTAAACTGGTTTATTAAATTTTCTAAAGTAACCTCTTCCTTTAATTCAATACCCATTTCTCCGTTAACGTTTTTTTCTTGGAAAAAATCTGAATAATTTCTAAATAAAGCATTTGTACTTTCCCTGGACAAAATCAAAACCGCTTTTTCGCCCTTTTCATTTAAAAGTTCAACAACTCTTGAACCATAATTTTCTATCTCTTTATAGGTCAAAAATGTTTTTTCCGCTCTACGCATTGACTCTATTAAAGCATTTGCAGCTAAATCCTCAATCCCAATGTAGAAACACATATTTTTCACCCTTTCCATAAAATAGATTTGATAATGCACCAATTATAACACTTCACAATCTATTGTTCAATATTCAATTGCCTTTTATTCTTCACTCTCATTATATGTAAATTTTTACCAAACTCTATCACTATTTCCATTTTTAGAACCATTCATTTTTTATTTTATCTTTTGTAAATTTTGTTCGTACTTCTTTTTCCCAAAAGAAAAAACCGCAACCCCTTGAGAAACAAAGGATTGCGGGGTTCTTTTAATAATATTTGGTTCTAAATCAAAGATTACTCGATAATGCTAGCAACACGTCCTGATCCTACAGTACGTCCACCTTCACGGATAGCGAATGTAAG
>CALBJL010000165.1 GCA_937893485.1 uncultured bacterium | reverse complement strand
GAGTCTCATCTCCATCGTGCAAAGGCAGCAAAATCAGACATGGCTTTGCTCGCGCTGCTAGTTATACGCGAGATGCACGTATATATGCAGATTTGATTTGTGGACGAATGGGTTTTATAAGGCAATATGGAATGCAGGGCTGGCGGCTGTGGACACGGGCAGTTCCCGTCAGATGCGACGTTTGTTCGGCGAAGTGCGAGCGATTTGATAACGCTTCTTGTGTCACAACTGAAAGCCGCAGGCTATGTGTGTGAGCAAAGCGAAAGACACATCGAGCCAAGGCTGAAGAAACAGCGAGGCACCGTCGGGCAATCGGAGCAGTCTGATCGGGATACTGCCGGGGACGCAGCCAGACAGCCCGAACGCGGAACTAACTTCGCAAAAAATATACTCACAAAAATCAGGTAGGCAGATCCCCAGCATATGGGGTTATGAGGGATTCGTGGAAGATGCCGCAGGTGTTTCCTGTGGCTTCACAGTGACTTTACAGGTGCGGCTGACACCGTCAACTTTGACGGTGATGGTCGCAGTTCCTTTTTTATGGGCATAGATGCGCCCTGTCTCATCCACACTCGCGGTAGCAGAGGAGGATGAGCGGTAGCTGAGCGGACGATCGGAAGAACAGCGGGCTGTCAGCACAAATGTATCGTCCGGGTAGAGGGTGATTCTTGTGTGGCTCAGTGAGAGCGTTGGTCTGCGCACTGTCACCCTGCATGTGGCACTGACACCGTCAGCGGTAGCACGAATGATCGCGCTGCCGCATTTTTTTGCGGTGATCACTCCATTTTCATCGACGCTGGCGACCGAAGAGGCGGAGGACCGCCATACGACCTCATGACCGGTCGATACGGTGGCTTTGAGCGTCGCGTTTGCCCCGTTTTCCATGGAAATGCTGCTTTGGCTGAGTGCGATGGTCGATTTCTGGACAGTGACCTTGCACGAAGCCTCCGCACCGCGGATCTTCGCCGTGATCGTACAGGTGCCAGACTTTTTACCGGTCACGACACCGTAGGTGTTCACACTGGCGATCGAGGATTTACTGCTCGAAAAGCGCGGAAACGTCCCGTTCGAGCAGACAGCAATCAGCGTGAACTGACCGTCGATCGGAATGGACGCACAGTAGTCAGAGAGCAGGATAAACGGCGGCAGCCCGTCCGATGCAGCGTGGGCTGTGACTGTCGGCTGAAGCGTCAGCATAAGGGCGCATAAAATGATGATACAGGGATAAATCACCGGATGGCGGTGTCCGCTCCGGCGTGTGAAATAAACGATCATGTTAGATAACGTTTTAGATAACATAGAGATCCTCCTTTTCTTATGAACAGATGCAAAATCAAAAGGGGATCTGCCTGACCTGATATAACCATAACAGCCGCAGGGCAAAAAGTAAATTGTCAAAGTCTACGAAGTGTTATTGAGAAATATTGTGCAGAATTCACAATGCGGTGCGGCACGCGAACAAAAAATAGCATGGACTTTTTGGCATTTTTGTTGTATGCTAAAGGGCGAGGGGTGGAGAAGATCATGCGTGAAATGGAGTTCAAAATGGAGCGCACCGGTCTGGTCAAAGAGGGAGAGGTGTTACCCGTGACAGAGGGGAAACTGCCAAATTCCTATTATTACACACTGGGCAATGCCTATGCGATGTCAGCCAATTATACGTTTCGGGAGCGCCTGAAATGTAAGGAGGGAACGGTCAGGGAGATCAAGGAAACGCCGAAGGGCTTTTTTGTCACAGTGGAGTTTGATGAGTAGTCATGACAGGAGTTCAGTGAAATGGGAGCACTCTATACGCTATACATACAGACCGAAGGGCATATACAGATGCAGGACATCACTGCCGAGGTGCAGCGTCTCGCGGGTGAATGCGGAATCGCATCCGGTATTTGCACGCTGTTTTTGCCACATACGACTGCGGGGCTGCTCATATCCGAGAACCGCGACCCTTATCTGGCAGTGGATCTGACGCGGGCGGTACATATGCTGACCGGCGATGAGAGCGGATACCACAATCTGGAGGGGAATTTTGCGGCACATCTGGCATCAATGCTGACAGGTGTATCGCTGACGGTGCCTGTGGAGGATGGCAGACTGGCGTTAGGCAGTTGGCAGAGCATCTATCTGATGGAATTTGACGGAAGTAGAAAACGCAAAGTGCGCGTGAAATTTATGGAAGATTTGTAGTTATGGTGAATCAGAATAAGAACACGACGAATCAGATTCTTGCAGACAGCATCAAAGCACTGGTGCTGACGAAACCGGTAGAAAAGATCACAATCAAGGAGATCACGGACAGGGCGGGAGTCATTCGACCGACATTTTATAATCATTTTCAGGATAAATATGAATTGCTGGAGTGGATCATACGGACGGAGATTTTAGAGCCGGCGCATCCGCTGATCCGCAACGGACTGACAAATCAGGCAGTATTGCTCGTCTTTACGAGTCTTTTGCGGGAAAAAGATTTTTATAGCAGGCTGAGCCGGATGGACGGTCCGGTCACTTTTGAGGATATGGTTGTCAAGTGTATCAAGGACATGCTCGTGGAGATTTTTTCGGAGCATCCGCGACAGAAAAACGGTAAATTTCCATGGATGAGAGTTGATATGCTGGCAGAGCATTATGCCAGATCAATGTGTTTTGCGGTGAAAGTGTGGATCAGACAGGGCATGACCGTTCCGGCACAGGACATGGCGGACACGTATGAGTACCTGATGAGCCACTCCATGGAGCAGGCGATCCGTGAGCTTTAAAAACAGGTATCTATACAAACGAGGCTGTTTGTATAGCAGAATTTACAGATATAAAAAATTGTATAATAGATGTTGACAGCAAAAAGCGATTGAATATGGAAGTATTCGGTTGCTTTTTTTATACTCCTTGTAGATCAAACATACCGTGAATGAAACGCGGTAGAAAAAGAAAGGATGTAGGGTAAGGATGAAGAAGTTTGGAAAGGGAGTTGTGAAATGCCGTGTGTTGATCCTGATTTTATCAATCATATTGCTGGTTCCGTCAGCGATCGGCTATTTCAACACGAGAGTCAACTATGATATTCTCTCCTATCTGCCGGATGAGATTGAGACGATGAAGGGTCAGGAGATCCTCAAGGATGATTTCGGCATCGGCGCATTTTCACTATGCGTGGTAGAAGGAATGGAAAACAAGGATGTAGTGGCACTGGAGCGGAAGATCGAAGAAGTGCCGCATGTAAAGAAAGTGATCTGGTATGACACGGTTGCAGACTTGTCACTGCCGATGGAGGTATTACCGAAGGAAGTCTACGAGGTATTCAATAACGATGACACAGATTCGACGCTGATAGCAGTCCTCTATGACACGGGAATGTCAGAGGATGAGACGATGGATGCCGTCAAGGAGATCCGCAGACTGGCAGACGGACAATGCTTTGTGAGCGGTATGTCAGCAGTCATTACAGATATTAAGGACTTGTCGGATAAAGAGGTTCCGATCTACGTACTGATCGCGGTTATCCTTGACATCATTGTATTATCACTGACAATGGATTCTGCAATCGTTCCGATTTTCTTCCTGTTAAGTATCGGAATGGCGATTATCTATAACTTGGGAACGAATTTCGTACAAGGAGAGATCTCCTATGTGACACAAGCGCTGGCAGCGGTCTTGCAGTTAGGTGTTACGATGGACTACTCCATCTTCCTGTGGCACAGCTACGAGGAGGAATGTACACACACAGACGATCATAAAGAGGCGATGGCAAATGCGATTGCGAGCACGATCACTTCTGTAATTGGCAGCTCTATCACGACGGTTGCAGGCTTCGTGGCACTTTGCTTTATGAGCTTTACGTTAGGTCTGGATCTTGGTATTGTCATGGCAAAGGGTGTTGTGTTCGGCGTCATCGGATGTGTAACCATCCTGCCGGCAATGATCCTGATTTTCGACAAGGCAATCCAGAAAACGAGACACCGTCCGATCATTCCGGATCTGGGACGTATCGCCGGAGGGGTTACCCGCCATTATAAATGGTTTATCGCAGCGTTTGTTGTTATTTTGCTCCCTGCGATCTACGGATATACACACACCGATGTGTACTATGATCTGGCGGGAACATTGCCGAAGAATCTGCCGAGTATCGTGGCGAACCAGAAGCTGGAGGACAGCTTCGATATGAATGCGACGCATTTGTACCTGATTGACAGCTCATTGCCGGCAAAGGATGTCGTAGAGATGATTGATGAGGTCAATGAAGTAGATGGTGTCAAGGCAACGATCGGTCTTGAGGCGATCTTAGGCGCCGGTTTTCCGAAGGAAATGCTTCCGTCCGATTTGTTGGAAATGGTTCAGAATGATGAATATGAGCTGTTGATGGTCAGCTCCGAATATGCAGTTGCATCAGATGAAGTCAATGCACAGTGCGACAAGCTCGATGAGATCCTTGATAAATACGATACAAAAGGTATGCTGATTGGTGAGGCACCTTGTACAAAGGATCTGATCAACATTACAAATGAAGATTTTGCACGTGTCAGTGCGGTATCGATCGTAGCAATCTTTATCATTATCTTCTTTGTATTTAAGTCCATCAGCCTGCCGATTATCTTAGTGGCAGTCATTGAGTTTGCGATCTTCATCAATATGGGTATTCCGGCATATACCGGCACCGTACTTCCGTTTATCGCATCGATCGTCATCGGTACGATTCAGTTGGGAGCAACCGTTGATTATGCGATTTTGATGACGAATAAGTACAAGACAGCCCGTTACGCGGGTGCGGAGAAAAAAGAAGCGATCACACAGGCTTTACAGGGATCGATCCAGTCTGTCATCGTCAGCGCGCTTACTTTCTTTGCGGCGACATTTGGTGTCGGCGTGTACTCAAATATTGATATGATCAGTTCTCTGTGTATTTTGATGTCACGAGGCGCGATCATCAGTATGTTTGTAGTTATTTTTATCCTGCCGTCCATGTTTATGATCTTTGATAAAGTGATCATTAAGACGAGCAGGGGATTCAGGCAGAAAATGTAAGGTTCAGGTATAGATTAGGAGGATTCATATCATGAAGATCAAAGAGTTACAGAAAACATTCCAGAATAAATTTACCATTCGTATGCTGGCAGGTGTGCTTGTCGTAGCTATGGCAGGCGGCAGCTTTGCAGCAGGTTATATGCGCGGCACGACTGAGCAGGCAATCACCGCCGCAGCCGCAGAGAAATCAGAGATTGAGGAAAAAATCAGTGATCTCGTAAATACCAAAAAGAACGTCGCAGACGATACGACCAAGGACGAAACCGTCTATGTGATTTCCGATGCAAAGGGAAATCCGGGAAAGATCATCGTTGAGGAGTGGTTAAAGAATAAAGACGGCGCAGATACGATCGAGGATGTATCTGATCTGGACGGTATCACCAATATCAAGGGTGATGAGACATTTACACAGGACGGCGACAAGCTGACATGGCAGGCGAACGGCAATGACATCTACTATGAGGGAACGACGGAGAAAGAGATTCCGATCAGTGAGTCAGTTACTTATTATCTCGACGGAAAGGAGATTGAGCCGGAGGAGCTGGCAGGCAAGAGCGGAAAAGTAACGATCCGTTTCGACTATGAGAATCATGAAAAGACAACGATCGACAAAGACGGCAAGCAGATTGAGGTATATGTTCCGTTTACCGTTATGACAGGAATGGTTGTTAATGACGATTTCACAAATATTGAGGTTACAAACGGAAAAGTGGTCTCCGACGGCAAGAACAACATCATTGTCGGAATGGCAATGCCCGGGCTGAAGGAGAGTCTCCAGAAAGAGGAAGGCGAGTTTGGTGATGAGATTGAGTTTCCGGAGTATGTGGAAGTCACTGCAGATGTAGAGAATTTCTCTTTACAGATGACTGCAACGATCGCCATGACAGGTCTGCTCAATGACCTCAACCTCGGCGATCTGGATCTGAGTAGTCTGGAGAATTCGATTGATGAGCTCTCCGACGGCAGCCGGCAGTTGCAGGACGGCAGCAAGGAACTCAAGGATGGTATCGGAACCTTAAACGACAGCATGGACGAGTTCAAGGACGGTGCAGCCAGCTTAAAGGATGGTATCACAAGCTATACAGACGGCGCGCAGAAGTTAAACGATGGTCTGAATACACTCAACAAGAGTGTCGGTACACTCTCTAAGGGTGCTACGACGCTGGATTCCAGTGCAAAGACGATCTCAAACGGCGTACAGACTCTGGATAAGGCATTAAATACGGAGATGACCGACAAAGAAAAGGCAGAAGCTAAAAAGCTCGTATCCGCACAGTTTGCAGCGGACAGCGCAGCCTATAAGCTCATTTACAAGTCTGCATCCAGCAACTTTAACAGCACAATGACCAGTGATGCTACCATAAAGCAGATCCAGAGCGGCATTTCCGGCATGGGTCTGACGAGTGACGGTGTTGTGGCAGCTCTGGCAGAGTATTATGCACAGAACGGATTTACAGATGTCACCACAGGTAAAAAATACAGCGCAGAGCAGTGTCAGGCGACTGTACCAGGCAGCTCCACCACATATGCTGCATTCTTTGCAAGCGGAGTATTAAAGGGTGGTCTGGCACAGGGTATTGCAGGCGGTATCGCACAGAACGGTTCTGACGCAGTCGGAAAATCAGTCGTAGCAGCATGTCAGACAGCCGCTGAGTCAGCAGCAATTCAGGGTGCAGAGAATGCAAAAAAGACGATCGCAGCCCAGATCGAGGCAGTTGACAAGAACAGTGGTTACAGTCTGGTGACAGGAACAAAGGCACTCAGTGAGGGTATCTCCACACTGGCAGCAGGAGTTCCGGATCTCGTAAGTGGTGTGAACCAGCTGGCAGCCGGTGCAAATACACTGGTTTCTAATAACGATAAGCTGAAAAACGGAGCATCTGATCTGTCCGGCGGAGCAGAAAAAATCGCAGATGGTGTCGGAAAGCTGGATGACGGAGCAGACGAGTTGTATAATGGAATGGTGAAGTTTAACGAAGAGGGTATTTCTAAGCTGGTAGATGCATTCAGTGGCGATACCAAGGATCTGTTCGACCGTATTGATGCAGTCGTACAGGCGGGTGAGAACTACAAGACATTCACAGGTCTGGCACAGGATCAGGTCGGAAGCGTGAAGTTCATCATCAAGACAGATAGTGTAAAAGCAGACGACTAGTGTAACTACGAGGTACGGTATATGAATTGGTTAGAGACAATTTTAGTGACACTGGGCATATCATTGGATATATTCGCAGCAATGGCATGCAAAGGTGCACAGCTTTCAAAAATAGAGAAGAAGCCGTTGATGATTCTCTGCGTACTGTTTGCCGTCTGGCAGACAGCCGCACTCTATATCGGCAGTGCGTGCGGCATGTTTTTGCGATTGCGTGATCTCAATCCGAATGGCAGTGTGACAGGGATTATCGCGGTAGCTATTTTTGGGGTGCTGGGAATCATCATGATCCATAAAGCGTGGAAAAATGAGGCGGTTTTAGAGCATCGGAATGACAAGTATGCGTGGAAAGGGCTGATTGCGCGGCTGGCGCTCATCAGCATCGGCACGCTGGCGCTCGGAGCTGCACTTGGATTTTTAGGCACAGCGAGAGCAATACTTCTCATCGCAGTCTCTGCCGCAACGGTGATCGTCGTGATCGCAGGCCTGTATGTGGGCTATCATTTTGGATACGAACAAAAGACCAAGGCGTATGCGATCGGCGGTGTGATGCTGCTTGCAGGTGCCGTAGATACCGTGGTACGATATGTAATGATTTGATGTATGAACGATTTTATGGATGTAACAGCCGTTCAATCAGGCGTGATGCCTCACTGCGGGTGAGCCGGTCGATCTCGATCGGTTCTGCCGGAGCATCTGAGGATTCAGACAGCAGTCTCGTCAACTGTTCCCGTTGGGGAATTGTGATGGGCTGCTGCTTTTTGATCTTCACTTGCAGCGGGACGGGTAAAAAGACCTCCGGCGCGGCAGCGACATAGTCACAGCACAGCCGTTCATATACAAGTGCGGCGGCAAGTGCATCCGATACCGCGCGATGTGCCTCGCCTGTGCTGAGCCGGTACAGTTCACGCAGGGAAGTCAGCTTTTTCTCCTGCGTGGCGGGGAGAAATCGTCTGGCGAGCTTCAGCGTGTCGATGCCGGTCCGTTCAAATGGGATTCCGGCGTTGACACATGCCTGCTTTAAAAAGCTGTAGTCAAAGAGCAGATTGTGCCCGAGCAGCGGCAGCGATCCGGCGAATGTTAAAAAGAGCGGCAAGACATCAGATAGTTCTTCACCTGTATCTGCCATCTGCTGTGTGATGCCGGTCAGACCGGTGATCCGGCCGGAAAGTGCGCAGTGCGGATTGATCAGGGCAGAAAATGTCTCACGTGGTCTGCCATCCTCCATATGGATCGCACCGATTTCAAGGATGCGGTCTTTTTTTACATTTAACCCGGTCATTTCAAGGTCGATCGCCAGATAGTTCATGAGGATGCCTCCGGTTCATGATCCATATGTGTCTCCAGCCTGCGCAGAATCGCGTCGCGGCGGATCGAAGAGATTTTTTCAGCAGATTCGTAAAGTACATGGATTTTTTCGGGAGTTTTTTCGTATTCATATATAGTGGCGAGCAATTCATACGTTTTCGCAACGTCCGTACCAAGTGAGATCGCATATTCAAGCACCTCCTTTGCCTCCGATACATGAGAAAGTTCATAAAGTTTCTCTGCATAGTTTGCCAAAAGTGATACGAGCGTGCTATAATTGGTGTCGCACTGGCTGAGTGTATTCAGGTTGGCGGCACCGTAGCGGAGCTTCAGATCCGTGTTCGAGATGCCATTGAGATTGCAGATCGGCTGTGTGGACAGGTCGCGCAGGGCGGTTTCATAGCTTGCAAGCGTCTCATCGTCATATTTGCCGAGTGGCAGCCGGTCGATCGGCAGCTTGATATAGGCGAGATTGGAAATATCCTGTTTGCGCGTCCAGTTGGCATCCTGTTCGCGTACGCGGAACTGATCCCAGACTTCATGTTCGGCATTGGTAGCATGGCGCTGGCGGATTGCGATGTATGCGGTTACGATGACAAAAATTCCTAAAAGCGGTAATAACATATGATTTTGCTGTATGTGGCTGTCGGATGGCAGCCGG
This sequence comes from uncultured bacterium, assembly GCA_937893485.1. Classification (GTDB taxonomy): domain Bacteria; phylum Bacillota; class Clostridia; order Lachnospirales; family Lachnospiraceae; genus W0P33-017. The sequence continues at coordinate 7,039 of CALBJL010000165.1, read as the reverse complement.
GTTCCTTTCTAAAAAGTAATTGCGGTAGCTAAAAAAGAGCCGTTAAGTATTATAAGTATCCAATATTAGTATCAATTAGATAGAGGTGAAACGTATGAATCAGTCAAAAAAACAAAAAAATAATAAGAGACAGCTCATCGCAGGGATCATAGCGATTATTCTCGTGATCGCGATGGTACTTCCGATGGTGATGAGTGCGCTCGTTTAGCTGCCGCAAAGCGGTGGAAAAGCCGTGCGGACAGGCAGATTTGAATCGTTAATAATATACTAAAATACGCAATTCCTGTCAATTATTCTAGCGGATTTTGCGTATTGAAAAGAAGTATAATATTAGTATATAATGAGCGCAAGTGAGAAAAACACATTTATGTGTTTGGCGCATGTCCGTCCATCAAGGAAAATCGAAGATTTTTCGAGATGCACTGCGGGGTTATAGAATATATGAGGTAATATAATGAAAAGAAGGAAGAAAAACATAGGATGGAAGATCGGCGGCGCACTGGCAGCGGCATTGGTGTGTGCAGCGGGAGTGTATGTCGGAACGACCGTGTATGCGCAGGATGCCCAGAATCCATCAGAGCGCACGATCGCAGATAATATTTATATCGGTGATATCGCAGTTGGCGGTATGACAGAGGCACAGGCGGCAGAGGCAGTTGACGACTATGTCAAATCACTGGGCGATACCGAGTTTACATTGACTGTAGACGACAAGAGCGTTGTCGCAAAGGCATCCGATTTCGGGATTGAGTGGTCAAACCGTGTATTGGTCAAGGATGCGATGGATGTCGGACGTACAGGCAATCTGATCGAGCGCTACAAATCCAAAAAGGATCTGGAGCATGAGAATCTCGTGTATGACATTACTTACACGGCAGACAAGGATAAGGTTACACAGTTTTTAGAGACAAATACGGCAGACATGAATCAGGATGCCGTCAACTATGGACTGAAACGAGAAAATGGCGCATTTACTATCACAGGCGGACAGAACGGTGTAGCTGTGGATGTTGATACGTCCGCACAGGAGATCGTTTCTTATATCGAGGATACATGGAATCAGAATGATGCAACGATCGAACTGGCAGCCAGCGTCGTAGAGCCGGAGGGCACAAAGGAGCAGCTTGAGCGCGTCAAGGATGTGCTCGGCACCTATACAACGGATTTTAGTACTTCCTCTGCAGGCCGTGCGCAGAACGTCCGGAACGGCGCGAGCAAGATCAACGGACATGTGCTCTATCCGGGTGAGCAGTTCTCGGTTTATGAGGCAGTGAATCCGTTTACGGCAGAGAACGGCTATGAGCTGGCAGGCTCTTATGAGAATGGTACGACCGTTCAGACGTATGGCGGCGGTATCTGTCAGGTGTCCACGACACTGTATAATGCGGTGATCCGCGCGGAGCTGGCGATTGATGAGCGTTTCTGCCATTCGATGATCGTCAGCTATGTGCAGCCTTCAATGGATGCAGCAATTGCCGGTACTTATAAAGACCTGAAGTTTACAAACAACTACGATTTCCCGATCTATATCGAGGGATATACGACCGGTATGCAGATTACATTTACGATCTACGGAGAGGAAACACGACCGGCGGGCCGCGAAGTTATTTTTGAGAGCGAGACGACGAGCACGACAGAGCCTGAGACCAAGTTTGTGCCATCGGATTCCCAGCCGATCGGCTATGTAAATACCGATCAGAATGCACACATCGGCTACACGGCAAGACTGTGGAAGATCATAAAAGAAAACGGTGTTGAGGTCAGCAGAGAGCCGTATAACAACAGTACCTACAATGCTTCACCCAAGATCATTACCGTAGGTACAAAATCCGATAACGAGGATGCGGTAGCAGCGATCAAGGCAGCGATCGCCACAAAGGATGAGGCGACAGTACGCGCGGCTGCGGCAGCAAATTCTGCGGAGGCGCTTGCGAAGCAGGAAGAGGAAGAACAGAAAAAACAGGAAGAAGAAGACAAAAAGAAAGAGGAAAACGAGTCAAAGCCGCAGAAACCGGAGAAGAATGATTCCAAAAATGATACCAAAGAGGAATCTTCGCAGGAGCCGGAAGAAGAGGCAGACGAGTAGACTGGAAATAAAAAGGATACGGATTAATATGAAAGTAGGCAAAGTACCGGAGGCAGTATTAAAGAGATCAGTGTTAAAGCAAATACAAACCGACCGTCCGGAAGTGCTGTTGGGCGCTTCCGTAGGCGAGGACTGCGCGGCTGTGGCGCTGCAGGAGGATGAAATGTTTGTTTTATCGACTGATCCGATTACCGGCACTGCTAAGGACATCGGGCATCTGGCGATCCAGATCACGCTCAATGACCTTGCGAGTGCGGGAGCGGAACCGATCGGTGTGATGCTTACTTTTCTTTTGCCCGAAAAACTCTCTGAGGCAAAGCTGCGGGCAATGATGGAGCAGGCGGAGGAAGCTGCACACGCGGCAAACGTACAGATTATGGGCGGACATACAGAAGTGACGCGCGTAGTCAATCAGCCGGTGATCTCCGTCGTCGGTGTCGGAAAGGCGAAGAAAGGCAGGCTGATCTCCACGGCGGGTGCCAGACCCGGCATGGATGTGATCGTCACAAAATGGATCGGACTGGAAGGAACGTCCATCATCGCGAAAGAAAAAGAAACCGAGCTGCTGACACGCTATCCGAAAGCACTGGTCGATGAGGCAAAGGCATTTGACCGATACTTATCCGTGCTGCCGGAGGCCGCGACGGCGGTGAAGTCTGGCGTGAGCGCAATGCATGATGTGACCGAGGGAGGGATCTTTGGGGCACTGTGGGAGATGGCAGAGAGCGCTGGCGTCGGACTGGAAATAGACTTGAAAAAGATCCCGATCAGACAGGAGACCGTGGAGGTCTGTGAGTTTTTTGACGTAAATCCGTATGAACTCATCAGCAGCGGCAGCATGCTCATGGCAGCGGCGGACGGCAACGGGCTTGTGCGCGCACTGGAGACAGAGGGCATCCATGCGGTGTGCATCGGAAAGGTGACGCAGGGAAATGACCGCATGATCGTCTCCGGTGAGGAACGGCGTTTTTTAGAGCCGCCAAAGACGGATGAACTGTATCGGGTCGTATAATTGAGAAATGTAAAGGAGAATATAGATAAAATGAGAGAAAAGATTTTGACATTTATCGAGAAAAACAGCCGTGTGGATCTGCACGATCTCGCGGTACTGCTGGGTGTGGATGAGCAGATGGTCATCAATGAGCTTGAGGCGATGGAGGCAGAGCATGTGATCTGTGGCTATCATACACTCATCGATTGGGATAAAACAGATGTGGAGAAGGTCACAGCCATGATCGAGGTGCGCGTGACTCCGCAGAGAGATATGGGCTTTGACAAGGTAGCGGAGCGCATTTACAACTATCCGGAAGTAAACTCCGTGTATCTGATCTCCGGTGGCTTTGACCTGATGGTCACACTCGAGGGAAAGACACTGCGCGATATTTCCACATTTGTAACCGATAAGCTGTCTACGCTCGATTCTGTGCTCAGCACAAAGACGAACTTTATTCTGAAAAAATATAAGGATCATGGCACAGTCATGGCAGAGACATCAAAGGATGAAAGGATATTTATGACACCATGAGAAATCCGCTGAATGAAAAAATAACGACGATAAAGCCTTCCGGCATCCGGAAATTTTTTGATATTGTGAGTGAGATGCAGGATGCAATCTCGCTCGGTGTGGGCGAGCCGGACTTTGATACCCCGTGGCATATCCGCGACGAGGGTATTTTTACACTAGAAAAGGGCAGAACCTTCTATACATCGAACGCAGGACTCAAAGAGCTGCGTATTGAGATCGCAAAATACTTAGACCGCAGATTTCATCTGCAATATGATCCGTTAAAGGAGATATTGATCACCGTTGGCGGCAGCGAAGGCATTGACAATGCGTTCCGCGCGATGCTTGATCCGGGCGACGAGGTGCTGATCCCGCAGCCCAGTTATGTATCGTATGAGCCGTGCTGCATTCTGGCGGGCGGCGTGCCGGTCATTATTGAGCTCAAAGAGGAGGATCAGTTCCGGTTGACGGCTGAGGAGCTGGAGGCAGCGATTACGCCCAAGACAAAGATGCTCGTACTGCCGTTTCCGAACAATCCGACCGGAGCGGTTATGGAAAAATCAGATCTGGAGGCGATCGCGAAAGTCGTGATCGAGCATGATCTGTTTGTGCTCAGCGACGAGATCTACGCGGAGCTGTGTTATCTGGAGAAACATACATCCATCGCGTCGATTCCCGGCATGAGGGAGCGCACGATCGTGATCAACGGTTTTTCAAAGTCACATGCGATGACCGGATGGCGGCTCGGCTATGCCTGCGGTCCGCAGGTCATCATGGATCAGATGTTGAAGATCCATCAGTTTGCGATCATGTGTGCACCGACCAACAGCCAGTATGCGGCTGTCGAGGCGATGCGAAACGGTGATGAGGACGTAGCGATGATGCGCGAGCAGTACAACCAGCGGCGCAGATTCCTCGTACATGAATTTGAGCGCATGGGACTTGAGTGCTTTGAGCCGTTCGGCGCATTTTATATTTTCCCGTCGATCAAGGAGTTTGGCATGACTTCGGATGAGTTTGCGACGAGACTGCTGCGCGAGGAAAAGGTCGCAGTCGTACCCGGCACGGCATTCGGAGACTGCGGAGAAGGTTTTCTTCGTATTTCCTATGCTTACTCGCTGGATAATCTCAAGATTGCACTTGGCAGACTGGAGAAATTCATCCTAAAGCTGCGTGCGGAGGCAGAGCAGAAATGATCAATATCGTATTGTTAGAGCCGGAGATTCCGGCAAATACTGGAAATATCGGTCGTACCTGTGTAGCGACCGGAACAAGGCTGCATCTGATCGAGCCGCTCGGCTTTTCACTCAGTGAAAAGGCATTAAAACGGGCAGGCATGGATTACTGGCCGGATCTGGATGTGACAACCTATGTAGATTATGAAGATTTTCTTGCGCGCAATCCGGGCGCGCAGATCTTTTTTGCCACGACAAAGGGCAGACATATCTATTCGGACGCTTCTTATCCGGATGGCTGCTATATTATGTTTGGCAAGGAGAGTGCGGGGATTCCTGAGGAAATTTTAAAGGCACACCCGGATACGTGTGTGCGCATTCCGATGATCGGGGAGACACGCTCGTTAAATTTATCGAATTCGGTTGCGGTCGTTTTATACGAGGCGCTGCGGCAGCAGGGCTTTGCGCATATGAAGACAGAGGGCGAGCTGCACAGACTGCACTGGTAAAATGATACGCGGAGAGGAATACAGATCAGATGGCATCATTGATGGTAAAAGCAAGACAACTGGTACATGAATATATCCGTCGTGACGAGGAAGGCAATCCGATCGCGACACAGACGGCACTCGATCATGTGGATATCGATATCAAGCCGGGCAGCTTTGTCGCGATCTTAGGGCACAACGGCTCTGGTAAATCGACACTGGCAAAGCATCTGAATGTACTTCTCTGTCCGACGGAGGGCACGCTGTGGGTTGATGGCAGGGATACATCCGACCCGGATAATCTCTGGGACATCAGACAGAATGCAGGCATGGTATTTCAGAACCCGGACAATCAGATCATCGGCAGCATCGTCGAGGAGGATGTCGGTTTTGGACCGGAAAACCTCGGTGTGCCGACGGATGAGATCTGGCAGCGCGTAGAGGACAGCTTACAGGCAGTCGGGATGATGAAGTTCCGCTCAGCATCTCCAAATAAGCTGTCGGGCGGACAGAAACAGCGCGTAGCGATCGCGGGTGTCGTAGCAATGCAGCCGGCGTGTATCGTGCTCGATGAGCCGACGGCGATGCTCGATCCGAACGGACGGAAAGAGGTGCTGCGTGCGGTACATGAGTTAAATCAGAAAAAGGGTGTGACGATCATCCTCATCACCCATTATATGGAGGAAGTCACGGATGCTGACTATGTATACGTGATGGATTCGGGATCTGTGGTGATGCAGGGCACACCGCGGGAGATCTTTTCGCGCGTGGAATCCTTGCAGGCACACCGCATGGATGTTCCGCAGATCACGCTGCTGGCACATGAACTGAAAAAATCGGGTCTGGATCTGCCGGACGGCATCCTGACGAGAGAGGAGCTCGTTTCAGAACTGGAGCGGCTGCGGGAAGGATAGCTATGTCGATAATATTAGATAAAGTAAACTGCGTATACGAGCAGGGGACACCCCGCGAAATGTATGCGTTAAAGGATATCAATCTGGAGATTGGGGACGGGCAGTTTATCGGTGTGATCGGTCATACCGGTTCCGGAAAATCGACCCTGATCCAGCATATGAACGGATTGCTGCGCGCGACAAGCGGCAGCATTTATTATAACGGCGAGGACATCTACGCCGACGGTTACAGCATGCGTGGGCTGCGCAGCAAGGTCGGTCTGGTATTCCAGTATCCGGAGCACCAGCTGTTTGAGACGACGATCCTCGCAGATGTCTGCTTCGGGCCGATGAATCAGGGCTTGGATAAAAATGAGGCAGAGCTGCGTGCGTTTGAGGCGCTGCACAGTGTCGGCATTCCGGAGGAACTGTTTGACCAGTCGCCGTTTGACCTGTCCGGCGGGCAGAAGCGCCGTGTGGCGATCGCCGGTGTGCTGGCGATGCGCCCGGAGGTGTTGATCTTAGACGAGCCTACCGCGGGACTCGATCCGAAAGGGCGGGATGAGATCTTAGACCAGATCGCAAAGCTGCACGCAGAAAACCATATTACCGTCATACTCGTGTCTCACAGCATGGAGGATGTGGCAAAATATGTGGAACGCATCATTGTGATGAACAGCGGAGAAGTGATGTATGATGGAACGCCAAAAGATGTTTTCCATCATTATAAAGAACTGGAAGCAGTCGGACTTGCCGCACCGCAGGTGACATATCTGATGCATGAACTGAAAGAAAAAGGTCTGGATGTCAATTTGGATGCCACAACAGTGGAAGAGGCAAGAAACAGCATTCTTGCAGCACTCAGATAAAAACAATCGAATTTGTACAGGAGA
>CALBJL010000164.1 GCA_937893485.1 uncultured bacterium | reverse complement strand
CTCGTCAAATTTATCGGGGAAAACGGTCATTTTTCCACCATGTTTGATTTTGGCGCGCATCTGATCACCGAGCACGGCGAACACGGCTGGTACGACGCGCCTGCACTCGATTTTAAAACGTGGCGCGAGGTCATTTTCCGCTCCCAGCTCGAGGCGCAGGAATGCGGATTCGAGGCAAATATCATCGAAAACCACGATGAACCGCGCGGTGCTTCCCGCTATCTGCCAGAATACGCCCAGACGCCGGACGGTATCAAAATGCTCGGCACCGTGAGTCTCCTGCTGCGCGGGATTCCGTTTCTTTATCAAGGTCAGGAGATCGGCATGAAAAATGCCGTCTGGGACAGTGTCGATGCGTTCAACGACATCAATACCAAGGATCAGTACCACATCGCGCGCGAAGCAGGGCTCAGCGACGCGGAGGCGCTGGCAGTCTGCAACCGTCTCAGCCGTGACAATGCGCGGACTCCGATGCAGTGGAGCGATGATGCAAATGCCGGATTTACGACTGGTACACCGTGGCTGCCGGTAAATATCAACTACCGGACGATCAACGTTGCAGCCGAGGAAACCGATGCTGCCTCGGTGCTGAATTATTACCGCCGTCTGACTGCTGTCCGCAAAGCGCCGGAATATCGGGAAGTATTTACTTACGGTGAATTTGTACCTGCATATGAGGATAGCGACACGGTCATGGCTTACTACCGCGTGGACGAAAAACAGCGCGTGCTCGTAGCTGCCAATTTCGGCAAAGAGCCTGTGACACTGACACTGGAGCATCCCGCAAAACGTGTCATCATCTCAAACCGTGACCGGAACGGCTGTCCCGATCAGTCTCTGCGACTGGATAGCTGCGAAGTCATCGCGCTGGAAATGGAATAGAATTATTTTCTGATATTTCATGGATGCTACCGGTCTGACAAAAGCTGCGCCAGCGATGCAAACACCCGATCTGCATAGAGCTGCTTGATGTCATGGCGGCTCAGTCCGGTAACATCTGTGTGAATTTCGTATCCATGTGCGGTGTCACCCGCAACAATACAATAAAATGCCCTCCCCTGAACACTGTCAGCGTTATTCGGGTCAACATTTCCGGTCGTACCGGTGATTCCGATCGCAAGGTCAGTGCTCAGGTTTTTTTTGACAGTACGTGCCATCGCCTCGGCACATTGCGGTGAATAGACGCCGCAGGTTTCGATCACCGCCGCATCGACACCGACCAATACCTTTGTCTCGTTTAAATAAGTCACATAGCCGCCGGGAAAGATCGCGGATGCTCCCTCTGTATCCGTAATCATTGATGCGATCAGACCGGACGTACAGCTCTCCATCGTAGCGATTGTGGTATGTGTCTCAATAAGTCTTTTTATAATTTGACTGTTCCTGACCGTTTTCTCTTGTTCCATCGGCTCACTTCCCGTTTTTTACTCTCTTTTTTACTCACTATCTTTGCACAGGACAATATTCTTGCACTCCAGGTAGCGCTCCGGACATTTTTCCGTCAGGATAACCGCATCGTCAAAGCTGCCGAAGGTCACTGAACTGACATTGTCAAACTTTGAGGAATCACACAGAATATATCCCTGCCTGCACTGTTCAAGCGCCGTCTGCTTGATCAGCGCCTCCCCCGCATCGGGTGTCGTCAGACCCTCCCTGCGGCTCGCGCCGTTTGTGCCGAAAAATCCCTTTGTAAAATGATAGCTGCGCAGGGTATTCATCGCCTGACTGCCGACAACTGCCTCGGTGAAGCCTTTGAGCTCCCCGCCCACCAGATACACATGCATCCCACGGGCAGCCAGCCGCTGCGCATGCATGACAGCATTCGTCACGATCGTTGCACTCGTCTCCGTGATCGCGTCCAGCATAAAACCGGTCGTCGTTCCGGCATCCAGATAGACAAAATCCGACGGTTCGATCAGCGATGCCGCATAGGCAGCAATCTGTCTTTTTTCCTCAATGTTACGATCCATCTTCTGTTCTACCGTCGGTTCTCTCGATTCAAAATTCAAATCTGATGCGACTGCACCGCCGAATACACGGACCAGCCGCCCCGCCTGATCCAGCGCATTGATGTCTCTGCGGGCAGTGGATTCAGAGATCCGGAAACGTTCACAGATCTCTGCCACCGTAATGCTTTTATGTTCTTCTACCAGCTTTAAAATTTCTTCGTATCGTTGTTCTGTCAGCATAATTTTCCCTTATACATTCAAATCTATTCGCACTTTGACACATCTGTCTCGCGAATAATCTTTCGCAACGGCAGAATACGTCCGGGTGAGACAGACAGTTCATCCACACCCATTTTCAAAAACGTCTGTGTCAGGCTCAGATCTGCGCCGAGTTCTCCGCAGATACCTACCCAGATACCTTTTTTATGCGCATTTTCCACAACCATCTGTATCATGCGCAGCACTGCGGGGTGATGAGGGTCAAAAAACTCATCCAGCTTGGTATTCTGACGGTCGATCGCCAATGTATACTGTGTGAGGTCATTCGTTCCGATACTGAAAAAGTCGACTTCCGCCGCCAGCTCATCACTGATCATGACAGCCGCCGGTGTCTCGATCATGATTCCCTGCTCAACCTCGCCGTATGCAACACCCTGTGCATCCAGCTCGGCACATACCTCTGCAACGATTTCTTTGATGCGCCGTACTTCTGACACGCTCGTGATCATCGGATACATGATCGCTACTTTTCCGAACGCGCTAGCGCGGAATAACGCGC
>CALBJL010000163.1 GCA_937893485.1 uncultured bacterium | reverse complement strand
TTCTAAGCGCCGTACAAATATCGTAAACTCATCCCCACCATAGCGGGCGACGACATGTTCTTCGCCAAACTCCGCCTTGAGTTCGGCTGCAAACTTTTCGAGCACTGCATCACCATTCATATGACCATAGTTGTCATTATAAGCCTTAAAATTGTCTACGTCTACAAATATCAGTGCACCACCGGCGCGTTCGCTGGCAATATAAGTCTCTACCTTTGCCATAAACGTCTTTTGGTTGTACAATCCGGTCATCGTATCTGTCTCTGATAAAACCTCAAAATTCTTACGTTGCGTGACCTCAACCACAAGTGTAACAGCACCGACCGCGAGCGTAATCAGTATCAGAATCACCGCATACATAAGCAAACGGTCACGGAACACATAGAACGAGCCGGACATCGCCTCGTTCGTCAGCTCGACTGCCAGATACCAGTCCTGCATCTTATCAATCCGCTCATAACCCATCGTATAGCTGACACCGTCCAGCCCATAGCTGAACGCATCGCCCTTCTCTCCACGCTTCATCGCCTGCACATGTTTCTGATATTCTTTCGGCTGCTCAAAGGTCATCTGTGTCCGCCGCAGAGCCAGATTGTCCCACGTTCCGGCAGCCGCCCGCACACCGTCCGTACACGAAATACAGTTAAGCGAATGACCGTTGATCAGATAAATATCCGCATGATCCTGCAGGCTGTCCATGCTCACGTATTTTTGCATAATGTCAAGCGGAATATTGGCATAGACCGTTCCAAAGCGCGCGCCGCCTTTATAGACCGGCACGAGAACCGTCATGATCATTTCCGCCGTGATCCGCGACCGGTACGGATCGGTCAGTGTCGTCTCCTCAATCTCATTGATCATAGTCAGATAACCGTATTTTGCCAGATCCAGCCGGTCTCCCTCTATGCCATAGATCATATGCTTGCTGTTGATAAAGCCGATGCTGGCAATATCCGCCCGCTCCGCATAGAGCTGCAGGGACTCGTAAATATAATTTGAATTATTCTCCCTGCCGCCTACAATCGCGTGGCTGATCTCCTCAATCTGGCTGACCTCCGTGTCCAGCGCCATATTGATATTTTCCGTAAGCAGCCCGCTCATCAGCTTTGCCTGACTCGCATTATAATCATCAACCATTCCCCGGACATCCAGAAAACCGGTAATAAATACCAGCGCACAGGTCAGCGCATAGATAATACCCATCAGTCCATATAAATGCCCGGCTCTCTTTTTTCTGTTACTCATCATCGACATCCGCCGATCCTCCTCTATTGTGCCGTAAAACCTCCGTCTCACCGTCCGAGTGCCTCCTGCACATACAGACTATCGACATTATCCCCATTGACCTGAAAGATTCCCATATCCACATATCTATATGGCAGTTCTTCACCTGCCATAAGCTGTCCAACAGCTTTTATACTCTCATACCCCATATCATACTGGCGCTGTACAATGCTGGACGCATAATAAGTATGGTCGTTGATCATCGCCCGCATCTCATCCGAGTAGTCGAATCCGACCACAGCCACATCTTTACGTCCGCTATTTTTTACGGCAAGCGCCGTTCCGATCGAGGAACCATTGTTCAGTGCGACCAGTCCTGCCAGATTCTTATATTGCTCCATAAACTCATAGCTCTGCGACTGCGCAAGATCCGCATCACCCTGATTGCATTTGATATTCTCCAGCACAACCCACGCTTCCGGAGCATTCGCGCTCCAATATTCCTGAAATCCCGCCAGACGCTCCAGGATCGTCTGTGATTCCATCATGCCGACCCCAATGCCAACCGACAGCTTTTCTGTCTCACTTCTGCCCTGTTTGCGCAGCAGCGACATCATTTCACGTGCCGCCAGTTTCCCCGCCTGCACGTTATCGGTCTCATAACATGCATCAAACACCTGTTCATTTAAAATTGTATCCACAAACACGAGCGGAACATCCGCCTCCTGAATCTGTTTTGCTGCCTTGACAACTGACGATACATTGGTCGGTGAGACGATGATCGCATCCGCTCCCCGCCTGAGTGCCTCCGTCATCAGATACGCCAGCAGCTCCGGATTTTCCTCACTCGGCGTGCCTCCCATATAGATATTACAGTCCAGCTCCTGCGCCGCCTCCATTGCACCCAGCCGCAGGTCGGTCCAGTAATGGCTCGCATAGCCTTTTGTGATCAAATAAATATCCGGTTTTCCATTATCCAACCGGGAAGTAAATGTCTGATAGGTGCTCAGTTTTCTCCGCTCCGGGTCTACCGAGCCTGTCCTGATCCCCGCCAGCAGGCAAATGAACAGTAATACGATGATCAGTGATGATCCTAGCTTTTTCATAAAATTTATCCTCTATTTCGCGCAAAAAGCCGCATGCATAGCATGCGGCATTTCACTTATCTAACCGAAACGTCTTTCCTTCAGGAATGCACGAAATGCTTTTTTTGTATCCTTTAATATCCGGTTCGTTAGAATGTATCCATGAGTCTTATCCGTATAGATCACGACAAGGGTCGGCTTAAACACGACACCCTGTATCTGCGCCCAATTTTTAAATTCCTTTTTTCCATCAACTGCAACCTCGATCCCATGCTCGTTAAAGCACAGCTCCAAGTGATCGTGATTATCCTTTAATGATTTTTTGGAACGGAAATACACACCCAAAGGCTGTATCACAGTAAACAGCGACAAAAACAGCAACAGCATGATCCGCAGCCACCACAGAGATGTCGCCCACAGCGAATAGAGCAAGGCAATCGATGACACTATACAGATGATATTGATGATCGACAGATACGATGAATAGGTGTAGTACATCTGTAATTGCCATAAATCACCGGGGTGTACCTCATACGCATATTTATATTCCATGAAACACATTCCTTTCGTAACTGTTCAATTTCTTTCAGTTACATCCTCTCTACAAATTATAGCACTTATACCGTTTCAAGGTCAAATCCAAAATATTCAACGGCATTATTAAATGAAATACCCTTTACGATCTCGCCGAGCAGCTTCTCGTCATCTGGATATTCACCGTTTTCTACCCAGCCACCGATCAACTGGCAGAGAATTCTGCGGAAGTAATCGTGTCTGGTATAAGATAAGAATGAACGGGAATCGGTCAGCATACCTACAAAATTACCCAGTGCGGACAGATTTGCCAGTGACTTCATCTGGTTGGTCATTCCTGTGTAGTGATCGTTGAACCACCATGCAGATCCCTGCTGGATCTTATTCTTGATGCCGCCACCCTGGAAGCAGCCAATGATCGTTCCGATCGCCTGATCATCATTCGGATTCAGTGAGTAAATGATCGTCTTAGGTACTTCGTCTGTCGCTGACAACGCATTGAGGAAGTCAGCGAGCTGTGCGGACGGCGCATAATTGTTGATGCAGTCGTATCCGGTATCTGGACCGATCTTCTCATACATGAGCGCATTGTTGTCACGCTTGCAGCCATAGTGTAACTGCATCACCCATCCGCGGGCAGCATACTGTCTTGCCATCGCAAGCATAAATGCGGTTTTGTACTGTAAATGCTCTACGGCGCTTGCCTGCTCTCCGGCAAGCGCTTTCTTTAAGATCGCATCGATCGCAGCATCGTCTACCGGCTCATACATGACATATTCTAATGCATGATCGCTCACGCGGCAGCCGTTTTCAGCAAAATAATCCAGACGCTTATTCAGCGCATCCTTTAAAGATGCAAAATCTGTAACTGCAATACCGGAAACATCAGACAGCTTTTTGATATAGGCAGCAAAATCGGGCTTCTCGATGTTCATCGCCTTGTCCGGTCTCCATGCGGGAAGCACCTGCACCTCAAACGTATCGTCTGCCTTGATCTTCTGATGATACTCTAACGTATCTACCGGATCATCAGTCGTACAGATCAGCTGCACATTTGACTTGCGGATCAGGTTACGCACGGTAAAATCCTTGCTGCGCAGCTTCTCATTACAGAGATTCCATACTTCCTCTGCGGTATCTCCGTTGAGATTGCCCTGATAGCCGAAATAGTATCTCAGCTCCAGATGTGACCAGTGGTACAGCGGGTTGCCGATGAGCTTTGGCATCGTCTCTGCCCATTTCTGGAACTTCTCACGGTCTGTGGCATCGCCGGTGATGTACTTCTCATCGACTCCGTTCGTGCGCATCTGACGCCACTTATAGTGGTCGCCGCCCAGCCATACCTGTGCGATATTGTCAAACTGGCGATCCTCCCAGATCTCCTGCGGATTGATATGACAGTGATAATCCAGTACCGGAATCTTGGTCATATCTGCAAAATTTGTATACAGCTTTTTCGCAGTGTCT
>CALBJL010000162.1 GCA_937893485.1 uncultured bacterium | reverse complement strand
GCTGTTATTCTTTAGGGAGTAACAGCTTTTTACTATTTTGAATATAAAATCTGACACCTACACTTGACAATATGCTTATGAGGAAGAAGTAGGAAATGCAATCGCAAAATCAGGCATCCCGAGAGAAGAGATCTTTTTGACAACGAAGGTATGGATCGAGCATTACGGATATGAAGCGGCAAAGAAATCGGTAGAGGAGTCTATGCGCAAACTGCAGACCGATTATCTTGATCTCGTACTGCTCCACCAGCCGTTTTCTGATGCTTATGGTGCTTATCATGCATTAGAGGATCTGTATGAGGAGGGCAAGCTCCGTGCGATCGGAATCTCAAACTTCTATGTGGACCGAATGGTTGATTTCGCAGCATTTAACCGTGTGAAACCGATGGTCAATCAGGTGGAAACGCACATCTTCAATCAGCAGAAGGCGCTGAAAGAGTGGGCGGATAAATATGGTATCCAGCTTGAGGCATGGGCACCGTTTGGCGAGGGCAGAGAAGGCACCTTTGACAATCCTGTCATTGCGCAGATCGCAGAGAAATATAAGAAAACACCTGCACAGGTGATGCTGCGCTGGCACATCCAGAGAGGTATCGTAGTCATACCGAAGTCCACACATATCGAGAGAATGGAAGAAAATTTCAATGTGTTTGATTTTACTCTGTCTGATGAAGATATGCAGACGATCGCTGAACTGGACAAGGCACAGAGCTCTTTCTTCTCACATCAGGATCCGAAGATGGTCGAGTGGTTTGTCAATATAGTGGAGGAGAGAAAGAAGAATCAGGACAGCTCGAAGGAAAAGAAAAACTGGTAAGAAAAGGAGACAGGATGAAAGTATTACTGGTAAACGGCAGTCCGCATAAGGAGGGTTGTACCTATACCGCTCTATGTGAGGTCTCAAAAGCGCTGAACGGGAATGGCATAGATACCGACATTTTCTGGATCGGAAACAAGCCGCTTTCGGGATGTATTGCATGTAAAAAATGTCGGGAAAACAATCGGTGCGTATTTTCCGATACAGTCAATGAGTTTCTGGAGATTGCAGGGGATTATGATGGATTTGTATTCGGGACGCCGGTTCACTGGGGCGGCGCAAGCGGTGCGATCACTTCGTTTTTAGATCGGGCATTTTATGCGGATCTGAATGGCGGCGGTATGCGTTTCCGGTTGAAACCGGCAGCAGTGGTGACATCTGCGAGACGTGCGGGTACGACAGCGACATGGGATCAGGTCAATATGTTCGAGAACGGAAGTCTCTTTTATAATGAGTTCATCCAGTCATTACTCCGACATGATACAGACGGTATGGAGGATATCCTTTGTGACATCGCCTATTCTTCCATGAGCTATTTTGATCTGGGAGGACCGCCGCAGAGGGCGCCGGAGAACTTTTTTCACGGGCTGGTTCTTGGGCTGATTGTATCGCTGAAGGATCAATACCGGATCGTGTCCAACCGCAAGAGCGGCAGGGGCAGATATGATATCGCACTCTATCCGCTGCAGCCGGATATGGACGCATTTATCATGGAGTTCAAGGTATACGATGCACGAAAAGAGGAATGTATCGAACAGACTGCCAGCCGCGCACTTGAGCAGATAGAGGACAGGCAGTATGAGGCGGATCTGCTGGCGGCAGGCATTCCGCGTGCACGTATCTATAAGCTGGGTTTTGCCTTTCAGGGGAAGGAAGTGCTGGTTGTCGGGTGCGAGTGAACAGTAGCGGGATGATTTTCTTGCGCCAAAATGAGCAAAGTGATATAATTATTCTTTAAATTATCACAAGGGAAGAACAAAAGATGACGATTTTATTTACTGTTTTAGTGACTTTTTTTGCAGGCATGGGTGCGGGACTCGGCACCGGATTTGCAGGCATGAGCGCAGCCGCGGTGATCAGTCCGATGCTGATTACGTTTTTACACATGGATCCGTATATGGCGGTGGGCATTGCCCTGTCGTCTGATGTGCTCGCGAGTGCGGTATCAGCGTACACATATCACAAGAACAAGAATCTGGATATCCGAAACGGATTGATCATGATGGGCAGTGTGTTGGCATTCACGGTCGTAGGCAGCTATGTCGCGAGTCTGGTGCCATCTGCGACGATGGGTAATTTTTCGGTATTCATGACATTTTTGCTCGGTATCAAATTTATTGTGCGTCCGGTTATGACAACAAAGGAAGCAATGCAGAATGTGTCGCCTAAAAAGCGTGCGATCCAGTCGTTGGTCTGCGGTGTGGTGATCGGCATGATCTGTGGATTTATCGGCGCGGGCGGCGGTATGATGATGCTGCTCATTCTGACGAGTGTATTAGGGTACGAATTAAAGACCGCTGTCGGTACGAGCGTTTTTATTATGGCATTTACTGCGCTGACGGGCGCTGTCTCGCATTTTATGATTGGCGGTATGCCGGATTGGACGGTATGGGGGCTGTGCGTGATCTTCACATTGCTGTGGGCGCGTATCGCAGCGGTATTTGCGAATAAAGCGACACCGAAGACGCTTAACCGTGCGACCGGTATCGTGCTGGTTGTTCTGGGTATTGTCGTTATGGGATTCCAGATGTTATAAGTATATAAACCACAGAGGAGATGTCTGTAATGGAGATAGAACGTGTAACGACTGCGGATGCAGAAGAATTGCTGGAGATCTATGCGCCCTATGTGCGGGAGACAGCGATTTCATTTGAATATGAAGTGCCGACGCTGTCCGAATTCAGTGCGCGGATCGCGCGTATTTCGGCGAAATATCCATATATCAAAGCGGTGGAAGCCGGACAGGTGATTGGCTATGCATATGCGGATTGCTTCAAAGGCAGAAAAGCGTATGACTGGTCGGTCGAGTCAACGATCTATGTCCGGAAAAACAGTAGGAGGAGCGGGATTGGAAAACTGCTATATGGCAGGCTGGAGCAGTCGCTGGCTGACATGGGTATTTTAAATATGAATGCCTGTATTGCCAGTCCGGTGTGCGAGAGCCGGTATTTAAATGACGACAGTCTGCGCTTTCACCGTGCATTGGGATTCACGGAGGTGGGATGTTTCCATAATAGCGGGTATAAGTTCGGTCAATGGTTCGACATGGTCTGGATGGAGAAAATGATCGGAGATCATACGGCGGCACCGCCTGATGTCCGGTTCGGTGACTGGCAGCTATAGCAAGTAAAATAAATCGATAGGCAAAGAAAACCCCCTTCCGCGTGTGCAGAAAGGGGTTTAAAATGTCCTTATTATCAGCCGATATTAGAAATCAACCTCTGTATCATAGTAGCAGCACTTGAGCAGCTTCTCCATCTCTTCCTGTGAAGGAATACGAGGGTTAGAGCCTGTGCAGGCATCTAAGATAGCGTTTGCAGCGATCTCAGGCAGTCTCTCTAAGAATACTTCCTCAGGTACAAAACCGTTCTCGGTCGGATAGCTGTCAGCACCGTAATATTTGATGCCGTGAGGAATGTTCAGATCGTCGTTCATCTTGCGGACATAAGCGATCAGAGCAGCTACCTTGTCATCATCGGATGCGCTCTTGTCAGCGATTCCCATGTAGTCAACGATCACGCCATAGCGCTTCTTTGCGGTCTCATTCTTTGCGTTGAATGCGATAACCTTCGGCAGATACATCGCATTTGCAGCACCGTGAATGATGTGTGCGCCATAGTCTTCAAATGCAGCACCGGTCTTGTGTGCCATAGAGTGAACAATACCAAGCAGCGCATTTGAGAATGCCATACCTGCCAGACACTGTGCATCATGCATACGATCACGTGCAGCCATATCACCGTTGTAAGAGGGAACGAGGTCGTTCATGATCATTTCGATCGCATGGATTGCTAACGGATCGGTATAATTGCAGTTTGCGGTAGATACATAAGCCTCAATCGCATGTGTGATCGCATCCATACCGGTGTGAGCTACCAGCTTCTGGGGCATTGTCTCTGCCAGATCGGGATCAACGATAGCTACGTCGGGAGTGATCTCGAAGTCAGCGATCGGATATTTGATACGATCCTGATAGTTGGTAATGATAGAGAATGCAGTCACCTCTGTAGCGGTTCCGGATGTAGAAGAAATCGCACAGAAATGAGCCTTTGTACGCAGCTTCGGCAGACCGAATACCTTACACATATCCTCAAATGTGCAATCAGGATACTCATATTTGATCCACATAGCCTTTGCAGCATCGATCGGTGAGCCGCCGCCCATAGCTACGATCCAGTCGGGCTGGAATTTCTCCATAACTGCTGCACCACGCATAACAGTCTCTACAGAAGGATCGGGCTCGATACCTTCGAATACTTCAACTTCCATGCCGGCTTCCTTCAGATAGCCGATTGCACGATCTAAAAATCCAAAGCGCTTCATTGAGCCGCCGCCGACACAGATGATCGCGCGCTTTCCTTCAAATGTCTTTAATGCCTCTAAAGATCCTTTTCCATGATAGAGATCTCTGGGGAGTGTAAATCTTGCCATAATGTAGAACCCTCCTATTCAGTGAAGTGTGAAAGCAGTCGTTTATATGTAAGTGCTTTCAAATTACCAGTTGTTAAAATTTTAACATGCTTAAAATGTATAGTCAATGCGCGAAAGCACTAAAAAAGAGTCTGAAAGTTTGTGAACTATTCAACGCGTTTTTTGTGTATTATTTTGCATACATCTATTGACAACATATCAAATGCAAATAAGATAAAAATGATAAGGAGGCAGTAATATGGAAATAAAGGGAAGTATGATGTCTGTCCGTGAGGATGTGCAGATTCTGGATGCTACTTTGCGGGACGGAGGACTGGTTAATAATTTCGCTTTTACGGACGAGTTTGTGAAAGCGCTCTATGTAATGAATGTGGCGGCGGGCGTCGACTACATGGAGATGGGATACCGCGCTTCGAAACAGCAGTTTCGTGAGGATGAGTACGGCAAGTGGAAGTTTGCTTCGGATGATGATATTTACAGCATTGTCGGCGATAATCAGACGGATCTGAAGCTCTCGCTCATGGCGGATGTGGGACGGTGCGACTACAAGACGGACATCGCGCCGCGCTCGGACAGTCCGGTCGATATGATCCGTGTAGCTACTTATATGCACCAGATTCCGGAGGCGATCGACATGATTCTGGATGCGGACAAAAAGGGTTATGAGACGACCTGCAACATTATGGCGATCTCCAGCGTGCAGGAGTCGGATGTGCAGTATGCGCTCGACGAGCTTGCAAAAACTCCGGTAAAGGCGGTCTATATCGTGGACAGCTATGGCGCGCTGTATCCGATCCAGATGCGGCGCATCACGGAGCTGTATCTGAATACGATGGAAAAGTATGGAAAACTCGTCGGCATCCATGCGCATAATAACCAGCAGTGTGCGTTTGCCAACACGATTGAGTCGATGTCGGTCGGCGCGAGCATGCTGGATGCGACGGTATGCGGTATGGGGCGCGGCGCAGGAAACTGTACGATCGAGGGACTGATCGGATTTCTGAAAAATCCGAAGTACAAGCTCGATCCGGTGCTGCAGCTGATCGAGAGTTATATGGTTGACATGCAAAAAGAATATGTGTGGGGCTATGATATCCCTTATCTGCTGACCGGACTGAGTATGCAGCATCCGCGCACGGCGATTGCGGCGGTTAAAGAGGGAAATACGCATTATGCGAAGTTCTTCCGTATGCTGCATGAGGATGACTAAAAAAAATGTCAGCCGGTCTGTATCCGGATCGGCAGGTCAGAGCCTGCTGGATGTATCTAACAGCGTGTACAGCGTCGGCTGCACATGAAATTGCTCCATGGCTGTGTGTACCTCGGCGAGCCGTTCGCTGCAAGCCTTTTTTGAGACGGACGGCTGTTTGACTGCGCGGATGAGCAGGTTTTTCGGCGTGTGGCTGAGATCGACGAATTCGAGCAGCTGCGTCTTATAGCCCATATAGGTGAGCAGATTGGCGCGGATCGCGTCGGTCATCAGCGCGGCGGTGCGCTCCTGAATGATGCCGTAACGTGTAAACAGTGAGAGCGTATCCGTGTGCATCTGGTTATTCAATTCATGCTGGCAGCAGGGAACGGAGAAGATCATGTCCGCGTTCCAGCAGATCGCATTGTACAGTGCATAGTCAGTCGCCGTGTCGCAGGCGTGGAGCGTCACGACCATATCGACATCAAACGGAGTCTGATAGCCGTTGATGTCTCCAAGCTCAAAATGCAGGTGCTCGTAACCGTAATTCTGCGCGGCATGGTTACATTTTTCGATCACATCGGCTTTGAGATCCAGACCAATGATCTCTACCGGCTGTTTTTTGATCTCGGTAAAATAATAATATAGGATAAATGTCAGATAGGATTTGCCGCAGCCAAAATCGATGATGTGCCAGCAGTCGCGGGAAATGCTGCCTGCCGCATCGTCGATCAGTTCGATAAAACGGTTGATCTGACGGAATTTGTCATACATGGCGTGTACGACTTTTCCTTCCTTTGTAAAGATCCCCATGTCGACGAGAGGGGGGATCTGGTCGCCCTCCTGCAGCAGGTAATGCTTGCGCCGGTTGTGCGAGCCGCAGGTTTTGGGCTGTGTGGCATTGGGGACAACCTTCTTTTTGTAGGTGACAGTCCCTTTTTTTGACATCAGAAGCTGGTGCTCCTGCCCGTCTGACCATGCATTCAACTGTAAAAACTGCGTACCCATCGTCTGTTGCAGGTAGTCCGCGAGCCCGTCTTGTGTACAGTTCTCGTGGAACACCTGCTTTTGCGTGTACTGGGCGATCTGGTAATAACCGCTGTTTGTTTTCTGGTTTTTTTCTATTTTTTCGACTGTTACCTTTCGATAAGTTTGTGTTTTGTTTGCTTGCTTGCTGAGAATCAGTCGCTGCGGCGCAGCGGCGAGGATCGTGGCAAGGCTCTGGGTCAGATCCGCCATGTGTGTCTCCTTTTTATGCGATATTATAGGTAGGCGTTTGCGAAACTATTTAATCATCGGGCTACATGGTTGTGGCACAGTGGTATTCTGGTCAAGCTGCTCCGATTGCCCGGCGGTGTCTCGCTGTTTCTTCAGCCTTGGCTCGATGTGTCCTTCAGTCCCTTTGCACACATAGCCTGCGGCTTTCAGTTATGACATGAGAATCGATATCAATTCGCTCGCACTTCGCCGGACAAAAGTCGCAGTTGACAGATACCACTATGCCCACAGCCGTTAGCCCTGCGTAATATAACTATTTGCGAAACATTTTAGTAGGTAAATGGAGCATGCACGCACTATCAACCCGGATGTAGAAGCAGCAGCGCGAGCAAAGGCGTGTCTGATTTTGCTGCCTTTGCACGATGGA
>CALBJL010000161.1 GCA_937893485.1 uncultured bacterium | reverse complement strand
TGTGAATCTGCATAACTGGTCGCGGGGCAGCTTTTCCGGCATGGCATGGGAGAACCTGCCGGTGATGGGAGTCGTAGTGGCAGCCGTATTTGTGCTCGTGTTTTTACTCGCAAAGCCGATGGGGGCATATCTGCTCGGAGAGAGCTATGCGCAGAGCCTTGGCGTGAATATCCGGACGCTGCGCGTGGGGCTGATCCTGCTGTCGAGCGTATTATCGGCGTGCGTGGTTGCCTATGCGGGACCGATCTCGTTTGTCGGGATCGCTGTGCCGCAGTTGATCAAATATTTATTCCGCAGTAACCGTCCGATTCTGATGATTCCGGCATGCTTTTTGGGCGGCAGTGTGTTCTGCCTGCTGTGTGACCTGATCGCGCGGACGATGTTTGCACCGACGGAGCTGAGCATCAGCACCGTTACGGCGGTGTTCGGTGCACCGGTCGTGCTGTGGGTGATGATGAGCAGAAAGAGGGAAGTGCAGTGAACCGGTCTTATTTTTTCACGACAGAGCTGTGTGTCGGTTATGAGCGGACACCGATTGTAAAAAATGTAACGATTGCCGTCGGGCGCGGAGAGATCCTCACGCTGATCGGGCCGAACGGCGCAGGCAAATCGACGCTGTTAAAAAGCATTGCGGGGCAGCTAAAGCCGATGGGCGGCGTGATCTGTCTGGATGAACAGGAGCTGACGCAGCTTTCGCGGGAACAGTGTGCCAGACAGATGTCGGTGCTGCTGACCGAGCGGCTGCGGGCGGAGCTTTTGACCTGTGAACAGGTCGTGGAGACCGGACGCTATCCGTATACCGGACGATTTGGTATTTTGTCGTCACGCGATCATGAGGTTGTGCGCGAGGCGATGGAGCTCGTGCGCGTATCGGAGCTTGGGAACAGGCTGTTTACACAGATCAGCGATGGGCAGAAGCAGCGCGTGCTGCTGGCGCGCGCGATCGCGCAGGAACCGGAGCTTCTCATCCTCGACGAGCCGACCTCGTATCTGGATATCCGCTACAAGCTGGAGTTTTTATCGATTTTGCAGCAATTATGCAAATGCAAAAAAATGGCGGTGATCCTGTCATTGCATGAGCTGGAGCTGGCAAGGCGTGTGTCGGATCAGATGTTGTGTATCCGGGAGGGCAGGGCATACCGGTTCGGGACACCGGAGGAGATTTTTCGCCCGGGAACGGTCGCAGAGCTGTTTGACATCACGACAGGCAGCTACGATGAGCAGACGGACGGGCTGGAGCTGGCAGCACCACAGGGAGAGCCGCAGGTATTTGTGATCGGTGGAGACGGCAGCGGCAGGGAGGTTTACCGCACGCTGCAGCGTAGGGGAATCCCGTTTGTCACAGGCATTTTATATGAGAATGATCTGGATGCTCCGGTCGCACATGCACTGGCGGCAGAGGTCGTAGAAGCGGAGGCGTTTGAGCCGGTTCCAGATGCATGTCTTGAGCGGGCAAAGGCGCTGATGGATGCCTGTCAGACGGTGATCTGCACCAGAAAGCATTTCGGCAGTTTCGAGCAGGCGAACAGTGAATTGTACGCTTATGCGCAGACAACCGGAAAACTGGATGCCTGAGGGGCATACAAATGAAGATTTTCCATGTGTTGTGAGCATCAGACATCAAAATAAACAGGTGAATATTGTCATATTTTTTTTCATTATTCCGCAAGAAAAGGCAGATAAAAACCGCTATAATGTAAATATCAGAAGCGCGAAACGGTTCGCGCACATAGCACATATAAGGAGGACATGAAAAATGGCAAAGAACAGATACATTGGTGATTATCCGGTTATCGGAATCAGACCCTGCATTGACGGTAGAAGAGGTCCCTTAAAGGTACGTGAGTCTCTGGAAGATCAGACAATGGGAATGGCTAAGGCTGTTCAGAAATTATATGAGGAGAATTTACGTTATTCCAACGGTGAGCCGGTAAAGGTTATCATTGCAGATACAACGATCGGTCGTGTTGCTGAGGCAGCAGCCTGTGAGGCAAAGTTCCGCAAGGAAGGTGTAGCGATCACATTATCTGTAACACCCTGCTGGTGCTACGGCGCAGAGACCATGGATATGAACCCGCTGACGATCAAGGGCGTATGGGGACTGAATGCTACCGAGAGACCTGGAGCTGTTTACCTTGCATCCGTGCTTGCTACTTATACACAGAAGGGACTTCCTGCATTCGGTATTTACGGCAAGGATGTTCAGGAGGCAGACGACGCTACGATCCCCGCTGACGTTACAGAGAAGTTACTCCGTTTCGGACGTGCAGCAGTCGCAGCAGCTACCATGAGAGATAAGTCTTACTTACAGATTGGTTCCCAGTGTATGGGTATCGGCGGATCTATCATCAACCATGACTTCTTCGAGGAGTACCTTGGCATGCGTGTAGAGTCTGTCGATGAGGTAGAGATCCTCCGTCGTATGGAAGAGCATATCTACAATGAGGATGAGTACCAGAAGGCACTCGCATGGATCAAGAAATATGCAAAGCAGGGCTTTGACAAGAACCCTGATTTCGTTAAGAAGTCTGACGAGCAGAAGGAAAAAGACTGGGAGTTCACCGCAAAGATGGCAGTCATCATCGAGGATCTGTACCAGGGCAATCCGAACCTTCCGGAAGGATGCGGCGAGGAGTCTGTCGGACACAATGCGATCTGTGGTGGTTTTCAGGGTCAGAGACAGTGGACCGATCATTGGCCGAACTGTGATTTCCCTGAGGCAATCTTAAATACATCCTTTGACTGGAACGGAGCGAGAGAGCCGTTTACATTAGCTACTGAGAACGATACCTTAAACGGTGCCGGCATGATGTTCATGAACCTGCTGACCAACCGTGCACAGATGTTTGCAGATGTCCGTACCTACTGGTCAGGAGACGCTGTTAAGCGTGTGACCGGATATGATATTGAGGGCAAGGCAAAAGAGGCAGACGGATTTATCCATCTGATCAACTCCGGATCATGCTGTCTGGACGCTTCCGGCGTATGTACCGATGCGGACGGTAAGCCTGTCATGAAGAAGTGGTTTGATGTCACAGATTCCGATATCGAGAAGATGATGGATGCGGTTGAGTGGTGCCCTGCTGATAACGGATACTTCCGTGGAGCCGGATATTCTGCACGTTTCGAGACAAAGACAGAGATGCCCGCTACCATGATCCGTCTGAACATTGTAAAGAACCTCGGACCTGTATTACAGATCGTAGAGGGCTGGACGGTAGATCTGCCCGAGGAGGTTTCCGATAAGTTATGGAAGCGTACCGACTATACATGGCCTTGTACATGGTTCGCTCCCCGTACCGACGGCGTTGACGGATCTCCGTTCAAGACCGCTTATGATGTAATGAACAACTGGGGTGCGAACCACGGTGCAATCAGCTACGGACATATCGGTGCTGATCTGATCACAATGGCATCTATGCTGCGTATTCCTGTATGTCTGCATAACGTTCCTGATGCTGATGTATATCGTCCGAGCGCATGGAATGCATTCGGAGCAGATAAGGAAGGTCAGGACTTCCGTGCATGTGCTGCATATGGACCTTTGTACAAGACGATTCGCTAATTTAGGAGGACAAAACATATGTTAAAAGGAATACCGCCGATTTTATCACCGGAGCTGTTGAAGGTTCTGGCTGAGATGGGACATACCGATGAATTGACGATCGGAGATGGCAATTTCCCCGGACATTCATTCGATACACCGGTTATCCGCATGGACGGACACGGTGTGCCTGAGATTCTGGATGCGATCCTCCAGGTGATGCCGCTTGATACTTACCCGGATGCAAACGGAGTGATGGTTCCGCCCTGTACACTGATGGCAGTAGAGCCGGGCGATGATGCCAAGACACCGATCTGGGATACCTACAAGGAGATCGTTGCAAAGCATGACGAGCGTGGTGATAAGTGCTTTGAGGAGATCAACAAGTGGGATTTCTATGACAAGACCAGAGCGAAATCAAAGGTCGTTATCATGACGAGTGAGACGGCGATCTACGCGAATATTATTCTTCGTAAAGGCGTAGTATTTAATTAAAAAAAGTGTAAGAAATATTCTCCCTTATTTTTTGCAAAAAGGACGGTGATGCATTGTCACCGTCCTCTTTTTATGCTACACTACTTCCAATGGTTTTTACCATTTAATCGGGAAACAGACCGGAGTACCAAGCGGGTCTGATTTTTACAAGAGGAGGAGATAGTTAAATTGGAAAAAGTATCTGAAAACATCTTGGAGTTTAAACATCTGTCGCGCACGTTCGAGGACGGTTTTACAGCGGTGGATGATTTTAACCTGACCATCAAAAGAGGAGAGTTTGTTACCTTTTTGGGACCCTCAGGTTGTGGCAAGACGACCACACTGCGTATGCTGGCGGGCTTTGACGCACCGACCGGCGGAGAAATTCTTTTGAACGGTGAAGATATCACCAGGCTTCCGGCAAACGTGCGACCGATCAATACCGTGTTCCAGCGTTATGCCCTTTTTCCCCATTTGAACATTTTTGACAACATTGCGTTCGGGCTGAAGCTGAAAAAGCTCCCGAAGGCTGAGATTATAAAGAAGGTCAAACGCGCGCTGGAGATGGTAGATCTCGAGGGCTTTGAGATGCGTCGGGTGCAGACACTTTCGGGTGGGCAGCAGCAGCGTATCGCGATCGCCCGTGCGATCGTCAATGAGCCGCAGATTCTGCTGCTCGATGAGCCGCTTGGTGCGCTTGATCTGAAAATGAGAAAGGAGATGCAGCTAGAGCTCAAGGAAATGCATGAAAAGCTCGGCATCACCTTTATTTACGTGACCCATGATCAGGAGGAGGCGCTTACGATGTCCGACAAGATCGTCGTTATGAGTGAGGGCAGAATCCAGCATGTCGGTACACCCGAGGACATCTATAACGAACCGAACAATGCATTTGTTGCCGATTTTATCGGTGAGAGTAATATCTTTAACGGCATCATTACCGATCCGCTGACTGTGCGTTTCTGCGGTGCGGAATTTGCGTGTGTGGATGATATGCCGCACGGAACGATGGTCGATGTGGTTGTCCGTCCGGAGGATATTCTGATCACAAAGCCGGAGGACGGCATGATCACGGGAGAAGTGATCAGTGTGATCTTTAAGGGAGTACACTATGAGATCACGGTGCTTTGCGGCAAAAATGAGATCGTGATCCAGACGACGAAAAAATCACAGGTCGGTGCACAGGTTGGTCTGTGTGTAGAGCCGGAGGGCATCCATCTGATGAAGGCGGAGCACTCGCTGAACAAGCTCGAGTCCGGCGTGGATGAGAATTATCAGCTTACGATTTTGGACGGCGCGTTAAGCTGTGATGTGAAGTCACTGATTCCGGGCGCAAAGGAGATCAATGGCGTACTCTGTGATGCGCATGGAAATGAGATTGACCATAAAAAGCTCAAGGTGATCGTTACGATCAAGCCGCGTGATATTGAGATGAGCGATGATGAGAACGCAGGTATTGTCTGCGGACATATTATCAACCTGATCTATATCGGAGATCACTACCGTTATGTCGTGCGTACCGAGGAGGAGATCGACCTGATCGTCAGCGAGGAGGATCTGTGGAACATGGGCGACTATGTCAGCCTTGTAATTCCGGCGGATAAGCTGACATTTACACTGAAAAAATAGCAGGAGAGAAAGAAATGAGAGGATTACATTTTTCCAGAAAGCAGCTGGCGGTTCCTTACGGTCTTTTTCTGACCTGCTTTGTGGCGCTGCCGCTGCTTGTGATTATTTATTATGCGTTTACAAACGGAGAGGGACACTTTTCCGTGGACAATCTGGTTGGATTCTTTACGAGTCCGAATACGATCGGAACGCTCTGCTACAGCTTTGCGATCGCGATTGTGACGACGGTTGTGTGTCTGCTGTTCGCCTATCCGGTGGCATATATTCTGTCTCAGAGTGAGTGGAAGCAGAAAAACGTGATTGTCGTCATGTTTGTGCTGCCGATGTGGATCAATTTCACACTGCGCATCACGGCGCTCAAGGAGATTCTGACACTATTAGAGGGAAATCTGGCATATTTTCCGTTTTTCAATTCGGTCGTCGGCATGACGTATGACTTTTTGCCGTTTATGATCCTTCCGATGTACACGACGCTGTGCAAATTAGACCACAGTCTGCTCGAGGCGGCTGCGGATCTCGGTGCGAGTCCCGTGCAGATCTTTTTAAAGGTGACGCTGCCGTTGTCCGTGCCGGGCATTATCAGCGGTGTCGTGATGGTATTTCTGCCGTCCATGACGAACTATGTCGTGCTTGATATGCTCTACAACAGCACATATATCATGGGTAGTCTGATCGGAAGCTATTTCAGTGCTTACGACTGGCACAACGGTTCGATGATCGCATTGATCCTGCTGCTGATTATTTTAGTATTTACACTGGTGACAGACCGTTACAGTGATGACAATACAGGCAGAGGAGGTGCGCTGTTATGACAAACAAGGGAAATAAAAAACATCTTGCCCGCATCTATATAGCTGTTTTACTGCTGCTCATTTATCTGCCGATTCTGGTGTTGATGGTATACAGCTTTACGACTTCCACAACGATCGGGGCGATCCGTGGATTTTCGATGGGAAATTATCAGACACTCGTGCAGAATGAGGAGCTGCGGAGCATGATTTTCGGAACGCTGGCGCTCGCATCCGGTTCGGCGGTCATTGCGACGGTGCTCGGCACACTCGGCGCGATCGGCGGTTTTTATTCCAGACCGCTTGCCGGTGGCGCGATTGCGGCACTCAATGAGGTGCCGGTCGTCAATGCGGATGTCGTGACCGGTTTTTCAGTGTGCATCGCACTGGTTGTTGTGTGCGGTCTGGATAAAAGTACATTTGTACCGCTCGTTGTCGGACACGTGGTGCTGTCTGCACCGTTTGTGTATCTGTCTGTCATTCCGAAACTAAAGCAGATGGATTCCAGCCTATACGAGGCGGCAATGGATCTGGGCGCGACACCGACACAGGCGCTGACAAAGGTTGTGCTGCCGCAGATTTCATCCGGTATCGTATCCGGTTTTGCGCTGGCACTGACGCTGTCACTTGATGATTATTTTATCGCCAGCTATACGAAGCCAGCGACGTTTGATACGATCAGCACGTATGTCGTCAATGCGACGAAGGGCTCCCAGACCGAGATTAAAACTGCGCTGTGGGCGTTATCTACTGTCATTTTTGTAGTCGTGATACTGATTGTGGTCGGCATGAATGTGGCGGCGAAGAAAAAGGCGCAGAAGCTGATGCTGTCCGTGGCACTGTTTGCAACAGCCGTGACAGCGGGCTTATTTGTATCACCCACAACGGCAAAGGCAGCGGACGATGAAATTGTTTTGCGCGTGTGCAACTGGGAGGAATATATTGATTTAGGCGACTGGGACGAGGAGGAGCTGATTGATCTCGGCAACGGGGCAGAGATTCTCGGTGTAAACCCGATGTATGAGGACTTTGAACAATGGTATTATGAGACGACCGGGCAGCGGGTGCGCGTCGAGTATTCGTGCTTTGGAACGAACGAGGATCTGTATAATCAGCTGACACTCGGAGATACCTACGATCTGGTCTGTCCGTCTGATTATATGCTGATGAAGCTCATGTCGGAGGGCATGGCTGAGCCGTTCTCGGAACACTTTTTTGATGAAAACGATGAAAACAACTACTATGTCCGCGGTGTTTCGCCATATATCGCAGATGTATTTGCAAAAAATGAGATCGGCGGCGAGGCGTGGAACCGCTATGCGGCATGCTACATGTGGGGAACGACCGGCGTGCTGTACAATCCGGAAGTGATGACGGAGGAAGAGGCATCGACCTGGGCGGTGTTTGATAATCCGAAGTTTTACCGCCAGCTGACACTCAAGGATAATGTGCGGGATACTTATTTTGCAGGGCTCGGTTATCTGCGTGCGAACGAGCTGACCACCGAAGAATTTTTAAATGACCCAGATTATCAGGAAAAGCTGACACAGATCATGAATGATGTATCACCGGAGACGATCGCCGAGGTAGAGCGCCTGCTGCAGCATATAATGGGGAATATCTATGCATTAGAGACAGACAGCGGAAAAGCAGATATGGTCACAGGCAAGATCGTGGCGAACTATCAGTGGTCGGGTGATGCGGTCTATGCGATGGATCAGGCAGAGGAGGATGGTGTGTATCTCTCCTATGCGGTACCGAAGGAATGCTCCAACCTCTGGTTTGACGGCTGGATGATGTTAAAGAAGGGCATCGCGGGTGACGCGAAAAAGCAGGCAGCGGCAGAGGCGTTTGTCAACTTCCTGTCACGCCCTGACAATGCGGTGCGCAATATGTACTATATCGGTTATACGTCCGCGATCGCAGGCGGAGACGATGATACGGTCTTTTCTTATCTGGACTGGTGCTACGGCGCAGAGGAGGATGAGGCAGATCCGGTTGCTTATCCACTCGGCTATTTCTTCTCCGGTGATAATGCGGATGAGGACTATATTGTATACACCTCAGACGAGCAGGTCGGCAGACAGCTCTATACACAGTATCCGTCGCAGGAGATCATCGGACGGACGGCAGTTATGGGCTATTTTGATGAGACTGAGACGAAAAATATTAACCAGATGTGGATCAATATCCGCTGTTTCCATATTGCGGATGTCCCGCCTGCGGTGTGGGCATTTACCGTGGCAGTCGTACTGGTGCTGCTTGCGCTGGTCATTCATCAAAGACGCAGCCGCATGTGGTATGAGCCGAAAAAGACTGAAAAATAAGTTTATCGGATTCTTTTGTTTGACGAATCTGCATAGAAAGGTTAAAATAGAACTATTATAGGTCAAGGAGGATAAAGTTATGGAAAAAAAGAAAAAAGGTGGCGGTGCGCTGCTCGGAGCAGCATTTTTGATGGCGACGTCTGCAATTGGACCCGGGTTTTTGACACAGACAGCGACCTTTACCGGTCAGTATCAGGCGAGCTTTGGCTTTGTTATTCTCGTTTCTATTATTTTGTCTGCAATCGCACAGTTAAATATCTGGCGTGTATTGTGCACAACAGGACTTAGAGGACAGGATGTAGCGAACAAGCTGCTCCCCGGACTCGGCTATTTTGTTTCATTTATGATTGTACTCGGCGGTCTGGTATTCAACATTGGTAATGTCGGCGGAGGCGCGCTCGGCTTCAATACGCTGCTTGGTATCCCGACATGGCTTGGATATATTCTTGCCGGTGGTCTGGCGATCGTCGTATTCCTGCTGAAAAATGCAAAGGCGGCGATGGATGTGCTGACAAAGGTACTCGGCGGTATCATGATCGTTGTGATCTTAATCGTGATTTTTGTCGTACAGCCCCCACTGGGAGATGCACTGAAAAATACATTTGCACCGGAGACCGGTGTAACGACACTGTTCCCAGCAATTCTGACACTGATGGGTGGTACGGTCGGCGGATATATCACATTCGCAGGTGCACACCGTTTGATTGATGCGGGCATTACTGGAAAAGAGAATCAGAAGGAGATCACCAAGAGCTCTGTCATGGGTATTTTCATCGCGACACTTGTCCGTATCCTGTTATTCTTAGCGGTGCTCGGCGTAGTAGTCAAGGGTGTGGAGCTCAACGCGGATAACCCTGCTGCAGATGCATTCCTGCAGGGTGCCGGACAGATCGGTTATCGTTTCGCGGGACTCGTGCTGTTATGTGCAGCGATCACTTCAATCATCGGTGCGGCATATACATCCGTTTCTTTCTTAAAGACATTTAACAAGAAGATTGAGGATAACGAGAACTATGTGATCATCGCGTTTATCGCAGTATCTACACTGATCATGCTCGTTCTCGGCAATCCGGCAGTGCTTTTAGTTCTGGCAGGCGCATTTAACGGACTGATTCTTCCGATCACGCTCGGCATCTGCCTCATAGCTGCTTATAAAAAATCAATTATGGGTGCAGACTACAAGCATCCGGTTGTGCTCACGATTCTGGGTGCGATCGTCGTTGTATTATCTGCATATATGGGTGTGACAACATTCGTGACAAAATTAGGCGGTTTATTCTAAGAAAAAGCGTGGAAAGGTGCGATCATTTTGTGACTGATTGCACCTTTTTTCAATATAAACAGAAAAGGAGTGGTTATCATG
Organism: uncultured bacterium; assembly: GCA_937893485.1. GTDB lineage: Bacteria > Bacillota > Clostridia > Lachnospirales > Lachnospiraceae > W0P33-017. The sequence continues at coordinate 3,695 of CALBJL010000161.1, read as the reverse complement.
CAGGATGTGAAGATCCTTACAGCGGGTGACAGTTCGCTGCTGCTTCAGTTCGGAAATGCGATTGATCCGGAGATCAATGCGCGCATCGCTGCCACGGTGCAGCTGATGAAGGAGCAGCACATCGAAGGTGTCGTTGATCTGATTCCGGCATTTTGTTCCCTGCTGATCAATTATGATCCGCGCGTGATCTTATATGGAGAGATGCGCAGGCGGATGGAGAAGATTCTTTCCGTCGAGATCGCGGCGGGAGCCAGAAAAAAGAAAATCTATGAGATTCCGGTATGCTACGGCGGCGAGCTCGGACCGGATCTCGCGACGATCGCCGGACATGCGGGGCTGACCGAGCAGGAAGTGATCGACATTCACAGCTCTTCGGACTACCTGATTTATATGCTTGGATTTTTACCCGGATTTACCTATCTGGGCGGGCTTGACGAGCGGATTCACACACCACGGCTGGCAAATCCGCGTATTCGCATTCCGGCAGGCAGTGTCGGTATCGGCGGATCGCAGACCGGTATCTATCCGATGGATTCGCCCGGCGGCTGGCAGCTCATGGGTATGACTCCGGTCAAGACATATGATCCGGAGCGAGAGATCCCGATTCTCGTAGAGGCAGGAGATTATATCCGGTTTGTCCCGATCGACCGGGACGAGTATGAGCGCATTCAGTCGGAAGTGGCGCAGGGCACGTATCAGGTGCGCATCGTAGAAGGGGAGGTGTAAGGCAGCATGGGTATTCGCGTATTAAAGGCAGGTATGCTGACGACGGTTCAGGATCTTGGGCGGACCGGCTATCAGAGTCAGGGATTTTCCGTGGCGGGTGCGATGGATGTCCGTTCCTTCAAGATCGCCAATCTGCTGTTGGACAATCCGGAAAATGAAGCAGTGCTGGAATTTACACTGATCGGGCCGACGCTGCAGTTTACTTCCGAGACGATCATTGCGATCACCGGAGGCGATTTTTCACCGACATTAAACGGCGAGCCGGTACCTTCGTATGAGGCGGTCTATGTGAACCGTGGCGATATTTTAAAATTTGGCAGTGCACGCACCGGCAGCCGGGGCTACATTGCGTTTTCAAGCTATCTGGATATCCCGGTTGTGATGGGCAGCCGCTGCACGAATTTAAAGAGCCGGATCGGAGGCTTTAAGGGGCGCAAATTAAAGGATGAGGATTATATCGGTTTCCGCATCAAGCGCAGATATCTGCCGTACTTTTTATCAAGAAAACTAAAGCCAGATGATTTTTCTGCGGAGTCGGAGACGCTGCGCGTCGTGCTCGGACCGCAGGACGATCGTTTCAGCAGGCAGGGCATTGAGACATTTCTGACGGAGGAATATACGGTGACGAGTGATTTTGACCGGATGGGCTGTCGTCTGGAGGGGCCGTTTATCGCACCGAAGGATAGGACGGATATGATCTCGGACGGCATTGCGTACGGTTCGGTACAGGTGCCGAGCCACGGAAAACCGATCGTCCTGTTGTCTGACCGCCAGACGACCGGAGGCTATCCGAAGCTGGCGACCGTCGCATCAGTAGATATTCCAAAGCTCGTACAGCGCAAGACGGATCATCGGATTCATTTTACCGCGATCTCTGTGGAGGAGGCGCAGAAGCTGTACCGGGAAGAGGAAAAGGAATATGAAAGGATGCGCAGTGAGATCCATGTGCCGTGCAGGGAAGTGCTAGACTGCCGTCTTGTGGCAAAGCGCGTGAGCAAGCTGTTTGAATAGGAGGAAAATAACATGAATGTAGAACAGATCGAAAAACTGATAGGAATCGTAGAACAGTCGTCATTGACCGAATTTTCATATAAAGATGCGGAAGTGAAGATCACGATGAGCAAGCTGGAGCATCCGCCTGTGATCGGTGCGGTATCCGCAGTGCCCGCTGCACCCGCAGCCGCAGCATCTGAGACTGCCGCCGCAGCGCCCACAGAGGAAGAGGACGAGGCACTTCTCATCACTTCGCCGATCGTCGGCACGTTTTATTCCGCTCCGGCACCGGATGCACCGGCATTCGTAAAGGTCGGCGATCATGTGAAAAACGGACAGACCGTATGTATTCTGGAGGCGATGAAGCTCATGAACGAGATCCAGAGTGAGTTTGACTGCGAGATTGAGGCAGTGCTCGTGAGCAATGAACAGAAGGTGGAATATGGACAGCCTTTATTCCGTGTAAAGCGTGTGTAGAAGGGAGCGGTGAGCATTGATCAGTAAAGTATTGATTGCCAATCGCGGTGAGATCGCCGTCCGCATCATCCGCGCCTGCCGGAATATGGGTATCCGCAGTGTTGCCGTCTATTCCAGGGAGGATGAAAAGAGCCTTCATGTGCAGCTCGCGGATCAGCGTGTGTGCATCGGTGAGGGTCCGGCGCGGAACAGCTATCTGAATATGGAGCGCATCATTATGGCGGCGGTCAAGGTCGGCGCGGATGCGGTTCATCCAGGCTTTGGTTTTCTCTCGGAAAACAGTGAATTTGTGCGTAAATGTGAGGAGTACGGACTGACCTTTATCGGGCCGGCAGCGGATGTGATCGACAAGATGGGAAATAAATCACAGGCGCGTGCAACGATGATGGATGCGGGCGTGCCGGTCGTACCGGGAACGAAGGAACCGGTCTATGATGCAAAGGCAGGCTTGGAGCTGGCGAAAGACATCGGTTTCCCGGTCATGATCAAGGCATCCTCCGGCGGCGGAGGAAAGGGCATGCGTGTCGCGGAATCGGCAGATGAGTTTGAGTTCCAGTTTAATATCGCGCAGCAGGAATCCGCGAATGCGTTCGGGGATGATACGATGTACATTGAGCGTTTTGTCATCAATCCGAGACATGTTGAGATCCAGATCATGGCGGACACGCATGGAAATATCGTGGCGCTCGGTGAACGTGACTGTTCGGTACAGCGAAACCACCAGAAGCTGATCGAGGAATCGCCGTCTCCGGCGATCGACGCGCATACAAGGCAGAAAATGAATGAGTACGCGATACTGGCTGCAAAGACGGTCGGCTACACGAATGCCGGAACGATTGAGTTTATCGTAGATCCCAAGGGCGGATTCTATTTTATGGAGATGAATACACGTATTCAGGTTGAGCACGGCGTGACGGAGATGGTGACCGGAACGGATCTCATCATTGAGCAGATCCGTGTGGCGCAGGGCGATGTGCTGAGCTTTACACAGGAGGATGTGACGATTCGCGGACATGCGATCGAGTGCCGGATCAACGCGGAGATCCCCTCGAAAAACTTTATGCCGAGTCCCGGCGTTGTGTCCCATATGCATCTGCCCGCCGGAAATGGTGTGCGGGTCGATACGGCACTGTATACCGGTTACCGGATACCGAGCGAGTATGATTCGATGATCGCAAAGGTGATCGTTCACGCACCCGACCGCGCATCGGCATTGCGTAAGATGTCGAGTGCGCTCGATGAGATGGTGATTCTCGGTGTCGAGACCAATCTGGATTTCCAGTATCAGATTATGAAGCATCCGGTGTTTGCGGCAGGAGAGGCAGATACCGGGTTTGTGGAAAATATTATGAAGATGTAAAAGGTGATTGCAAAATTATTTTATCGATATGGGCTGGCGGCTGCGGTCACAGCAGTATCCCGATCAGGCTGCTCCGGTTGCCCGGCGGTGTCTCGCTTTGTTTTGCCAAGTACCGCTGGCTCTGTCTGCAAGCTCGCAC
>CALBJL010000160.1 GCA_937893485.1 uncultured bacterium | reverse complement strand
GGTGGATGCGCATATGACGGGTGTGGTGGCGAACCGGACATCGATTGTCGTTGTGTCGCTGCTGCTGGCATTGTGTAACTGCCGTTCGATCATTGTGAGCAGACCGGAGAATACATAGCTTAGAAAATTAGGTTTTGAAAATTTTTAAAATTAGTGATTGACAAATCGGGAACGTAGTAGTAACCTAAATGTAATCAAAAACAAAGCCAAAATCGATGACCAAAAGGAGTACCGTGATTCGATTCTGCACAGAGAGCCGGGATGGTGAGAAACGGCGAGATAGTTTTTCGGGAATGGATTTGTGAGATGCAAAGTGAAAGACTTTACAAGTTCGTAAAAGTCAGTAGCGGATGCCGTGTCCTCACGTTACAGAGGGTAGATATCAGGAGGTTTCTCCTCGTATCGGTAGAGAAAAGACGAATGAATTGGTGGCTGATATTCCGATTGGAATATCAGCTTTTTCTTTTTTAAAACCGTCATAAGTCTTTTGAAACAGGGTGGCACCACGGTAAGCTGATCGTCCCTGACGCAGAAAATAATGCGTCAGGGATTTTTTTATGCGCACCTTGCGGAAAGGAAGGATATCTTGCCGGGGCGCAATTCCGAAATTTAATTTTGAAGGGAGCATGTGAAATATGGAAAAGCGGATTTTACGACTGTATAAAAAGACGGTGAGCATCGTAAACGAGACCCCGATCAATATGTATGAAAAGCTGGTCGGAACGAAAAAAGGATTTTTGCTGGAATCCTACGACAAGGACTATGACCGGTACACGTTTTTCGGACCGGAGCCGGACGAGATCATCACATCGGAGGGACAGTCGCTCGTGATTACCTGTGCGGATGGCACGAGAAAGGTATTTCCCGGCAATCCGTGTGAACTGTTAAAGGAATACTACAGCAGCTTTGAGATCCGCAAGGATCACAACGAGCTCGCCTTTACCGGAGGGCTTGTCGGCAATCTCGGTTATGACTTTGTCAGATATACGGAGCAGTTACCGGATGCGAACCCTGACACGATCGGCATAGAGACGATCCAGATGATGCTGATGACACGGTTTGTGCTCGTCGATCATGTTGCTGAGACGCTGACAGCGATCGTGCTCGCGGCAGATGACGCGGACGGACAGCAGCAGGCACAGGGGCAGATCGAGGAAATGATAAAGATCTGCCGCAGCGCCGGAAACGAGCCCATCAGAAAGAACTTATGCCACGACGGAAAGATCGTCGCACAGTCCGATACACTCGAGGCGTACAGCGAAAAGGTAGAGCGGATCAAGCATTACATCCGTGAGGGGCATGTGTTCCAGACCGTGCTTTCCCAGCGCTGGACAATCGAGACCGGACAGGAGGGCTTTGAACTGTACAAGGAGCTGAGGGAGCTGAACCCCTCACCGTATCTGTACTATTTCAATTACGGAGCGTTTGAAGTGATCGGCAGCTCGCCGGAAATGATCGTCAAGCAGCAGGGAGATCACGTATACACCTGTCCGATCGCAGGCACGCGGCCGAGAGGCGCGGATGCACAGGAGGACGCACTGCTCAAGGATGAGCTGTTGCAGGATGAGAAGGAGCGTGCGGAGCACGTGATGCTCGTCGATCTGGCGCGGAACGATATGGGACGGATCAGCGAATTCGGTACGGTAAAGGTGACGCGGTTTATGGAGGTCCAGAATTATTCCCATGTGATGCACATTGTATCGATGGTAGAGGGCCGGAAAAAAGGCACGTTCCATCCGTTAGATCTCGTATCAAGCTTCCTTCCGGCAGGCACACTCAGCGGAGCGCCGAAGATCCGTGCGATGGAGATCATCGACGAACTCGAAAGTGAGCGCAGGGGACTCTACGGCGGAGCGACCGGATATATCGATTTTGGCGGAAACATGGATTTTTGTATCACGATCCGTACGATGGTCAAAAAAGGAAACCGGGTGTATTTGCAGGCAGGCGCAGGCATTGTCGCAGATTCCGTACCGGAAAACGAATATAAGGAATGCTGCAATAAGGTGATGGCACTCGCAAAGACACTGGTAGAGGAGGAAAACTTATGATTTTACTGATAGACAACTACGATTCATTTACTTACAACCTGTATCAGTATCTCGGAATTTTTTCCGACGATGTCAGGGTCGTGCGCAATGACAAAATCACGATTGAGGAGATCCGCCAGATGAAACCGGACGGCATCGTGTTATCGCCCGGACCGAAAAATCCGGATGAGGCGGGCATCTGTATGGAGGTTGTCCGAAACTTTTACGACAAGCTGCCGATCCTTGGTATCTGTCTCGGACATCAGTGTATCGGGCAGGCGCTGGGCGGAACGGTATCCTACGCAAAGGAGCTGTTTCATGGCAAGCAGTCGCTGATCGAGCATGATAGAACGAGTATTTTTACCGGCATCGATACACCGATCAGGGTAGCCAGATACCATTCACTGGCGGTACAGTCGCAGGATCTGCCGGAGTGCCTGAACGTGCTGGCACGCACGCGAGACGGTGAGATCATGGCGATGCGCCACAAGGACTATCCGGTCGTGGGCCTGCAGTTCCACCCCGAATCGATCTATACGGAGCACGGAAAACGAATGATAGAAAATTTTGTGAACGGAGTGATATGACATGATTTTGGATGAGATCGTAGCAGATAAAAAAGGACGCTTAGAGGAACAGAAAAAACAGATCGATCCGGCGGCGATGCGCAGGCGTGCGGAGGAAACGGCAGCGGGTGGACGCAGCTTTTTCGATCACCTGAAACGCGATGGCATCTCGATCATCGGCGAGTTTAAAAAGGCATCGCCGAGTCTCGGGGCGATCACGAGCAAGGTTTCTTTAGATACACGCATTGCGGATTACAGCGCATCGGTGGATGCGATCTCGTGTCTGACCGAGCAGGATCATTTTCACGGCAGTGTCGATGATTTTGCGGACATCCGCACAAAGACGGCGCTTCCGATGATCCGCAAGGACTTCATGATCGACGAGTATCAGTTCTATGAGGCAAAAGCGATCGGTGCGGATGCGATCCTTCTGATCGCGGCGATTCTCGATGATGTGCAGATGCGGGATTTTTATGCACTTGCATACGAGCTGGGCATGGATGCGCTGGTCGAGACGCACGATGAGGCGGAGATGGAGCGGGCATTAAAGCTGGACGCTAAGATCATCGGTGTAAACAACCGCAATTTAAAGGATTTTACCATCTCGCTTGACAATACGGTGCGCCTGCGGCCGATGGTGCCGCCGGAAAAATGCTTTGTCGCGGAGAGCGGAATCCTCACGGATGATGACATCCGGCTGCTAAAGACACAGCGAGTGGATGCGTTTCTGATCGGGCGCGCGCTGATGGAGGCAGACGACCCGCGGCAGCTCGCGGCACACTGGAAATCATTATAGGAGGCAGGACGGATGGAGCAGAGCATACAACAGATTCCAGAAATCAAGATCTGCGGGATCACGACAAGGCAGGAGGCAGAGTACCTGAACGCGGCGCAGGCAGATTATGCGGGATTTGTATTTTATGAAAAAAGCCGCAGGCATGTAAATATCAGCGATGCGGCGATGATCCGGCGAAGCCTGTATCCGGGAATACAGGCGGTGGCAGTCACGGTCGATCCCACGCCGCAGCAGCTGCGGATGATCGAGATCGGCGGCTTTGATATTTTACAGGTACATGGCAGTTTATCGCTGGAGGTTTTGCGGGAGTGCAGGATACCGATCTGGCGGGCATTTAATATACAGACGCTGGCGGATGCAGAAAAACAGACGGACGAGCCGCAGGAGGAACAGGAAGAACGTGTGCGGCTGGAGGAGGAACGGATCGAGGCGTATGTACTCGATGGCATTTCCTACGGAGGCGGGCAGACGTTTGACTGGAACGCACAGAGTGCGGCACAGATCCGGACACTGTTCGGGACAAAAAAACTGGTGCTGGCGGGTGGTTTGAACGAGGACAATATAGCGGAAGGAATCGCGTTATTCCAACCGGATGTCGTAGATGTCAGCTCCGGCGTGGAGCGGGACTATGGCAGTGGCAAGGACGAAGAAAAAATTAAAAAATTTATCGGAAAGGTGAAAAGAGAATCATGAAGAATGAAAAAGCATATTACGGAGCGTATGGCGGACAGTTCGTATCTGAGTCGCTGATGAATACACTGGCAGAGGTGGACGAAGCATTTGAGGAGGCGATCCACGATCCTGAATTTTTAAAGGAATATGATTATTATATGAAACAGTATGTCGGACGCGAGACACCGCTGTATTTTGCGGAGCGCCTGTCTGAAAAGTACGGCACAAAGATCTATCTCAAGAGGGAGGATTTAAACCACACCGGCGCACACAAGATCAACAACGTGCTCGGACAGATCCTGCTCGCAAAACGCATGGGAAAGACGAAGGTCATTGCAGAGACCGGAGCCGGACAGCACGGCGTGGCGACCGCTACAGGCGCAGCTTTATTTAATATGGAATGTACGGTCTATATGGGTACAGAAGATATTGAGCGCCAGAGACTGAACGTGATGCGTATGGAAATGCTTGGGGCGACCGTTGTTCCGGTGCATTCCGGCAGCAATACGTTGAAGGATGCGACCAACGAGGCAATCCGTACATGGGCAAAGACCGCAGAGGATACTTTCTATATTATAGGCTCCGCTGTCGGACCGTATCCGTATCCGAAGATGGTCAAGGAGTTCCAGAGCTGTATCAGCAGGGAGGCAAAGCGCCAGTTCGCGGAGCAGGAGGGAGGTCTGCCGGATGTCGTCATGGCATGTGTCGGAGGCGGCTCAAATTCGATCGGCATGTTTGCTGATTTTATTGATGAAAAGGATGTGAAGCTGATCGGTGTGGAGGCAGCAGGACTCGGTATTGAAACCGGAAAACATGCGAGTGCGATGGCACTCGGAAAGCCCGGCGTGCTGCACGGCATGAAATCTTATTTATTACAGGATGACGACGGAAACGTACAGCTCGCACATTCGATCTCGGCAGGACTTGATTATCCGGGTGTCGGACCGGAGCACGCATATCTGCGCGACAGCGGCAGAGCCGCCTATGTATCGATCACCGATGTGGAGGCGATGAATGCACTGCTGGAGTTATGTAAACTCGAGGGGATTATTCCGGCGATTGAGAGTGCACACGCAGTTGCTTATGCGTGCAAGCTGGCACAGGAGATGACACCGGATCAGAGCATGATCGTATGTCTGTCCGGACGAGGTGACAAGGATGTGAATACGATTTCCGACTATCTGTCAGGAAAGGGCTATCTGAATTAGAACCGGCAGGAACAGGTTTGGAGAAAAGGCGTGAGGTGAATAAAAATGAGTAGAAACAGAATTGAAGAAAAACTGGCACAGTTAAAGGAGAAGAACGAAAAGGCATTTATTACCTATCTGACGGCAGGGCTGCCCGATATGGAGCAGACAAAAGCAATCATCCGGGCGCAGGAGGCAGCGGGAACGGATATCGTAGAGATCGGCGTACCGTTTTCCGATCCGATCGCAGACGGTCCGGTGATCCAGCAGGCGAGCTATGAATCGATTTTAGGAGGCACGAACATTCGGAAGTGCTTTACCGCAGTCGAGCAGCTGCGCGCGGACGGCTGTGAGCTGCCGTTTGTATTTATGCTCTATTACAATACGATCTGTCACTACGGCGTACCGGCATTTGTGGAAAAATGCCGTACGGCGGGCGTGGACGGACTGATTATTCCGGATCTGCCGCTGGAGGAGCAGGAGGAGATACGGGCGTGTCTCGAGGGGCAGGACGAGACAATTCTGATCCAGCTTGTCAGCCCCGTATCAGCGGGACGTATTCCGCAGATTCTCGACGGCGCGCGCGGATTTGTCTATTGTGTATCATCGATGGGCGTGACCGGACAGTCGGGAACCTTCCACAGAGAAATCTGCAATTATCTCGCAGATGTAAAACGCCAGAGCAGTATTCCGGTTATGATGGGCTTTGGTATCACACAGGCGGCAAACATCGCACCGATGAAGGAGCATATCGACGGCGCGATCGTCGGATCGCATTTTATCAGGCTGCTGCGGGAGCATGATTTCGCACCGGAGGCAGCAGCGGAGTATTGCAGCACGTTTAAACAGGAATTAAAGGCATTATAATACAGACAGGGAGGAAACGAATATGAAAACAGCAATCGCAGCCGTCGTAGACGGAAAGGACTTGACAAGAGAGGAAGCAACGCGCGTCGCAGAGCTGATTCTGAGCGGGCAGGCGAGTGAGATCGAGATCGCGGGACTGCTGACCGCACTTCGGATGAAAGGTGAGACAGTCGATGAGATCTTAGGCTTTGCATCAGTACTGCGCAGCAAGGCAAACACGATCTCACCGAAGTGTGAAAACTATGTAGATCTGGTCGGAACAGGCGGTGACTGTACCTATTCCTTTAATATTTCCACAACCTCCGCATTCGTGGCAGCGGGAGCCGGGCTTCCGGTGGCAAAGCACGGAAACCGTTCGATCTCGAGCAAATCCGGAGCGGCAGATGTCCTTGAAGCGCTCGGAGTCAATATCGGGGCAGATCCAGACGTTGTACAGAAATGTGTGGAGGAGGCAGGCGTTGGATTTATGATGGCACCGCACTTTAATCCCTGCATGAAATATGTCGGTCCCGTGCGCAAAGCGCTCGGCATCCGTACCGTATTCAATATTTTAGGACCGTTGTCAAATCCTTCCAGAGCCAAAAAGATGGTCGTTGGTGTGTATGATCCCGCGATGGCGGAGACGATCGCAAAGGTCATGGCACAGCTCGGCGTGGAGCGCGGGTTTGTCGTGAGCGGAGACAATCATATTGACGAGTTCAACCTTGCGGGCGCTACGATAGTCGCAGAGATCAAGGATGGGAATGTGACAGTATTTGAGCTTCAGCCCGAAGAAGTGGGACTGACACGCTGCACACTCGATGATCTGCGCGGCGGCGAAGGTGCGGAAAATGCGCAGATCACACGCGCAATCTTAAACGGCAGCGAGCGCGGGGCAAAACGTGATGTGGTACTGCTCAATGCCGGAGCAACGCTCTATATCGGCGGACTGGCAGATTCGATCAAGGATGGTATCGAAAAAGCAAAGGAATCGATCGACAGCGGAAAAGCGGCACAGGTATTGGAGAAAATGGCTGCGATGAGCTGCGGCGAGGCATAAAAACGATCAAAAACAATCCATATGGAAAGCCCGTATGCTTAAAAGCATGCGGGCTTGTTTCCTAAAATCGTTATGTTCAGATAGTTGTGGTCGAGTGCGAGATCAAGCGTTCTGCCGTCCTCGGTCATCACTACCGGACGCAGCGGAAATTCGCTGCGGTTTTTGATGACATGAGCTTTCTCTCCGGTGGAGAGTGTGACGGTCACACCGACCGGATAAACGGTAATGTAATTGAGGAATGTCGTTACAACCGGGTAGCTGAACATGTGGTCACAATTCGCCATCAGATACTCAATCGTTTCGAGTGCACTGTATTCTTCCTTGTATGCGCGCTTGGACAGCAGCGCGTCGAACACATCCGCCACATGGATGATGCGGGCATAGAGCATGATATGCTCTTTGCTGAGTCCGGATGGATAGCCGCTGCCATCATCGTTTTCGTGGTGCTGTAAGATCGACAGGCACACAGTGTGCGGAAATTCCGGCCGTGCCTTTACCATTTCATAGCCAAACTGCGGATGGCAGTTGATAATTGCGCGCTCATTCGCGTCGAGAGGCCCCGGCTTGTCCAAGATCGCAAGGGGAATGCATTCCTTCCCGATGTCGTGGAACAGGGCGGCAAGCGCCAGTTCACGTAGATGCTCATTTCCCAGCTTCAGACCGATGCCGCAGGCAACGGCAGCGATCGCAACATTTAAAGAGTGCTCATAGGTTGAGTTGTGATAGTGGCGCAGCGTATTGAAATCCAGTTGGATCTCCTTGAGATCGAGCAGGTCATCGACGATCTTGTTTGATAAAAAGAAGATCTGGTCGAGGTTCTGTTCGCGGAGTGTGCGCAGCATCCGCATCCGCTCGTCATCATCAATAATCTCGGCGAGCTCTTCATATTCCGAATAACAGTCATAGATATATACGCCCGGATAGCCCAGATAACGGATCTTCTCAATGAGCGGGGCGGTCAGCTTTTTATTTCTGCCGAGCAGCTTGCGCCCATCCTCGTCATATAGATTTTTCACGATCACCATACCAGGTGTCACATCATTGATACTAATAAAACGCATCCAGTCATCCCCGCATCTGAATAATATTTTTAATATGTAATAACAGCTACTTAATATTATAACTGTTTCGCCTAAAAACGGCAAGTATTTTTAGCCGCTGGCACAAGAAAGTAAAAAGCAAAAACAAAGGCAACTGACGGCAAAAACAAACAAAAACAACACAAATCAGACGGTAACAACCAAAAAATAATGCTTGATTTATGTGGTTTTTTGTCGTACACTATATACATACCGAATAGAGTAAGGAGAGGTCGTATGGAATTTCAATTACCTCCTTCACAGGAAGGAAAAATGCGCATCGTTCAGGAACTGGTGCCCGGCAAACAGGTCACACTGGCACATATTATCGCGAGCCCGGACCCGATCGTATATAAAAAGCTGGGTCTTGACCCGGACATCGATTATCAGCGGACGGCAATCGGCATCCTCAGCATGAGCCCTGCGGAGATCGCGGTGATTGCGGGTGATCTGGCGATCAAAAAGGCAGATATCGAGCTGGGATTTATCGACCGTTTCAGCGGCACGCTGATCTTCACCGGATCTGTGTCAGCCGTCGAGGAGGCAATACAGGCGATCTGTGATTATCTGATTGAATATCTTGGATTTACGGTTTGTGCGGTGACACGGACCTGACGGTAGTTTGAATGAAAAAAATGATTTTAGTCGGGCGGAGCGAGTGCGGGAAAACTACGCTCCGTCAAGCGTTAAAAGGGGAGACCCTCCATTACCATAAAACTCAATACGTCAATCATTTTGATGTGATCATCGATACACCGGGCGAATATGCAGAGACAGGCACATTGGGGCGTGCACTGGCACTGTATTCGTATGAGGCGGATGTGACAGCGCTTTTACTCAATGCAAATGAGCCGTATTCGCTGTACCCACCCTGCTGTGCGGCGGTCAACTGCCGCCCGACGATCGGTATCGTCACACAGATTGACGCGCCGGACGGAGATCCCGACCGCGCAGAGCGCTGGCTGCATCTGGCAGGCTGTGAGAAGGTATTTCGTGTCAGCTCCTACACAGGAGAGGGGATCTGGCAGTTACTTGAATATCTGCGGGAGCCGGGGGATGTGCTGCCGTGGGACAATGAAGAGGACGCGAACCGTGCACGCAAGGTGCTTTCGACCAAGTCGGCGGATGAGCCGCCCGCACCGTGTCCGCAGCAGGAGAGGCAGTAAAACAGGGGGAGATCGTGCTTATGAATACAGATGATTCGCAAAAGCAGAACAATCGGCATATTTTCAGACAGACATTGGTACAGGCATCCGCTTTCTTGGTAGTGATACTTTGTGCCATTTTGTTTTTCTTTGTGATCTTCAGCTACAATACATGGACGGGAAAACTGGCGTATGTCGTGTCCGGACTGAAATCGATCATCATCGGCGTAGTGATCGCCTATCTGCTCAATCCGATCGTGAACAGCATGGAAAAGCAGTTGAAAAAGCTGGTAAGGAATCCGAAAAACGAGGTGCGCGCCAATGCGATGCTGCGCGGTTTCTGTGCGATCACAGTCGTGCTCGGGTCGGTTCTGACCGCGGGCGTGCTGCTGTATACGATTCTGCCGCAGGTTGTGATCAGTATTTCTTCACTGATCCGCAATTTTCCGCATTATGTTGATGAAGTCACGGATCTGATCCGGTCGAACAGGCAGCTTAGGACGTTTCTCGACAATGTGCTGACGAATGCGACGGAGGACATCTCCAACTGGCTGAATGTCAATGTGTTACAGAATATCCAGTCCTACGTGGCGATGGCGGCATCCGGTGTGATGAATGTCATCACAATGCTTGCTAACGTGCTCGTCGGACTCATTATATCCGTCTATGTGCTGTGCTCGACACAGACATTTGTCGGACAGGGCAAAAAGATCCTTTATGCGTTATTTACGAGAAAGCAGGCAAAGGCGATTCTCAATACACTGCGGAAGAGCAATGAGATTTTCGGTGGATTTATCTCCGGAAAGATCATTGATTCGCTGATCGTCGGTGTGCTGTGCTTTATCGGTCTGACGCTGCTTCATATGCCGTATATTGCACTTGTATCGGTGATTGTCGGTGTCACGAACGTGATTCCGTTTTTCGGACCGTATATCGGCATGATCCCGAGTACGATACTGATTATGCTCGTCGATTTCAAAAAGGGCGTGATCGTGCTGATCTTTATTATCATTTTGCAGCAGCTCGACGGCAACGTGATCGGGCCGAAGATCCTCGGCAAGTCGACCGGACTTTCCGCATTCTGGGTTGTTTTCTCCGTGATGTTTTTCGGAAAGCTCTGGGGTATCATCGGTATGCTGATCGGCGTGCCGGTATTCGGTGTGATTTACTATATATTTGATACATTTGTAAATTACAGACTGCAAAAGCGTGAGCTGCCGACGGAGATGTCACAGTATAAAAATCTCGATTATTTTACGGAGGACGGTGAGCGCGTGACGACCGACGGGAAAAAGACACCGCGCGAGCTGCGCAAGGAAGAACAGAAGGAGCTGCGCAGACAGTGGATGGAGGAAAATCAGGAGAACTTTGAGCACTGGCTGCAAAAGCACAAGAAAAAAGACACGGACGATAAATAGCTATTTATATATAGAAGAAAATGGAAGGCGCTATAGCGCCTTCCGGTCGATATAAGTAGTTTTAAATTTAGAATATAAGATCTTCTGGCTGCTGTAGAGACCGTGGTAGCCGGAGAGCATATAGCTCAGCGCGATCGCGAGCAGATAGAAGGGCATTCCGTCATAGCCGAACAGCTCAAAACAGATGAGCAGCGAGGCGATCGGTGAGTTGGTGACACCGCAGAAGAGACTGCCCATGCCGACTGCGATGCATAGTGGTGCGTCAAAGCCTGTGACCATCGCGAACAGACAGCCGAAGGTGGCACCGACATAAAAGGTCGGGACGATCTCGCCGCCTTTGTAGCAGCAGGCGAGTGTGATCGCGGTGAAGACCATTTTCAGTAAAAACGCACCCGGAAATACAGTTCCGGTCTCAAAACAGCGGGCGATCACCTGCATACCTGCTCCGTTATAGTCACGGCTGCCGACGAGCAGCGTCAGCGCGATAATAAGCAGACCGCCGACGGTCGTGCGCAGAAAATGATTGCTCACATGTGCGCGGAAAAAGTGTGCCGTGCGGTGCAGAACCTCACAGAAAAGCACGCTGACACACGCGCAGAGTATCGCGAGAATACCGGTAAGGCACGCGCTTTTGATCGTAAACGCGGGCGCTGCGACAGGGAATACCTCCCAGCCGACACCGCACATCGCCGCGAGCGAATGGGCGACAAACGATGCGATCACACACGGAACGAGCGCAGCGTAATACATGACACCAACGCTGACGACTTCCATCGAAAAAATTGCGGCTGCCATCGGGGTTCCAAACAGCGCGGAAAAACAGGCACTCATACCGCACATAATCATGACACGATTGTCATTTTCGTTAAAATGAAACACATTTCCGATCCAGTTTCCGATGCTGGCACCGATCTGGAGCGCCGCACCCTCGCGGCCGGCAGAACCGCCGCACAGATGCGTGAGCACCGTCGCCACAAATATGAGCGGAGCCATCTTGAGCGGTACTTCCTCTCCGGAATGGATCGCTGAGATCACGAGGTTCGTTCCCTGATCGTGCTTGTCGTGGAACAGATAGTACCATGATACGATCAGGATTCCTGCAAGCGGCAGGAAAAATAACAGCCACGGATAGCGGCTCTGTGAGGCGGTCGCAAAAGACATCGCATAGGAAAACGCGATGCCGACACCGCCGACGACAAGCCCTGTGACGATCGCGATCAGAATCCATTTGATACCGCTGCGCAGGCGGTGCAGATTGTGGATCACGGTTCGTTTCAGATCCGCGGGCGGTTCGCCGGCTGCGGCTGTATGGCTGACAGCCTCCGGATGATTAGATGTCTGGGTTACAGTTTTATGTTCATTTGTCTGATTCATAGTTTTTTTTCACACTCCTGTGCAATATCGTAGCGCGCGGGTGGCTGTTTGTCAAGCGGACAGCTGACGACGGAGGAGTAAAATGCGAGACCTGTTATTAGACCAATTAAAACAGATCACCGAGGAGGAGCAGGCGATCTTAGACGGACAGTCAGGGGTCAATAAAAGCCTGTATACCTCGGGTAAAAATTTTGTGGTGGACAAGGATAAAATGCTTGCCAGAGGCACGCTCATTGATATGCGCCCGCATACGAGGTTTGTGCATTTTCCGGAGCATACACACAATTATATCGAGATTATTTATATGTGCTCCGGCACGACCACGCATCTGATTAACGGCGGCGTGCGTGTGGAGCTGCAGCAGGGGGAGCTTCTGTTTTTAAATTCCAATGCAAGACAGGAGATCTTACCGGCGGGACGGGAAGATGTAGCAGTCAATTTTATCGTGCTGCCGGAGTTTTTCCATCAGGCGTTTCAGATGGTGGAGGAGGATAATGTCGTGCGAGACTTCTTGGTCGGCACGCTGCAAAAAAAGCATCAGGGCATGGATTTTATTCATTTTCAGGTGGCAGATGTGCTGCCGGTACAGAATCTCGTGGAAAACCTCGTCTGGTCATTATTATATGAAGCGGGCGGCAAGAGCGGCACGAACCAGATGACGATGGCGCTGCTGATCCAGCAGTTGTCACGCCATACGGAAAAGATCCGTGTCGTAGGTCCGGATCAGTTTGACCGCAGACTGATGTTTACGGTGCTGCGCTATATCGAGGATAACTACCGCGAGGGGACACTCACTGAGCTGGCGGCGCTGACCTTCCAGCCGGTGTCCGGGCTGTCGCGTTTTATCAAGCGCGAAGCAGGGGCGACGTTCCAGCAGCTGCTCATGCAAAAGCGGCTGAATCAGGCGGCATATCTGCTGACGAATACGCGCGTGCCGGTGGAGGACATCATCGCCGCGGTCGGCTATGACAACAGCAGCTATTTTCATCGCATTTTCAAACAGCAGTTCGGCGTGACACCGAAGAAATACCGTGACAGTGAGCACTGACACACAGAAAAAGAATCTGCAAATAAGGACGGTTTTTTTATAAAATAAAGTCCTTATTTTTAGGTGAATATATGATTATAATGAGGACAAGATCCAAGAAAGGAGAGCAAATGGGAAACTACTATTTGGCAATCGACATCGGTGCTTCCAGCGGAAGACACATTTTAGGAAGTATTGAGGACGGAAAAATCGTACTGGAGGAGATCTACCGTTTTGAGAACGGCATGGTGGAGAAGAACGGGCACCTGTGCTGGAATCATGAGCGTACCTTTAAGGAGATCCTCGCAGGCATCAAAAAATGTAAGGAGATCGGCAAGATCCCCACAAGCATGTCTATCGACACATGGGGCGTGGATTTTGCACTGCTCGATGAGAATGACAAGCTGCTCGGCGATACCGTAGGCTACCGTGACAGCCGTACAAAGGGCATGGATGAGGAAGTGTACAAGATCATCCCCGAAAAGGAGCTGTATGCGCGCACCGGTATCCAGTATGCGATCTTTAATACGATCTACCAGCTGATGGCAGTCAAGAAAGAGCATCCGGAGCAGATGGAGCAGGCAAAGGCGATGCTGACCACACCGGACTACTTCCAGTTCCTGCTCACAGGCGTGAAGATGCAGGAGTACACGATGGCTACGACCGGTCAGTTGATCAATCCCAAGACCTTTGACTGGGATTATGAATTGATTGATATGCTCGGCTATAATAAGGAGATCTTCCAGAAGGTACAGATGCCCGGAACGAGTGTCGGACACTTTACAAAGGAGATTCAGGATCAGGTAGGCTTCGACTGTGAGGTCGTACTGTGCGGATCACATGATACCGCATCCGCAGTGCTTGCAGTACCTGCAAATGATGACGATTTCCTCTATATCAGCTCTGGTACATGGTCACTGATGGGTATTGAGAAAAAAGAGGCAGACTGTTCAGCAGCCAGCCAGAAGGCAAATCTGACCAACGAGGGCGGCTATGACAAGCGTTACCGCTATCTGAAAAACATCATGGGTCTGTGGATGATTCAGAGCGTGCGCCATGAGCTGGATGATAAGTACAGCTTTGCAGAGCTGTGTGATATGGCATCAAAATGTGATGATTTCCCGTCACGCGTGGCTGCAAATGATGACTGTTTCCTCGCACCTAAGAGCATGATTGAGGAGATTCAGAGATATTGCCGCGATACCAATCAGCCGGTTCCCACGACTCCCGGAGAACTGTCAGTTGTGATTTATAAATCACTGGCACAGTGCTATGCACAGACAGCAAAAGAGATCGAGGAGATCACCGGACGCACCTACAGCCGGATTCATGTCATCGGCGGCGGTTCCAATGCGGTATACTTAAACGAGCTGACCGCAAAGGAGACCGGAAAAGAGGTGCACTGCGGACCGGGTGAGGCGACCGCGATCGGAAATATCGTTGCACAGATGATCAAGGCAGGCGATTTCGCTTCTGTCGAGGAGGCAAGAACCTGCATTTATAACTCATTTGGTGTGAAAAAATACGTTTCAAAATAAAATTGCGGAACTAAACAGTTTCGTCCGCGCCATTCGCAAAGAGGTATGATTCACACAGTTTCTTGGTGATGGCTGAACTGAAAGGAGAACAAATTATGTCACAGCTTTATGAAGCAGCAAAAACAGAATATGCAAAATTTGGCGTTGATACAGACGCAGCAATCGCAAAATTAAAAGAGCTTCCGGTATCCTTACATTGCTGGCAGGGCGATGATGTCACCGGTTTTGACCATGACGGCCCTCTGACCGGCGGTATCCAGACAACCGGAAACTATCCCGGAAAGGCACGTACTCCCGAAGAGCTGATGGCTGACATGGAGAAGGTCATGAGCCTGTGTCCCGGAAAGGTAAAGCTGAACCTGCATGCAAGCTATGCGATTTTTGAGGATGGCGGGTTTGTTGACCGTGACAAGCTCGAGCCGAAGCATTTCGCAAAGTGGGTAGAGTTCGCAAAGAAGCACAATGTAGGTATCGATTTCAACCCTACCTTCTTCTCACACCCGAACATCAAGGACGGTCTGACCTTATCCAGTCCCGATCCTGAGATCCGAAATTTCTGGATCGAGCATGGAAAAGCCTGCATCCGTATTTCTGAGTATTTTGCAAAGGAGACCGGTATTCCCTGTGTTATGAACATCTGGACCGGTGACGGCTTCAAGGATGTTCCGGCTGACCGTATGGGGCCGAGAATGCGCTATAAGGAGTCCATCGAGGCGATCTTATCAGAGCCCTACGACTTCAAGATGGTAAAGCCCTGCGTAGAGTCAAAGGTATTCGGTATCGGCGTAGAGTCTTACACTGCTGGTTCCGCAGAGTTCACACTGAGCTTTGCAGCAGCACATTCTGACAAGTGTATGCCGCTCATGGACAACGGACATTATCATCCGACCGAGGTCGTTTCCGACAAGATTCCGGCACTGTTATGCTTCTTCCCGGAGATCGCATTACATATCACCAGACCGGTTCGTTGGGATTCCGATCATGTGGTACTCTTTGATGATGAGACAAAAGAGATGGCAAAGGAGATCGTGCGCAACGATGCGACCGACCGTGTCTACATGGCACTTGATTACTTCGATGCAGGCATCAACCGCGTATCTGCATGGACCGTGGGCTTCCGCAGCTGGCAGAAGGCTATGTTAAATGCACTTTGCCTGCCGAATGCAGAGCTGAAGAAATTGCAGGATGATGGCAACTTCACAGAGCTTATGGTGATGCAGGAGGAGAGTAAGCTGCTTCCGTTCGGCGCTGTATGGGCAGAGTACTGTGAGCAGTGCGGTGTCAAGGGCGACAAGA
Organism: uncultured bacterium; assembly: GCA_937893485.1. Taxonomy (GTDB): domain Bacteria; phylum Bacillota; class Clostridia; order Lachnospirales; family Lachnospiraceae; genus W0P33-017. The sequence goes on along the minus strand of CALBJL010000160.1, from coordinate 5,928 downwards.
GCTGGTTCGACGAGATCAAGGCTTACGAGACAGACGTTCTGTCAAAAAGAAATTAAGATCAGAAATTAGGATCAAAAATTAGGATCAGAGATTAAGATCTGAAAAACTAAGATCACAAAAATAAAAATCTAATTTGGACGTACCAAACCCCCGCGTTCACACAGCCTGTGGACGCGGGGTTTTGCCGTGCACAGAGAAGCGTATGACTGCCCGGTAACATGGATGGCTCCGCCTATAGCTGGAAAAGTCGATTTGGATCGCATGTTTTTTTCTATGCATGAGGCGAAAAAACATGTATAATTATCTGTATTAAAAAATAGTAGAGGGTAATGACATGTTTGAAAATTATGCATATGCAGAAATAACGCTCGAGGAGCTGGCGGACATCCATCCGTCGAAATATGTGTTGTGCGACATTCGGGATGAGATTTCGCACCAGTACGGCGCGATCCCGCATTCCGTACAGATGTCTGATATCTGTGAGCGGGCGCAGGCAGGCACGCTCGACCGTGGGACGAGCTATATTTTATATTGTATGAGGGGCACACAGAGCCTCGACGCAGTCGGGGAGCTGCGCAGCTTCGGCTATGATGCGGTCAGCTTAAAAGGCGGTTACGCATCGTGGCTTGTGGCATCGTTTCAGGAGGAAGATGCACAGAATGCCCAAAAACAGGCGGATGTTGAGCAGAGCATCCGCAAAAAATTCCACAAAAAGCTGTTTACGCCGTTTGCAAAGGGCATCAACCAGTACGACATGGTGCAGGAGGGGGACAAGATCGCAGTCTGCATCTCCGGCGGCAAGGACTCCATGCTGATGGCAAAGCTGTTTCAGGAGCTGAAACGGCACAACAAATTTCCGTTTGAGCTTGTCTTTCTCGTGATGGACCCCGGCTACAGCGAAGTGAACCGGATGGTGATTGAGAAAAATGCAAAGATGCTCGGCGTTCCGATCACGGTGTTTGAGACGCAGATTTTCGATGCGGTGTACGAGATCGAGAAATCGCCCTGTTATCTGTGCGCGCGTATGCGCAGGGGCTATCTCTACAGCAAGGCAAAGGAGCTCGGCTGCAACAAGATCGCGCTCGGCCACCACTATGATGATGTGATCGAGACAACGCTCATGGGGATGCTCTACGGCGCACAGATCCAGACGATGATGCCAAAGCTGCACAGTACAAATTTTGAGGGGATGGAGCTGATCCGTCCGATGTATCTCGTCCGCGAGGAGGACATCATGCAGTGGCGCGACTATAATGGGCTGCATTTTATCCAGTGTGCATGTCATTTTACGGATACGTGCTCTTCGTGCCGCGAGGACGGCACCTCGGCATCCAAGCGGATGGAGACCAAGCAGCTCATCGCACAGCTTAAAACGATCAATCCGTATGTGGAGGGAAATATATTTAAGAGCGTGCATAATGTCAACCTGAGCACGATTATTGAGTATAAGGATAAGAATGGCGTCAAGCACAGCTTTCTGGATGATTATAACAAAGACTGATTTGTGGATTGAGCACGGAAAAACCTTGACTTCAACATAAAACAAACATATAATAAAGAAAAAACAAACAAAAACTAAATAAAACAAACACGAAACAACAAAACAGAATTCGTGGGAGAACGATAGTTTTTGAGATTGACAGGAGAGGTCAGGAGGGCGTATGGAACAGGATTATTTGCAGACAAAGGGCCGCATTTTTGACATCCAGAGATACAGCATCCACGACGGTCCGGGCATCCGCACGATCATTTTTTTAAAGGGATGTGTGCTGCGCTGTAAATGGTGCTGCAATCCGGAATCACAGCGCTATGAGATCGAGACGATGATGCGCGCGGGCGAACAGATCACCTACGGACGCGATGTGACGGTTGCCGAGATGCTCGACGAGGCGGAGCAGGACCGCATGTATTACCGCAAGAGCGGCGGCGGAGTCACATTGTCGGGCGGTGAGTCACTGTGCCAGCCGGATTTCGGTTCGGCGCTGCTGCGCGGACTGCATGCACACGGCATACATACGGCGATGGAATCGATGGGATGTGCCGAATTTTCAACGATCAAGCGCTTTTTGGAGCACCTGGATCTGTATTTGATGGACATTAAGCACATGGAGCCGGACAAGCATAAAGCCTTTACCGGCAGATCGAACGAACTGATGTTAGAGAATGCGAAAAAGATCGCGGCGAGCGGATATGACACAAAGCTGATTATCAGGGTGCCTGTCATTCCGACGTTTAACGCGACTCCGATGGAGATCCGGGCGATCGCACAGTATGCGGCATCGCTGCCGGGCGTGGAGGAGTTGCATCTGCTTCCGTATCACCAGTTTGGCAGGGATAAATACGAGGGACTGGGCAGACCGTACCCGATGGGTGATGTAGAGACACCTTCGCCGCAGCTCATGCAGGAGCTGTTAGCTGAGGTAAAGCGGGCAGGGCTGAAAGGGCAGATCGGCGGTTGATGATGCATAAAATGCGTTAAAACCACACAAACACAAAAAAAACAACAAAAAACCACAAAAAATAACAGATTTTTGTTGACGACTTGTCCGGTATGTACTATAATTTAGGACATAAAGATAAAAAACCATAAGGAAAACAAAAAAATTAAAGGAGGATCATTATGGTATCAGAATATGAAATCAAAAAACAGATTTGTGACATCGGAAAGAGAATCTACGACAGAAACATGGTTGCTGCGAACGACGGTAACATTTCTGTAAAGATCAACGACAATGAGATTCTTTGTACTCCGACTGGCGTATCAAAGGGCTTCATGACTCCCGAGTACATCTGCAAGGTAGATACAAAGGGCAATATCATCCAGGCTAATCCTGGATACAAGCCTTCATCTGAGATCAAGATGCACTTGAGAGTTTATGAAGAGCGCCCTGATGTAAAGTCCGTTGTACATGCTCATCCGGTGTATGCAACCTCTTTTGCAATCGCAGGTATTCCTCTGACACAGCCGATTATGCCAGAGGCAGTGATCGCTTTAGGCTGTGTGCCGATCGCTAAGTACGGCAGACCGTCTACCATGGAGATCCCCGATGCAGTATCTGAGTACGTGCAGTACTTTGATGCAGTATTATTAGAGAACCACGGTGCACTGACCTACTCTGATTCTTTACTTGCTGCTTACTTAAAGATGGAGTCAGTAGAGTTCTATGCACAGTTATTATATCAGTCAAGATTACTCGGTGGTCCGAAGGAGTTCACTCCCCAGCAGGTTGAGGATCTGTATGAGATCCGCCGTCAGTTCGGTATGAAGGGACGTCATCCGGCTAACCTTTGCCCGAATACATTAGCAGGAAAGCCCAGCTGCCATAACTGTGGTGGAAAATGTGGAAGCAATGCTGATGCAACAGCAGAGCAGAGCGAGCTGGTAGCAGATATCACAAAGAAGGTAATGGCTCAGTTAGGATTGAAATAATCCATGAATGAGCATGAAATAGCGCAGATCGTACAATCCGTAGTCAGATCCGTAGATCAGACGCATGACCACAGCCGGGTGACGGATGTCACACTGGACATGGCAAAGCAGCTGATTGCGGCAGTGGAGCAGACAGCAGCGCAGATGGGTGTGAATGCAGTCATCGCCGTAGCCAACAAAGGAGCCAATCCGGTAGCTGTTCACTGCATGGACAATTCTTACATCGCCAGCTATGATATCGCTTTCAACAAGGCGTATACCTGCGCAGCGCTGAAGATGCCGACCACACAGCTCAAGCAGTTAGCCCAGCCGGGCGGGGATCTGTACGGAATCCAGCATACGAATAACGGCAGGATCGTCATATTCGGCGGCGGCATCCCGATCATAAAGGATGGCGTGTGCATCGGAGGGCTCGGCGTGAGCGGAGGCAGCGAGGCACAGGATACCGCACTGGCAGAATCTGCGCAGTCAGTGATTGACAAATTATAAGGAGGACGCCAAAAATGGCAGTTAGCGAAGCTGAATTAAAAGCCATCGTGTCAGCGGTTGTCGCACAGGTAAAGACCGGCGAGCAGCCCAGGGAAGCACAGCTTGGTATTTTTAATGATATGAACACTGCGATCGCTGCGGCAAAGGACGCACAGAAGATCATGCAGCGTATGCCGATGGATCTGAGAGAAAAGCTGATCTCCAAGCTCCGTGAGCTTACAAAAGAGAATGCAGAGATCCTCGCCAAGATGGCAGTGGAAGAGACCGGAATGGGTAACGTAGGAGACAAGATCTTAAAGCATCAGCTCCTTGCAGAAAAGACCCCCGGTACAGAAGATATTACAACAACCGCATGGTCGGGAGACCGCGGACTGACATTGATCGAGATGGGACCCTTTGGTGTGATCGGAGCGATCTGCCCCTGCACCAACCCGTCAGAGACAATTTTATGTAATGCGATCGGAATGCTCGCAGGTGGCAACACCGTAGTATTCTGCCCGCATCCCCAGGCAATCAAGACTTCATTATATGCAGTAGAACTGGTCAACAAGGCATCACTTGCCGTTGGCGGTCCCTGCAACGTAGCAGTTGCACTTGCTCATCCTACGATGGAGTCCAGCAACATAATGATGAAGCATCCGGATATCCACCTGATCGCAGCGACCGGAGGCCCCGGCGTTGTGACCGCAGTTCTTTCTTCCGGAAAGAGAGGTATCGGTGCCGGAGCAGGCAATCCGCCCGCACTCGTAGACGAGACTGCTGATATCCGCAAGGCAGCCAGAGACATTGTCAACGGCTGTACGTTTGATAACAACCTTCCCTGCATCGCAGAGAAAGAGGTTGTATGTGTTGACAGCGTATGTGACGAGCTGATCCATTGGATGTTAGAGGAGGATGACTGTTATATGGCATCTCCCGAGGAGCAGCAGAAGCTGGTTGACACCGTACTTATTAACGGCAAGCTGAACCGTAAATGTGTCGGCAGGGATGCACGTACCTTACTCTCCATGATCGGAGTCAATGCACCGGCAAATATCCGCTGCATTATCTTTGAGGGAGAAAAGGAGCATCCACTCATTGAGAAAGAGCTGATGATGCCGATCTTAGGTATCGTCCGTGCAAAGAATATCGACGATGCGATCGAGAAAGCTGTATGGTTAGAGCATGGATGCCGTCATTCCGCACATATGCATTCAAAGAATGTGGAGAACCTGACACGTTTCGGACAGGCAATCGACACCGCAATCTTTGTAAAGAACGGTCCCAGCTACGCAGCACTCGGATTCGGTGGTGAAGGCTTCTGTACATTCACAATCGCATCCCGTACCGGTGAGGGACTGACATCAGCCAGCACCTTTACCAAGAGACGCCGCTGTGTCATGAGTGACAGCTTATGTATTCGCTAGTAGGAGGCAGAGAAAATGGCAGTAAATGAAAAAGAGATTGAAGCCATCGTAAAATCCGTTTTGGATGGCATGAGAGATCCCAGCGCACTTGCAGCAAGCACGACAACCGCTGCTTCGGGAAGCATTCCCAAGACCGCACACGTTGCAATGCTGACAGAGCTGAAGCATTTTGATATTAAAGAGTTCCCGATCCCCGAGGTCGGTGACGACGACATCCTCGTAAAAGTAGAGGGATGCGGTGTGTGCGGAACCGATGCACACGAGTTTAAGGTAGATCCGTTCGGACTGATTCCCGTTGCTTTAGGACATGAGGGAACCGGCGAGATCGTAAAGATTGGTAAAAATGTAAAGAAGGATTCCGCAGGAAAAGACGTAAAGGTCGGCGATAAGATCGTTACCTGTATGATCTTTAAGGACAATCCGGACATCACCATGTATGATCTGAACAAGCAGAACGTTGGTGGTGCTGACGTATACGGATTACTTCCGGATGATGAATGCCACCTGAACGGATGGTTTTCTGATTACATCCTGATCCGTGGCGCATTAGGATCTACATTCTTCAATGTCAGCGATCTGGATCTGGATTCCAGAATCCTCATT
>CALBJL010000159.1 GCA_937893485.1 uncultured bacterium | reverse complement strand
GATTTTTGTATCCGATCAGTCCACTCGATATTGGTTACCATGGAATCATTGTTTAATTGCAAAATATTTGCCGCCAGCGTCCCCGCTATATTAGGATTTGCCTGCCGCGCATCCAAAGCAAATCCAGCCTCCGTGGTCGTGTTGTTATTGACTATCGCAGTCTGTTTAACTACACCGAGCAATTCCTTTTTCACATTTTCGAGCTCACTTTGTAACGTTTTAGTTTTTTCTAACAACCTTGCTACCTTCGCATCCACATCCTCTACCAGCGCCACCGGATCATGCTCATAAGACAACGAAACGGTGTCAGAATCTGACACCGCAAACTGATACTTCATCAATATTCTACTTTCTGGATCACTGTTATAGGGCGGTATCTCATCCTCTATCTCCGCCAAACTCACAGATACCATACACTCTGTATCTGGTTGATCTTTGATTCGCGCATACAGTCCCAACTCACGGATGGTATAACCTTCTTTCAGATCAGTATTAGTGATCATGCTGGACAGAATTAAGGTTGTTTTATCACTTGAAACATCCATGCTACTGATTCCAAACTGTTGCTTCTTGGCTTTCAATGCAGTTCGCTTTCGCAATGTTTCCGCCGTTGCTTCGTCTTGGCTGTACTGCCCGCTGCCTACTTCAAGTTTTGTAAACTCTAACTGTTCTCCACTCATATTCCGCAGTTGCAAACCGATCCCTGCATCGGTTGTAACCGCAGGTTTTGTCACTAACAAATATCAACACCTCCTACTTAACTTCACATATGTATGTATTTGTAAATGCTGCTCCTATATAAACATTTGCAGTTGAGACTCGCATGGTGTCGAGTGAATCCATAATAGAACGCACATTTTTCGCACCAGCAACAGCCGACGCAAAACGCTTCATGTTATCATCTGTGAGTTTTGCATTTACCAACAGTTTAAAATGATACGGCTCTCCACCATAACTAGGCCATTCGATAATCTCAACATCACCAAACAGATCCTTCACCGCAAATTTCACTGCATCTGGTGTTCCGGCAATGGCAAGCACATTCTCATAATTTTTCAGCACATTTCGCTTTGATACAATATCAGAACCATCATCATACCAAAATATACCTATCTGCTTTGCTATCGCATCCAACTGTTCAACATCTAATTGATCTATATACTTTCGCCACCATGCGATATGTATCGCATCAATCAGCTTCTGAAACATAGCATCGGCTGCAGCACACAATGCATGTACTGTTTTATCATCCTGCATAAATGCCGGTATAACCTCCAGTAGCTTTGTATCTTGTATGTTCATGCAATCACCTCATTCCATCATATGTGATTGCTATATCACCAGACAATTTTGCAATCTTGTCATCTGCAATAACCGTATCAACCGGTGATATAATCCTAACTGTAGAAGCTCCTGCATTTAATACATACCGTCTCAGGCTATCCGGAATAATATCTGTGCCAAGATGCTCTCCCACCTCATCACGAAACTGCTCCGCAGCTTCTTTCACCTGCGCTTTGATCCGTTCTACGAAATCCATATCTGACGGTGATATCGTATAATGAAAATCAATCCCATAACTGACAATTTCCGGTGCTACAACATCAAAGTAATCTGTAAGAGGTCTCTTATCAGTAGCAGACACCTTTTCCTTTACGCGCGCAAGAAGTGCTTCATTGGGTATCACTCCATTCTTGCATAAAATCACTGCATGTACTGCTGCATCGTCCGTACTTAGCACCTTAACATCTCCAATCGAACTATCGACTGATTTAATATGATAGATATATGCCAACTCACTGCCTGCAGTATTGCGACCTCGCTTCTTTAGGTTGATACGTTCTCTCCATTCTTCCAGACCTTCCTCATCAGCACCCCCAGATGAAATAGTTGTATTTGACACTGATATGACACCCGCCACATTATCAACCAGTGTATTGATTGCTCCAATCGATACATTATTGTACCCATCATCACCCGCATCCGTAGCCATACACTCTATATCTGCATAATCTGTTCCAACCGGAACTGAAACTGTCTTTAACGTTCCAAAAAAATGAGATCCGTCATAAGTTACTCTGGTACCCTCCGGAATTGTGATGACTTCGGTATGAGCACTTAAAACTGTAAAACGCACAATTACAAGTGCCTTTTCACTCGTCAAACGCTCTACCTGATAGTCTTCTCCTAATACCGTCAAGCCGTCCTCATCTGCCGTTGTTATAAATTCCTGATTTATCCCGTAATTTGCCTCTCGCACTGCAAGCATCACCATATATGCAAAACAGTGGATCATAAACCTTCGCTCATCGCCTCCACACAAAACTTCGCCAGAGTCTTTTTCATATGCCTTGATTCCGGTTTCAATGAGCTCGCCTTCATCAATCGCAATAAACTCATACATTGGTCACTGTCACCTCCAAAATTGATTCTGCATTTAAAACGTCTGCCAGTTCCACAGATACCCGAACACGCGGCTCACGTTCTCCTATCATGTCTTCCAACTCAGTAATAATGTCCGAAGACAACTCTGAAATCGGCTTGTCTACATAATCCGGATTTATTCCCAGATCACGATCAAACGGCAAATCACCTTTTCTGAGATTGATCAGATTTGCAACATTTTTGACCGCCCTCTCTGATTCGCTTAATCCGACAGACCATTGAAACACTCACTCATCTCCTTCCACTTTGTACTTTTGCCTATCCTCTTTTTTACCATCTTACAGTGTCTTGTAGATTTTGCCGCAAGCTGTCTGTTTTCCTCACTTGCCTGTTTACTGAGAAGCGGCTGACTCTTTGACCCTGATTCGGCGAACGTAACCGCCAGAGTCGCAGATGAGATAACTCCCTTTTTTGCCGCCATATGAATATCCGCAAGACTGACATTTGTAATCACCAATTTATATGTTGAAAGTTTTCTACTGCCCAAAAGGAAATAATATGGAACTGCCGCTGATTTCATTTTCTTCCATGATTCAAACTCGTCCATAACATTACAGCATTGCGCTATCAGCTTAATATTGATAGTAAGCTCCTCTCCGTTTTCTTTCTTCTTGCGCTTAATTGGGACACCTTTCCCATTTTCCTTATCCTCAAATTCAATCGATGACGACAAACTGATATCACTGACTGTGTAGATCCTTCTTCTGCCGACTACAAACTGCTTCGATCCATACGACCCTACTAACGCCATCTCACATCACTCCTATAATAATACCGCTCAATCCTCCGGGTAACAATTCAACCAATACGCTATCTTTCGGTTTAACAGTAATATTGGTTATAATCTGACACTTCAACCTGATATTCAAATCATCAATCAATACTGTTGCTCCCGAATCAGATACAATTAACACTGTTCCTATCCGCATATCAATAATCTCCTACTATCAGTTTTCTCATAAAAAGCCTCTGTGACTGGTGGAGCATATCTGTAACGACCCGATCCACAAAATAGATACCCGCGAAGGAACCCCACACAGATCCAACAAGCCTTACCGTAATACCTGCACTAAATTCACATCCTGCCACTACTCCAGATGCCCGATATTCATTCTTATTTTTTTCGCGCATGATATTTTTTGTAAAACGTCTGCTCTCACCGATACTGGAGCAAGACACCTCGACTTCTACACCTTTTCCATAAGCAATTCCAGAACCCACGGAAGTATCGATAACCCTGTCAACCGTTCGATATCTGTTGTGAACCGCACGAAGCACATCATCGCTTGTTACAAATTCTGGCTGACACGAAAAATCTTCTACATTTATCGTTCCGACCGGCGAACTGCTCTCAAAGGATTTCTCATCAAAAACGATCAGTTTTTTATTGTATATTTTTATTCCAGCACCTTCTAACATACATCGCTGTTTCAAGAATCCCGGCCAGTTCTGTTTCAACCGGATCACGCACTGATAAGTATAATTTTTTAGATTATACGTTTCCAACGTCAATCCCATCGCCTTAGCACCTTCTTGAAGCAGCTCAAAAAATGAAATATCTTCATATGACTGTGTACTCTCATCCCACGCCCGATTCTGTACGGACTGCGCCCGCACATCAAACCGTCCATCTGCGACAGAAATCCGACTCACATACATACTTCCCGATTCAAACTGTTCCGTATGGATCTCGATTTCCGTTCCTTTGATCAAATTCCATTCTCTCCAATTCGTTTTGCTGTCTGTATCATCGTTAAATGAAACAGACAGTGCATCGGATCTCCCCGATACACTGTCCTCATGAATACAGCTACCGACTGTAACGAAATCTGACACATCCTTACCGTCAATCAATATCTGCATTTACATCCTCCATGGTGCCTGATACGCACGCTCCTGTTCATCTACATACGGAATATTTAATACCTCCGTTCCTTCAAAAAAGGAGATTCCGTGATACTGAGGATTCGCATCCATCAGTTCTTGAGCATAATACTCACTACCTAACTCCTTGAAAGCTATCATATCCCATGCCTCGCCGCGATTCGGGTGATATGTAGATACGATTCTCATTAAGCAAATACCTCCCTGTCATTATCATCCAGACAGCGATCCATATACGACTTGAATCGCTCAAAATCGCTATCCAATACCTCCTGTACCCCTTTTGCATTACTTGCATAGATTACCGGTGCATATGTATACGAGTTACCTTTGCCAAATTTCATACCGACTCCTGCTGCTGCATTCGCAAGCAAACGTCTGCTTCGCGGCTTATTATTGTGCGGGACGATTGTTTCCGGATCACTACCCTCACCAACAACCGCCAGTGTCGGTCGATTAACCGTTGCTCCTTCTGCGAACTGCGGCACTGCTATATTCGGGATCGCTTGAATGCCAACCACACTGCTAACCTTGTTAATACCGGATATGATGTTGTTGATTGGTGATATAATCGCTGATAACGCAGACCGCGCAATGCTCTTGATTGAGCTCCAGACACTTGAAAACGTTGCTTTTATACGCTCCCATACATTCACCCAGCCACCAGCAAAAAAAGTATTCAAATAGTCGATCACACCAGTCAAACATGTAATAATACCAGTAATATTATTTATGATTCCACCAATTACACTTCCAACTGTACGGAGTATTGCACCAAACACAGTTCCAAATGCCGTTCCGATAAAATTCAAAACCGGTGATAATGATTGCAATAACGGTTCCAAGCTCATGCTCAGCGACATAATCTTCGGCAGTATCATTTGTGCGACACGAATCAATGCCGATACGACCGGGCTCATTGTTGTAGCAACTACTCCTATATTAGAAATAATCACCGGCATCCACTGCCGGATATATCCAAATATCGTCTGCATCACAGTCATGATATCAGGAAGCTGTCCACCCAATCCGTCCATAATACTCTGACCAACAGATGTAAATACCGGACTCAACTGTCTGGCTGAGTCAATAATGAATGAAAACATTTCCTCTGCCACAGGTGCAACCTCATCCAGTGTCCCGCTGACCACGGCAAATGCCTTTTCCGCCAATGGTATGGCTGTTGATATCATGTTTTGAATATGCGGAGATACTTTATCTACAACCTCGCCGACTTTATTAAATGCGTTTTCTACAAGTGGCACAGATTTTACCGCTAAATTGGCTATGATCGGAAGCAATTTCCGACCAATCTCATCCCTTATCGCACCGATTGCATTCTCGGCCACAACCATTTTTCCTTGATCAGTCTCAGCCAGTGCTTTATTAACACCACCGACATTTTGCTTTAGCACTTCTGCCAGCATTGCAACCTTTTCTTCGGCGTTACCCATTTTGAGCACTTTTTCCTGATTCTCATCAAAAATAATACCGACACGCGTCAAAGCTCCAACGCTTCCTGTCATGACTTTTCCGATCATATTTGCGACTGATACTGCATCACTTTGAGTTGCATTTAATCCCTTTGTTTGAGCTAACAGATCTGCCATTCCTTCTGATAGAGTAGTAATATCTACATCATCCAACTGAAACGATGCTAATTGCTGGAATCCGGCAACCATCACATCACCGGCAACAACACCACTGCGTTCCAACTGATCCCCTACTTTTATTAACTCGCTCGCAGCATCTGCCGCCGCATTAGGACCCCGTATCTGAATTTTTGTCACATTCTGCAACAACGCTCCCAGCTTGGTTTCTACATCAATCGCTTCTTTCGCCTCCGTAATACATTGCTGTGCAAACTCTTTTAATCTTGCAGCCGCGGCAATCCCAGCAAATGCAGCGATCGCAGTCTTTGCAAAGCCCTTCACCGTCTTTGTCATGACTGCTCCGGTGTTCTTCATACCCTTTGTCATGGCTGCTCCAGCATTTTTCATGCTCTTTACCATACTTTTTCCGGTATCATCCGACTGTTTCTGCGCTTTTGACAATGCGGTTTTTAATGATGGATCGACCTTTCCAAGCAGAGAAATCGTGGTTTTTAAAACCTTTCCTTTTCCCATTGCTATCTCCTGTTTAATGATTCTGTGCTTCGTCTATCAACCTTTTTCGCTCCTCGGCAATCTCATCCAGTGCATCACAAAACAACAGCAATTCACCGATTGGCATATTCATTGCCTCCATATAGGACGTTGATGTATCCAGTGTGATATTCGCACATAGAGATCGTATCTCCGCTATTCCTCCAGCTCCTCCACCGAAGCACCCAGTAAAAAAGTTCGCACTAACCCGCAGACCTGTGTATAATCACTGGTTGACATCTGACTTTTTAAAACCGTAACCGGAATACCAGATGCCAACGCAAAATAGGAGATCTGTACCTCCATGTCAACCTCCGGCACAGGAATCTGCTTTTTCTTAGATAATCTTTTAACCAGATTGATGTACTGAATCGGTGTCAGGCAATCGAGATCGTATTCAATCTCTGTAATCTGCTGATTATCCATCTGAATGGCATTCGACAACAAATGTATCCCTTTCGGGACTTCGTCAACCGGACGTTCATCTGACTCCTGCTGTTCAAGCAGCTCTGCTTCATTTTTTTTCTTCTCATCCACATCTTCATCCAGTAATGCGTTCATTTCTGCCTCTGTTACCTTTTTTTCACTCATACACTTTTCCTCCAAAAAACTGCCGACGATTTTCGCCGGCAGTTCTTACTATCTATTTAATGCTTTATTCAGTTTTTCTAAATAATCCACTCCATTGATTTCACACTTGGGTGCAAGCATGTCAATCAAAGCCACCGTTTTTCCGTTAATCTCCAACTTGTAATACCATGTTGAGATCTTGTGCTCACCCTCAGCTACTTCGCCCTTCTTTTTGTCCCCACCGGGGATCACGCTTGCCCATCCCTTAACGACCGCTCTGTAAGGGATATATGCTTTTGATCCAGTTGTTCCAACCTTATCCAGCGCCCAGTTAAAGATAACCTCTACACCATTCGGATCATTTAACAGTTTCGCATTCGCAGAATCAGATGTCGTCGTGATCGATGTTTCCATTGCTTCAATATTACTCGGATCGGGAATACTGACTGTTCCGATCATTCCCGCTCCACTTAAATCACTGCCGCCAAACGTTACCTCCGGCACGGAAAATGCTGCTACATTTTGAAGCTCCACATAAGCATTCCCCTTTTTAATCTGACAGAAAAAATCTGCGACCTTATTTGCTCTGTATTTCATCAGCTACTCACCTCCGCATATGTTGCCAATCCATCCGGCGTATATGACACTTTTGCCTTAATAAGCGATCCGGGCGGTGTATTGGTTTCTTTAATAGCAAAAACAAACTCACCGTTCGCATTTCCGGCTGCCGTGTTGTCCGAGGCATTGTATGTGATCTCAGCCAATAACAATGCCCCCATGGATACCAGACCACTCAACGCAATCCCATAATCGTCACGAATCTCTTTGACTCGTCTGGGCGGAATCGGTTTATCTACCTCATCCATATATGTAGTCTGAAAATCATTGCATACATAGTCTTTCATTCTGACAGCAACATCATTCAGTTCATCCGCCGCAATGTTCGCTACATTATCTGCATAGTAATTTGACATGACTACACCTGCAGTCCGCCATCCTCCCTTTACAAACTTCGCAGTAGCTACACCAATATCATTCAGATCATCTGCCTGCTTGTCCGTCTGTTCGATGATTGCTCCTGCAGCATCACACAGACAACCTTTCAGATAAATCTCCTCATTTGACTCAGATTCATAGGGAATGCCCCTGGCATCGGTATGACTCAGATCTACGATCAACTTCTCATAAGCATAAATAACTGCCAAATGAAGAACCAACCCGGCAGTCAGGTAATACGGCCAGCAAACCTTCGCTTTCGGATAGTTATAGCTAAGCACATCGGTCTCAACATTAGATCGTGTTTCTGAATGTAACTGGAAAATAGATGTCGTATACCAATGGTTATCAATCTGACCTTTATTGATGTCCATCAGGCGTTGTGCTATCGTTTTGTTTGCATCTAACCCACCGATATGTTCGTTTTCCCATCCCGGACATAAAAGTGTTGTAGGGATTTCTCCTACTTTCTGTTCAATCAGATCTACCACATCAAAGGTAGCTTCTGACAATGTAATATCCGACAGACCTGTAACTGTTTTATACTTAACCGTCACACTCTTGCCCAGCGTGCCTTTCAGATCACGAATCACGATCCAACGACCATATTCATCATATGATGCACTGAAATCTTTCCCTGATTCCTTATCTGCGATCGACACACTACTGAGAATTCCAAGTCCCTTTACATCCAGATAACCGATACCTCCGGAGATCGTAACAGTTGCTGACTGCTCAGATTCACTCTCATTGATATCACACTTTCCGACTAATACCATGATCGGAGCACTCATATGCTGTTCATCGCCAAAATGTACATATACCGGCTCACACAACGAGTATTCCTTTTGCCACATGCCTGATTCCGGCTGATAATATCCAATTTTTTCACGTGCATCATCAACATCGTTAATCATAAATGCCTGTCCTAACACATCCTTCCAGTTCTCACTGGGAAGCTGCCACACAGGAGCCATTCCGATATATAACGGCGCACAGTTTGCCGATTCGACCGCAATCGGAGAACCTGCGATCTGTACGGCATGTATTCCTCTTTCTGACATTTTTCCTCCTCCTTTTTAATAATCCGCCCATGCTCTACTAATTGTAGGCGAAATCAGATTTACACTAAAATCCAAATATCCGTATGCTTTCGGGTAAGTATGTGCTTTTGACCCATAACTGCCCATCTGCACCGGATATTCCATTGTTGCGCCACCAATTTTGTGAACTTCCATCAAACGCTGCCCAATCCATTCCAACAAATTCAACAGATCGATCTCTGCCTGCTCATCCGGTATCTGGGATGAACTGCCATCCTGCGCAGGATAGTTTTCTGTGCTGAATACGCAGCACTGAATCAATACATCCATGCTCCGCTCATCCACCATCGTATTACTCTTGTCCATGCTGACAAGAATATACGGTGCAGACGGATACAATTCGCTCACTGGTGTAAACGCAAAATTTTCATGCGGCATTGCCGCGATCCTCACAGGCGGTATGATGCGCGTATCTCCGCGCCGGTCATACGTTCCGTCAACCGGAGCTGCCTGCAAGGTATAATTTTCTTCTTTCAGCTTCGATTCAAGAAAATCCTTGATATCCCGAAGCGTACTAACAGGTGTGTACATGTTATTCCTCCACTTTAAACTGTCGGTTCAGATGATGTGCCAATCGTTCCTCATATGTCTTTTGCATGACATCCATCGTCGGATTATAGGCATCCTCATTCGTCACCATCTGTGCAACTGATATACTGCGAATTGGATTGATTTTCTTCCCAGTCCGTTCCCACAGGAGTGTATATCCCCCTTGTTCCGGATCATAATTCTCCAATGCAGCCGGATTCACTACAAATCCATGGGGATAGGCTTTCTTTTGTCCCTTTTTGATCGTGATGGATGCTTTTTTCCGTTTGGACATTTTAATTCCCTTTTGGCTCGTATAGGCACGTGGTGTAAACGGAAAATGATATGAAGATAACCGTTTGGATCGAACCTCAATTTTTCCTTTTCCCAAGTTACCCTTATGGGATTTAGTCACTTTTGCGGCTGTATTATAGTCTGCCGCCTTGATCGCATAGACAGAACGAACCGACTTTCCGAGCTGCGTCTTACCTTTTGCCAACGCATCATTGATCGCACGACTCATACTCTCAACTCCACCTGCTTGAATGACCCGTTTCATATCAGCCAGATTGGAATCATACTTAACGTCCAACTTCATACCATCTACCTCACGAATTCTTTTCCAAAAAGAGTAACCAGATACCCTCTACATCCTTCACTTCATTGACAGTATATAAACCACCGTCATAGATAATTGCCATATTGACAACCGGATTCGCATATTTTGTTCCTTCCAACTCTTTTTTCGGTACATACAACAGATGTGATCCGGAAGCCATCGCCTGAAATTCCGCAGAATATTTGCAGATCAGACCCTCATCATCCTCGATTACATTGACAATAAAGTCGTCCAAGCGATGTTCACCTGAAAACTCATCCTCATTAAAAAATACATTCTGGATATCCTGCTCAAACATATCTTTCAGTTTTCCCATAAGCACCTCACAAACATCCGGTGTCAGATTCTGACACCGGATACAACCTACATCTCTGTTGCCTTTGCAATAAATTCATCCTGATAATTCAGAATTGCATTCTGCATATCCTTGATCTTCATGCTGCCATCCAGCGATAACATACCGATATGGGCTGCATATGCTTCCAGTTCTTTTTTCGTGTTCATTGCCATAATCGCTTCTGTCGGTAACAATGCATCCAGATCAATGCCTCTCTCATCTTCGGATTCTACGATTTTCGCAAATCTTTCAGCCACCAGAATATCAGCTACCTGATCTGACACTGCCACCTGATCTCCAGCATGATACCTGCCCTCAAACGTACCTCTGGTAATTTCAACAGTCTTCATCACACACCTCCTACGCGAGTGCTTTACAGGTGCGCCATGCAGTCCAATCATACGGATGCGGAAGCGGCGCACTGCTCATCTCCAGCTTGCGCTCAGATGAAGTGATATTTGTGATTCTCCGGGGCACCAGATCACGCGCATAGGAATGATAATCGCGATCCTCCTCTTCCATCTGGGTAATGGAACCGAATTTCATAGCACCGAGGTTCGGCGGCACAATGATAAAGCTGTCCTGATCCACATAATGGCTCTTTGCCCCGGTCGGATCGGTCACACCTCTGGAATCCGTAAAGATATTCAACTGAATACCGTCAAAATTCATGCTTCCAAGATTGCCAATCCTGCGATAACCGGTCGCAGCCGGATCAAGACGACCAATGTTCAAATTTCTGGTGTCCAGCAGTTTCAGGATCGTAGGATCTGTGACAAAATAATGCACCAGATTTCCACCGAGAATCAGATCCAGTTCATCATAGGATGCATCAATCCCATTCGCTGTCTCCGCGATCTGCTTATAAATATCCGCATCGGCTTCACTCCACTTCTTTGAATAAGAGACAGCATTGTCAAAGGTATTCTCATAAAACTGGAAACGAACCTTGATCATCTTGCTCTTATCGTCAATCGCATCACCCATACAGCAATAGCATTCAATACTGCCTTTATTGAGAATCTGACCACACATCCACTCCCAGCTCCGCATAGCTGCTGCCGTAAGATATGCCATGTCATCAGCCAGATATTTACGCTCGCGTTCTTCCGGCTGTGTCTCGTCAAACAATGTCTCGCCGATACCCTTTTTCTGCAAGGTTGCAAGGCTCATCTCTCTCGCTGCATGAATAAATGCAGGATAGAGTTCCTCGCCATCATATGCCTCGCGATTCATGGTAACTGCTTTCC
This sequence comes from uncultured bacterium, assembly GCA_937893485.1. Classification (GTDB taxonomy): domain Bacteria; phylum Bacillota; class Clostridia; order Lachnospirales; family Lachnospiraceae; genus W0P33-017. The sequence continues at coordinate 9,914 of CALBJL010000159.1, read as the reverse complement.
CTCCGTCCAGTTGAACTACAAAAGGTGCACATCGATGACCTTCATCCAGCCGCTCAATGTACACCTTTTTGGTCTTAAAAATATCCCGCGGACTTGTCTGGAAATACCGGTCACGCAAAAACATTGACGGCAATTCAATCTTCTTTACGACCTCAATCATATTGTTTGTGCTGTAAATCTCCATTTTGTTCCTCCTCTTTCCTAGTGAATATATAATCCATACTTCTGTGCCGATAAAATATCTGATTCAGCCAACTCATAGTCGTTAATACCACTAACCGCTGCCCGGTTAAAACCTCCCGATACGTACACAGCTACCGATAATGTCTCGCTCGATGTATCTACAGGTACCGTGTGACCGAGAATGCTCATTGCATCACCAGTCAGCGCCTTTGACCCATCTTCGGTATCTCCTGCAACAAAATATGTACCGTCAGCAGCAACTTTGATCAGCGCGCCACGATTCAAGGTACATTTCGGATTTTTGACAGAGATAGTTCTCATATCAAGCGGATGAGCAGCACCGGCTAACAGATTGTCAGGTGCTACGGTATAGGCCTTACTATTCATGTTCATATCCATAATTCACACCTCCTATAAATATTTTGAAACTGATGCACTCGCATCCTTTGCCATCTGATCTGTAATCACACTGTCCGTTCCGGGTGCTCCGGTCAACGGATTCTTCGCCGGACTCTGGATTCCGGCAGCATTACTTGTGATGAAATCAGCCGTCATTTTGGCAAGCTGCTCCATATTGATAGTTGCTGTTCCACCTGCCTGTTCCGGCTGTGTGGTGTCTGTCTGCACTCCACTCTCCGGCTGCTCACCATTCAGTTGTGTAGCTGTTGCAACTGCGCCGTTCTGTAATGCCATGAGTGCCAACTGTTCCGCATTTATCGGCTCGACATATTTCGCATGATGCACGAGCTCCTGCGACACATTACCTGCAATCTGATCGATTGCCGACATTCTGGCTCTCTCTGATGTGATTCCCTCCTCCCTGGCATCCTTTTTTGCATTTTCAATGAGTGTCTGATACTCATTGTTGGCATCCTTGTTTGATGCCAGAAAATCTGATAATTTTCCCATAGGTTCCTCCCTTTGTTGTGATATATTTTTTTCACCAACCATCGACGGAATGCCGTGTGCCAACGCTGACAACGCCATTCGTTTCTGCTCTGACAGGTTTGAGATCGGAAGCACTCCGCCAAATGCGGCTGCCACCATTCCTCTGTCATCGATCTTTGTCTCATAGTTGGAATTTTCACTGATTTTATCTACAAATCCCATATTCACCGCTTCACGTGCGGACAATGTCGTGTTTTTATCCATCATTTTCTGTAACTGTTCCTTCGGCAATCCGGTTTTCTCCTGATATGCAAGGATAATGTTGTCATTTGTCTGCATCAATGCATCTTTTGCCTGCTGCATGGCACGGTAATCACCCTCCATTCCACCACTACAGTTATGAATAAAGATCTCGCCGATCGGTGAAATCTCACAATACATTGCACATGCAATAAACGACGCACAACTACATGCCTGCCCAATCACTTTACCGGTGACCTTTCCAGAATAACTGCGAATCGCCTCATAGATCTCTGCTGCCTGCGTTACATAACCTCCAACAGAATTGATCAGCACAAGCACATCCTCGCCGTCTGCCTCCTGAAGCTCTGCAAGAAAACTACCCGGTGTCGTACATGCCATCTCAAAAAAGTCATAAATCCATTTCTCGGCATCCGATACGATCGGACCCCGAATGTTAATCTGCTTCAACCTTCTTTTCCTCCATCATTCATATCTTTGATCGTAATACCCAGCTTGTTCATTGTCTGCCGCTCTGCCGCGATCTGTTCCAGATTTTCCTCGTAATCAGTTCCGTTGAGCTCGATCGCTTCTTTCTCTCCATTTGAGAGCCCTGCCATAATCTTGCTGATTGATGCTGCAACCTCTTTTGTGGGATCAAGCTGTCCCTGTGACGGTCCCGGCCACTCCGCACGACTGTATGCCTCGCGGATATACCGGTTGTCAAAGAAGCCCGGTAAATCCACAATTCCTTTTGCCACCGCCTCATAGAGCCATCTCCGGTAGATCGGATTATTAAAGGAATCCGAAAACCATGTCCGGTTCATGGAAAAGAAATTCCATGCTTCCAGCAATGCACCTCTGGATGCACTGTAGGATGCACTAAACCGCTTCAACAACAACTCGTTTGGGATATCCAGTGCAGCTCCTGTTGTCATGCATACACTCTGGACGAATGCGTCAAAATTGCTGGACGGACGTTTTCCATCAACGACCTCAATGCTTTCCCCCGGTCGAAGTACATTGATATTTCCATTACCGATATCAAGGTCAAAATCTCCACCTTTTTTCTGTTCCGGCAACGGTGCTCCTCCGGCTGTCTGGGCGCTGAACTTCGTATCATCTAATCCCTCGAATGCAGGCGGCTCGCCATCGTCTGTCTTGATAAACACGGAAAACAGCCCATTGATGACTGCTGCCATGATTTCCGCATCCTCATAACGCCGAAGCTGCTTGATATCCTCAATGACCGGTGCCAGATACGGGATACCTCGATACTGCTGCGGTCGGATTGCATTGAATACATGTAACACATTCGGCAGGCCGGTATTCGATCCATACGCGGGCATGCGTTCCCACGATATCGACGCTAACGGACGATCCGAATAATTGCTTGCTATATGATAAGCAACAACCCGATCATGCCCATCAATTTCAATGCCATTATAGATACGATTTTGTGTACTCGGATTGATCCTATAGATATCCACAAACTCTGCACTTGATCCGGGATTGTAAATTAAATCACCCTCCAACAGCTTGATTGTCAGTTGAATGTCCGAATCCGGATTGTCTACATACATCGGAATTGCAAAGCATTCACCAGACATGAGCCATGTCATGAGCGCAATCTGCTGCAGTTCATAGAACGTATTCTGTCCGGTTACGCAGCAGTTCTTGCTTGATGCCCATGTATTGAACTTAAATTTGATATCACGTTCCAACTCCGATGCCTTTTCCGGTGTAATCCTGAGAAACTTATAGTCGATCTTCGGTACCAGTTTTAATCCTGCTCCGATCACATGATCGCGGTTTGTATTGATAGCACTGGTTGCAATCGGTGATGTATAATATGCCGATCTGGATCGTCTGCGCATGAGATCCAGATTCATATCAATATCCGACTGTGGCGATGCGGACTCATTTCGCCAATTTTTCATTGTCTTTTTCTTTCTGGATGCTGCACCCTCGGAATAACCATAGTTTTTCACGGCATCCAATGTCGCCCGCGCTGCTGTACGTCTCACTGCCGCTACCGGATCAAAATATGCAACCGTTTTGTCAATTATATTCATGCTCCACCACCTTAATTATCCAGCGGACACACACGATATACCGGTCGTCTGGTCGTACCTCTCGTTTCCAGGGACCGCACCTCTGCTTCCAACTGACGGATCATGTCCTGAATTTTACCAAGATCCGCCCGCGTTAATGTACGGCCAGCGATCGAATACGACTGTGCTCCACTCAATATGGTCTTTTCAGCCTCCCGATACAACTGCAATCGTTCTTTTGCAATTTGAAGTCTGTCATCTGACACTATAACTCCACTCCTTTCCTTATCTGTCCATATTTTCTTGTCTGACCTCCGGACATATTCCTCTGCATGTAATTGATTCCGAGTGACAATTTCTTTTCCAACACATCAAAATTAGGATTTATCAGTTTCAAAGCAGCATGATTGTAATTAAATAAGTCCAGCGGTTCATTCCGTTGGACTCCCTCTTTTTTCTTCCACCTTGTTTTGATCGTTCCATTCTTTTTGTTAAACTCCTCTGCTTTCACTTCTGATAAGAGTCCCCTAAAATACATCCGGTCATATCCTGCATCCTTATCGGATGGGAAATGACAGTAACATGCACCCGGCTCTTTAACATCAAGCCATGTCTGGATATCATCCTTTCCGGAATCAACCCCCAGAATATAGATATGTGTGGTGTCAATCACATCCCCACCATTATTTCTAACCTTGACTTCCGTCTGTTTATGAACCAGTGGGATTCCCGGAACACCCGCATATCCTTTAATTCCATAAAATTTCTTCCCCAGGCGCTGCATGTCACGGATAAACTGATACACACGGTTTGTATGGTCACCACCGGTATCCACACAGATACCTGCTATATTTAGTCCGCAGCCATTTTGAAAATACATAGTCTGTTCCATAATACCGACCAGTGTTTCCCATGCCTGATCTAACCCCGGATTTTCCCAGATAATATCTTTCTTGATGCCCCAGCTCTCATTGTTCTTTCCCCAACCACGGATCTCATACTCCAGGCGATCACCCTGCACATCAACAGCTCCGGTGAGTACCAGCACACCATCTGGAAGCTGCGCCGGATATTCTTCTCGTCTGGCAAGTAATGACTCCTCATCCACATCGCGCCTGCCGGATGCCTGATATTCTGTATCATCAAACGGAAGCCCCAGCTTGGTATTGATAAACGTCTTTAGTTTTTCAACTGAATGGCGCGTTTTAAATAACTTCCATGCTTTCTGGAACTCGTCCACCAGTTTCTCCCATGATGCAAACGGCGATGCCAGTGCATTCATATGAAACGAACGGATATCTGAATCTGGATTCTGTGCCACCCACTTATGCGGAGCAGCCACAACCTCCTGCCTGCTGAAATACCAGTCACAATACACGCACCGCATCTTCATCGTCTTAAAATCCAACTGACGGAATTCATATGGCTGGTAAACACCGCATGCCGGACACTGCCATTCCCATTCCTCCTGCGTCCCTTCCATGAAATTGTCATAGATCTTTGACGATCCCTTCAAGGTCGGACTGGATACCATCAATATCCTTCTGTTCCAAAAGTTCGATGCACGGGTCGTCGCCAGCTCTACCGGATCACCCTCATCACCCGCAGATGCCGGATAACGGTCAACCTCATCCAGTAACACAACACGCACCGGCCGCCCAGCCAGATCCGACGGTGTATTTGCTCCGGCAAACGCAATAAAGCCACCCGGAAAGTCCTTGCTGAATACAGTATTATCACCGTCACCCGACTTTTTCTCTGATATTTTGCCTTTCAAAGCCGGAGTATCGCGAATCATATATGCAAAACGGTGCTTGGAAAAATCCTCAGCCATCGGTTTTTTATTCGGTTGGACAATCAGGATCGTCGCGGGATCTTCCGTGATGTAATACCCGATCACGTTCAGAACGATCTCCGTCTTTCCTACCTGTGAGGATGACATTACGACTACCTTTGACACATTCATGTCACTGATTGCATCCATGATCTCTCTCTGGTACGGCATTCTGTCCGTATTCCACTGACCGGATTCCGCAGACAGACCTTTTGACAGCACACGGTATTGATCCGCCCACTCAGATACGGTGAGTTTCGGCGGCGGTTCAAGCACCTTCGCCACACGCTGAAATAACCGAACGGTTGTCAATGCTACATCTATGTGCTCCATTAGCCACTCACCTCCGTGTCAGATTCTGACACGACATCCTCTGTCACAATCAGATTACCGTCATCATCCAGCATCAGGTCATCACCATAGAACATTTCCGGTGTATATTCTGCCAATTCGTGTAAAGCGTCATAGATATCTGCCTGCAGGATCGTCATTACCTCCGTCGGATCTGATGCATCCGCAATACGCGGTGCCACACGACTGGGCAGCGACAACAGCTTAGCACGCATCGATGCGAGCATATTTGTCATGACCTGTTCCACATCCTCTGATTTGTGCAGTTTTCCCTGCATCAGTTTCAACTGCATCTCTGACATCTGTAGTTTAACTGCCTCATGCTTCGCCTGCATATCACGGAGTTCCGGCTTATCATCTGACTGTGTCGATCCGGGTGTTTTCGCCTGAATGCGAAGCTGCATCACATAATTGTGTACGCAATCCCGCAGCTTATACCGCCCAGACGATACACGTACCATCACACCACTGGATGCTAAATGACGTACTGTAGTCTGCTTGATCCCAAGCATATCTGCCAACACACCCGCCGAACAGATCAGCATACTCACATCTGTCTCTTTCTCCAGCTTCTCCGCCATCTCATCACCTCCCGCTAATGGCATTGGCACTAAAAATTTTCCCTGGAAGAAAACTTCGCAGTTTTCGGGCTCGCAGAACCGCAAGGGGGCTGGGGGAGCTCCCAGTACCTACGGATTTTTTCAGTGCCTCATGTTTTCAAAATGGTTGTCATATCTCTAATTGTGTAACCCCCTCGTCAGTCTCATAGCTTCTATATAATGCGCCGTAATACAGACTGCGGAAGTTTACACCGATTGTATGAGTAAACCTCCGCATAAAAAGAAATTGAATCTGCCATTTTACTTATACGAAAAGTGCTTCATCGCACTCATCATGTCGTCCTGCGCAGCCCCGATATATGTTAGTGTCACATACTCACTGGAATGGTTAAGAATCTTCATCAGCATGCCCAGATTGCCGGTCTGCTTATAGAAATGATATCCGAATGTCTTGCGCATCGAATGCGTCCCAAGATTCCCTACACCGAATTGTCTACCAGCATCTCGCAGGATCTTATATGCCTGCTGTCTGGTAATCGGCTGATTATATGCACCGGGCATCGTGGACTTGATCAGATACTCATAATCCTTCTTGTCCTTCACATATTCCGCGATTACTCTCCGGAGTTCACCGGATACGGGAAATCGTTTTTCTTTCCCTGTCTTCTGCTCTGTCAGAATAATCGCATCTACAGCCCGTACATCCCTCACGCGCAATTTCAAAATATCTCCGATGCGTAGTCCCGAATAAATACCGATCATATACATCACATAGTTACGCATGGACTTTTCTTTCAGATATTCACCAATATCTATAACGATTCCTTTGTCCCTGATCGGCTGTACTGTATTCATGATCCACCTCCATCACATATCTTTTTGCATAGAAAAAGAGCAGGTATTATGCCTGCTCTGAACTATATACTGATCGATTATAAAAAAGTATATCACACTAAATATGCTATGAAAAGGACAAAAAATATGCTATAAAAAATGCTATGTCAAGGACAGAAAATATGCCATAAAAAATACCATGTCAAGGACAACTTTCATTTTTTATTCGATCGCATCTGATCCAAACAAATGCACGGAAATCCGCTCTACTGCTGACTTTCTGTGCCTTGACACTGTCCGAGGGTCCATGTGAAGCTGCTGCGCGACATCTTCATTTGTGAGACGATTTCCATCGCTTTTTATATGAAAATATGCCGCTTCCACGACAGGCATATACGGAACCACATCCGGCTTGCCGATAGCTTTCTCAATTCTCTGGATATCCGACCTTGACCGCTGCAATGATTCATATCTTGCACGCAACGCCTGATCCTCATGAAACTCTGTCGGTGTCTTTGACCATGATGTGACACTTTTGCTCTTTCCCTTGAATATCATGTCCATATACTCATCCTCATCCGACACATGTTCCTTTAATGCCGGATAAGCCCGCAGGAGCTTCTCCGTTTTCTGATAAGCAGATTCATTTTTCCTTCCCATAGCATCCATACCTCCAACTACTTATTTCGTCATCAATACTTCCAGCAAATCATCCCTCGAGATCCGGAATTCATTAAAAACATTATCAATCACCTTCCCTCTTGACATGTAATAATATTCCGCATTGCACACAACCTTCTGTGCAGACATATATGCAGCCGCCACGATCTGGCTGCCATCCTCCAAAATCACCCGATAATAAACTGCTCCGATCTGTGGCTGTTCAAACCACATCTCCCATTGCGTGAAGTCATTCATAAACTGTCTGATGCTCTCTTTTGGAGGAATTGATCTGACATATTGCATTTCCGAATCATCACCGAAATAGCCGATTGCAACTGCCCTGCGCAAAATATCAACCGCCATACGAACATCATACTGTATTTCCCGTGTGTTGGTCAACTCGCCATAAGCATAACAGACCTTATATCTGCCTTTCCCCATAAACTCAGCGTTTATCCAGCGCGGATGAGCCGTCAGCTCCGCCCGATCCGGTTTTTGTTTTGCCTGCAATCTATCAAAAAAGCCAGAAGCTCCAGCGAACATATTTAAATCAACCGCTGATAACGGAGTGTCTCTCAGATAGATATATGCACGATATAACTGATTCTCAGACATCAAAGATTTGAGTGCCGCCACTTCTTCATCTTTGGGAACAGAAAATATAATCTGTGACGGTTGTTCCGGTTGAGCATCCTGAATACCAGCGCGCTCTCTGATGATACTCATATCTTTTCGCTTACAGGCATACTTACAAGCATCCGCAACCGTACATCGCATACAACAGCCCGGACACTTCTCATACAGATCCGGAAAATCCTTTTTCAGATTACCAAATACATAGGCGACCGTACAATCTATCTTGTCAAAATAGATACATTTATCACGCGGCTCCTGATAAGAATTGCACTCTGTATTCCTACAGTGAAAACATTTCCCGTCGCATGCTCCCGGCTGTGGAATGATCTGCTCATATGGATCATCCTTATCGTAATCATCCATCTGCATCTGTGTGGATTCTGTCTGCTCCACTTCCATCGTCAGAATATCCTCACGGTAAATCTCGCAAAATGTATGGAAAAAACCGCCATAGCTGAACTGCAGACTAATCGGATTCGGACAGTTATACCTTGACAATGTCACACGCCGATTGCCAAAAATGTACATTGCTGCATCTTTTCCGACAAACTGCCGTGATTCCCTATAATGCAACAACATTCCGGCAATCTCTGCCGCATATTTCTCCCATGAGCGATCATCACGCGCTGTATTCAAACACAACATACCCATTTTCTGCATTGCATCACGATACTTCTTCAAATCCGAGTTGAGCAAAATATCATTAAATATCAATGCGCATTCCTTTTGTTCATGCTCATTCATCTGCGAAAATATACGGATTGTCTTTAATTCCTGACGCACAACCTTCACATCAGCCATCTCCGGAGCAACACCATCTTTCACAAACTCCTGCTGTACATCATCCGGCAACCCCGCCAGATCATTCGCTGTAGACACATTCATTTTCTGATCCTCAAACAGATCCATCGCATCACCTACCAGATTGTTACTGATATTCTCATATTGAGCTACTTTTGTCTGTGACACACGCAGAGTCTCCGCGATTCGTTCCCTCAGCTTGCGCCCTTTCAGTTCATCATCACCGATCAGCTCCGGCAACACCTCTCTCAGATGCATCGTTGATGTCATTTTTTCATACTCGGTCAACGGCTCTGTAGCGAGATTCGCAATCAGCAGATTAAAATACGACTTTGCATCCGATTCGTCTGTGACCTCGCAGGGGAGCTCTGCAAATTCGGAATGTCCGTCCTGAACATTTTTTCTGGATGCATAATACCGCCTATGTCCGGACAGAATCAAATACCGGTTATCCTCCGGCAGTTTACGGACTACCAGATTCTCAAGCACACGACCACTGATCAGCATCTCCTCTGCCAGCAAATCTATATTTCGTGACTCGCGATCTCCAAAGGATCTCTTGTTATCTTCATTCGGCACCAACTGTTCAATCGGGATCAAAACAACTGTGCTGCGCTTCATTCCGGTTTTCTTCTCCCTGTTTGATTTCCCGTTGATAATATCATTCAGACTTCCCATCAATCAAACCTCCATATTGTTTTTCAAGCATTCCCAGATCAGCATATGTAAAGCACTCACAAGTACCGTTTCTTCTCTGACACACCATCATGCGGCTATTTTTTGCTACCACCTTGAATTCTGCCCGGAACATGCTTCGCGGTGATTTGCGCTCCCTTCCGCCATCACAATCTGACAGTTCTGTCGGTATCA
>CALBJL010000158.1 GCA_937893485.1 uncultured bacterium | reverse complement strand
TGGCGCGGCGGTTTTTGTTGCCGTGCATCCATAAAAGATGGAATTGACACAAAATGCGGCAGTGGATTGCTGTCGAACGGTATGAGGGTGAACGATAATGAAAAATCATCCTATCTATATAGTGTATTTTGTGTGAATCATATAGACGGGATGCAGCGGATGTGCTAGAATTATAGTACCAATAGGCGTACGGAGGTGTCAGGTATTATGCAGAAGAAAAAAGTAAAACTTGTGAATTCCATGAGATTTCGGTTGATATTGCTGCTTGTAGGCGGGATATTGCTCACGGCAGTTGTATTGCTGGGTGTGTCACTCTCCCAGACACAGAAATCCATCCGATCGATTGTGCAGAGCTACATGCTGACGACAGCTAAGGATAACGGAGCGATCATGGATACGGTTCTGGACGCGAAGGGAGCGGAAGTATTGGATGATGCGGATGCACTTAGTGGGTTGCTGGCGAATGTCAAGGTCGAGGACATGGAGAGCAGCTATGCATATCTGGTATCTGCAGACGGAACGATGCTCTATCACCCGACAGCAGACAAGATCGGCTCTCCGGTAGAGAACGAGGTGGTCACAGCACTGGTAGAGGATCTCAAGGGAGGCAAGATCGCTGATCCTGCGTGTGTGGAATACAATTTCAAGGGTGTAGTTAAATACGCTGCTTATTATATCAACCCGCAGGGCTCCTACATTCTGGTAGTCAGTGCCGACCAGTCGGATGCGTTCAGTGCAGTGACGCAGACGAGAAACTATCTGATCGGTATGCTGCTTGCGATTCTGGTGGTCTTTTCGGCAATCGGTTTGCTTTTGGTCAATCATATGGTGAAACCGTTACATACATTAACCGGTGTCGTAGAGCGTGTAGCGATGCTGGATCTGACATCAAACGGTGAGGAGGAGACTCTGGCACAGCGCAAGGATGAGATCGGGCTGATCGCGAAGTCGATCCGGGATCTGAATGTAGAGCTCCGCGAGATCGTGCGTGTGATTCAGGATCAGGGAAATAAGCTGTCAGAGAGTAATGTCCAGTTTACACAGGGTTTCTCGAAGATCGTTGAGACAGTCAGCAATGTCAATGTCGCTGTCGAGGAGATCGCGACCGGAAGTACCTCACAGGCGCAGGAGACAACGACTGCCGGTGAGCATATCCAGAATATCGGCAGTGCGATTGAATCAAATACATCGAATGTGAGCGTTCTGGAGACATCCATTGAGAACATGAGTGATCTGGCGGCAGAGTCATCAAAGATGCTCGAGGAGCTGGCAAAGATCAATAGCTGGACATCCGAGACGATCGGAGTCGTGACGGAACAGACCGACCGTACCAATCAGTCGGCAGCGAAGATCAACGAGGCAGTTGTGGCGATTCAGGATATTGCGTCACAGACCAACCTGCTGTCACTCAATGCTTCTATCGAGGCAGCCCGTGCAGGCGAGAGCGGACGCGGTTTCGCGGTCGTAGCTGAGCAGATCCGCAAGCTGGCAGAGGATTCTGCGACCAGCGCCGAGCAGATCGAAGCTATCGTGCAGGAGCTGATCACAAATTCTGAGGATGGCGTTGCCAAGATGCGTGATCTGAGCGAGACCTCCGGTGTACAGGCAGAGCGTTTTGACAAGACAAAGGCATCGTTTGATGAGCTGAAGCATGAGATTGAGTCTGTATCGAGCGCATCCCGTGAGATCTTTGATCAGACGAATTCCATTAACAATCTGAAGAACGGTGTGAGCGGCGTGATCGAGCAGCTCGCAGCGATCGCAGAGGAGAATGCGGCATCTACGCAGGAGACCAGTGCGAGCATGAACACGCTGACGGAGAGTATCGACCGCTGTAAGGATGAAACGGAGATTCTTTCTGATCTAAGCCATGAACTGAATGAGCAGGCAGGTAAGTTTAAGCTGTAATGCTGTGATAGAATGAAACAAACATGAACGAAAAAGAGTTCCGGCCGATCTGACCGGAACTCTTTTTGACGTCTTAACGATATGTTTTTAGCCCATCACAACTTCTACCTGATAGCTGGTCTTCCCCTTTTCGTAAGGAATTACGCATCCGTCAACCGGCTTGCCGTCGACTGTGATGCTCCGGATGCCTTTTTCTACGTGGTTCGGGTTTGTTACATGGATCTCATAAATGCCCTCACGGAATGCTCTCGTCAATGTGAAATCGCCGAAATCCTTCGGAACACACGGATCAATCGCCAGACCCTTGTGTGTTGGATACAGACCCAGAATGTATTGCGAGATATTGACAAATGTCCAAGCCGCAGTTCCGGTCAGCCAGCTGTTCTTTGCCTCGCCATGGAACTTGGCATCTGCGCCTGCGATCATCTGGGAGTATACATACGGCTCGGTGCGGTGGATCTCGGAAATCTCTTCAACGTATGCGGGGCAGGTTTTCTGATAGATCTCAAATGCGCGGTCGCCGCGGCCGATCACAGTCTCAGCACAGGATACCCACGGGTTATTGTGACAGAAGATACCGGCATTTTCTTTGTATCCCGGCGGATAAGAGGATACCTCGCCCAGCTCCAGATGATATCTTGTGTATGCGGGCTGGAGGATCATTACACCGTACTTTGTATCAAGCTTTTCCTTTACGGAATTGAGCGCTTTCTCTGCCAGGCCTTCCTGGACACCAACACCGGCGAGGACACAGAAGCCCTGCGGCTCAATATAGATCTGCCCTTCTTCGCACTCTTTGGAACCGACCTTTTTGCTGTAAGCGTCATAGGCGCGGACAAACCAGTCTCCATCCCAGCCATCCTTTAAGATTGCGTCATACATTTTCTGTACTTCCGCGCGCGCGCGCGCTGCCTCGGCAGCATCGCCCTGCAATTCGCATAACTGCGCATATTCTTCACCATATTTTACAAACATTCCGGCGATAAATACGGATTCTGCGACAGGTCCCTCGCTCGGTCCGAATGTCTGGAAGGATTCGCCCGGATGCTTTGAAAAGCAGTTTAAGTTCAGACAGTCATTCCAGTCAGCACGACCGATCAGCGGCAGGTTATGCGGACCCTTGTGGTTCACAATATAGTCAAAGGAACGCTTCAGATGCTCTATCAGAGGCTGTGCTACAGACATATCATTGTCAAACGGCACCTGCTCGGTCAAAATTGTTGTATCTCCGGTTTCGCGCACATAGGCACTTGTTCCGGCGATCAGCCAGAGCGGATCGTCGTTGAAACCGCTTCCAATGTCGGAATTGCCCTTCTTGGTCAGAGGCTGGTACTGGTGATAAGCACTGCCGTTCTGGAACTGCGTAGAAGCGATATCAATAATACGCTCGCGTGCGCGGTCGGGGATCAGATGTACAAATCCGAGCAGATCCTGACAGGAATCGCGGAAGCCCATGCCACGGCCGATACCGGACTCATAGTAAGAAGCAGAGCGGGACATGTTGAAGGTCACCATACACTGATACTGGTTCCAGATATTTACCATGCGGTTTACTTTATCGTTTTCGGATTCTACATGATATTTTGCGAGCAGTGCATCCCAATAGCTGCACAGCTCAGTAAATGCCTTTTCTACGTCGGCATCTGTCTGGTATTTTGCGAGCAGTGCATCTGCGGGCTTTTTGTTGATCACGCCGGGCTTCTCCCACTTGTCGTTCTCCGAATTCTCGACATAGCCGAGCACAAATACGAAAGACTTTGTCTCGCCGGGAGCGAGTGTGATACGGATCTGGTGGGAGGCGATCGGAGACCATCCGCTGGCGATCGAATTGCGGCAGGCATCCTCTGCGACAGCGACCGGATCGTCTGCGCCGCGGTAAGCGCCTAAAAATTCATCGCGGCTCGTATCGAAACCGTCAACCGGGCTGTTTACGGAATATACCGCATAGTGGTTGCGGCGCTCGCGGTACTCGGTCTTGTGATAGATCGTAGAGCCGATCACTTCCACCTCGCCGATGCTTAGGTTTCTCTGAAAGTTCTTCATGTCATCATCTGCATTCCACAGACACCATTCTACATAGGAGAAAATACTTAATTGCTTTGTTTCAGTGCCGTTGTTCGTTATCTTTAACTGGTTGATCTCACAGTTATCGTTCATCGGAACAAATGCCAGAACAGACGCTTCTACCTGATTTTTTGAACCGGTAAAGCGGCTGTAACCGATACCATGACGGCATTCGTAGCTGTCGAGCTCGGTCTGGGTCGGCTTCCAGCCGGGGTTCCATACTGTGTCGCCATCCTTAATATAGATGTATTTGCCGTTGATGTCGCCCGGTACATTATTATAACGATAACGTGTAAGGCGCAGCAGCTTGGCATCTTTATAGAAGGTGTATCCGCCACAGGTGTTGGAAATCAATGAGAAAAACTCGTTGCAGCCCAGATAGTTGATCCAGGGGAGCGGAGTCTTGGGTGTTGTGATCACGTACTCTTTGTGCGCGTCATCAAAGTATCCGAATTTCATAACACATCTCCTTTTCTTTTTTAAATTGGTTTTTATTAGTTACAAACTATTTTTGTTCTTGTTTCACTTTTATATAGTACAAGTGAACATGATATGAGGTTAGTATAGAAAACGATTAAGTAAAAGTCAAGTGATTAGCGTAAAAACCGACTAATCTTTGTTGGAAATCATCAAAAACGTAGGTTAAAAACTGTAAAACTTTCACAAACATAGGTATTTTGCATAAAAAATCTAGAAAACCACTTGCAAAAATGTTCAATCCGTTGTACTATAACATCACGAAAACGATTAAGTGATTTCGAGCAAATTCAAAACGAATTTAAAGCTAGAAAACACAGCAAGCGACTTACAAAGGGGGTTAACGGTTATGGTATCCATGAAAGATATCTCAGCAGCCTGTGGAGTATCTGTAGCGACCGTTAGCAAGGCGCTGAATGATCACAGAGACATCAGCGCAAAGACAAAAGAGCTTGTCAGACAGACCGCAAAGGATATGGGATACTTTCCTAACTCTGCTGCACAGGCGCTCAAAACAAACCGTACCTATAATATAGGAGTCCTGTTTGTGGACAGAGCGATGAGCGGACTGACACATGACTACTTTTCCTTTGTGCTTGACAGCTTCAAACGTGCGGTTGAAAAACACGGATACGACATTACATTTATCAACTGTTCCAGAAAGAGAAAGAACAGGATGTCATATCTGGAACACGCGAAGTACAGAGGCTTTGACGGAGTAGTGATCGCCTGTATCGATTTCGATGATCCGGAAGTTACCGAACTCATCCAGAGTGATGTGCCGGTCGTTACGATCGACCACCTGTTTAATAACCGCATCGCAGTCGTTTCCGACAATGTGGATGGAATGAGGCAGCTTGTTACCTATATATATGAGAAGGGGCATCGCAAGATCGCATACATTCACGGAGCAGATTCATCGGTTAC
>CALBJL010000157.1 GCA_937893485.1 uncultured bacterium | reverse complement strand
TCATAGGTCAGGCTTGCCGAATTGACTCCCGAGGAAAACACGATCGCCATGCAGAACACCGGCTGAATGAGCATCGTAAACTCGCCCATCCGGTCCAGACAACGGTACGTCACCTCCTGCATCGACGAAAATACGCGCAGCGCATTGTACAAAAACAAAAAGTACACCGCCAGAAAACTCATATCCGACAAAAAGGCATTGGAAAAAATATCCGTGATCCCCTGCAGCATCGCAAATGCCAGCAACAGCACCAGCATCTGTGCCAGATATTCCCGATTGCTGTGCACCGCATCGAAACAATGGCTGACAAACCAGTTCCACACCGTCTGCCCGTCAAACACCTGTTCTCCGCTCAAAAGCGCCCCGATCAATTCCGAAAAACTCAGATCCATCGCCGCATCCGCGCTCTGATCATTCAGAAAATTCTCGAGATCACCGGTCTGCAATTCTCCGAGTAGATCATCCGTAAGCCCCTCCGTCACCGCAGAAACTCCCTGATCCGGCGAATCCTGTTCCGCCGCCAATACAGTTTTTATATTTATGCATATGCATAATATCACAATCAGTCCAAGCGCCACATATAGTTTCCGCGCCAACGATATGTATGCCGCTCTCCGTCGGCATTTGCCCGCCCCGCTCATGTCACCACCGTCGCAATCAGCTGCAAAAATGCCTCAATGACCGGAAGCGCCAGCAACAGGATCGATATTTTGGAAAACATCTCAATCTGGGAAGCAATCGTGGCATAGCCTGCATCCTTGCACAGACTGACCGCGAACTCCGCCACATACGTGATCCCGATCATTTTTAAAATCGTGCGGAAATATCCGACATCCAGCGTCGCAAGATCACGCAGCCTGCCGACCGCTTCCAGCAGGATTGAGAGCCTGCCGAGCACACTGAAAAAAATACATGCGCACACAACAATACTGATCACGATGCCAAATTCCGGGCGTTCTTTTTTTAACACCATTGCAAGCAGCACACCCGCCACCGCGAGCAATGACATCTGTACCACATTCATACAGCCGCCTCACATTTACAATTCAAACAATGTCTGCATCGTCACAAACAGCTCATAGATATACGGTACGACCCACAGCAGCACGAGCACGAGTCCCGCCAGACTGATGAGAAACGCATGTTCCTCGCGTCCGCTATGTTTGAGTACCTGTCCGAGAATCGTGACCAGAATACCGACTGCCGCTATCTTGAATATCATATTTACGCTCATATATACCCCTTCGCATCACTGTACATGTTTGATCAGTTCCATCCGGCTGTCATAGACACACATGCTGCGATGCCCCTGCACATCCTTTTCCAGTACGACAAACCGCCCGATCTCTCCCTTACCGCTCCAATTAAAGAAACCACAGATGTGCTGCAGGCTGTCGATGCTCTCGCCGTGCAGCGTCCCGATCAGACGGCAGCCGCTGTGAAAGGCACGTGTCACCGCCTCAAAATCATCCTTCGCCCCCAGCTCGTCAACCGCGATCACCTGCGGAGACATCGAGCGCAGCAGCATATAGATCCCCTCGCTCTTTCCGGCTCCCTCCAACACATCCGTGCGCGGACCGAGATCGTTTTGCGGAATACCCAGATATCCGGCTCCCAGCTCCGAACGCTCGTCCACCACGCCGACCTTCATCCCCGCATGACCTGCATCACCCTCCGATAAAATGCGGATCGCATCCCGCAGATAAGTCGTTTTCCCGACCCCCGGCGGCGAGAGGATCAGTGTGTTATAAATCCCATTTGCATCCCGCACCGCATTCACAAGCGGCTGCGCACAGCCCTTTTTTTCATGGGCAATGCGGATATTCAAGAAATAAATGTGCTGCAAACGCACGATGCGCCCCAGCTGCAGCGCCACCTCTCCCGCCACGCCAACGCGGTGCCCGCCGCGCAGCGTCAGATACCCCATGCGCAGCTGTTCCTCGTAGGCATAGATCGAATAGCTGCACAGGAAGCTGACCATTTCTTCCAGATCCGCCGTCTGCATCCGATAGGCATGTTTCTGCTCCACCCCGAGCCTGCCCTGCGCCTCGTCAAAAAAGTGTTCTCTGTCGTCATACAAAAACATGAGTGGTTGTCCCGCCCGGACGCGGATTTCTTCGAGCGCCTGCTGGTCAATATCCGCCTGCCGCAGCTTTTCACGCATATGTAACGGAAATAATTTGAGCAACTGTTCCTCCAACATAAAAAATCCCCCTTGTCCATACATCACTATATGAACAAGGGGGGAGATTTATGATTACTTTTCCAGTTTTTCTATTTTACACTGATGCTCTTTTGTTTTTTTGTCATAGCTGATCCCTACCAATAAAATATTTCCTGTATAGGCTTCAAGCGCGGAAGGATATTTTTTCTCTTTGATCTGCTCTAATGCAGCCCTTGCACTCCGGTTCCATTTTAACTCCACCAGAAGTGCCGGATACATATCCGCATACTCTGTTTTCGGCAGGAACACAAAATCCGCAAATCCACGACCTGTCGGCAATTCCCTGACCGGCTTAAAATAATACTGCATCGTGCTAAGATATGAAATTGCCAATACACTGCTGAGCGAATTCTCATCATGATATTGGATCACCGATGCATATTCCGAATGCACTTTCTCTATCGCATCCGCAACTGCGCATTCATCCATATCCAGCGTCGCATCTAAAAGCGCCTCCGACTCACGTTGAAAATCAAGCAGTGAATTCCATTTTTTCCTGCGTGTTGCCGCTGCGAACTCCTGCCGGATCTCCTCGTTGGGAATGAATGCTGTCTGATTTGTCTGATTATAAGCCAGATAGCCTAAGTGAATCAACAATGTCAGCACATCATCCTTATCCGCAAAGCTGACCATATCGTTCTGAAATGAGCTCACGTAAACCGGCACCTGCGCACCGGCAAGCATCTCAATAATGGATGTTTTCAACCCATCAAAATCCCTGTTAATCAGCGGTACAATCGTCTCATAGGTGCCCGTCTGTGACCAATAGCTTTGAAAGCTGCCATCCTGCATCAGACACACGACCGCATTGGGATTATACACATGAAAATCGCCGAGCTGGTACCCGTCATACCAGCGTTTTACTTCACGAAAATCTTTCTGGTACTTTTCGCAAAGCATTTTCACTTCATCCTCGGTAAATCCGAAATACGGAGCTAAAGGTCCGGGAATCAGCATCGTAAATTGAGAAAAATTATTCAGCGCAGATTGCGTGCGCACTTTTTTGATTGGCAAAATTCCGGTTAAATAAGCCAGTTGTATAAATCTGGTCGGTTCTGTGCCTTTAAACATGCCACGCAGGAAATTGATATATTCCTCCTGCACACTCTGACTGGCTTCCTCATCGCGGATCAAGGCATCCCACTCATCTATAATCACTATAAATTTTTTCCCTGTGGCTGCATGAATACATGACATTGCCCCATAGGCAGTCTGCGTATCATCCAATATATCTAACGAATAAATCTGCTTTAATTCCTTAATAATCTGATCGTTGATGTATGCAACCGTCTGATCTGCTCCCTCAGCATCCATACAACACCACTGCACATCAAAATGAATCACATCATACTGATTCAGATGTGTCTCAAACGAAATGTCCCCGCTGATTGACAATCCCGAAAACAGCTCACGGGAATCGCACCCTTTACTGTAATATGCCGTAAGCATGTCCGCAGTAATAGATTTTCCAAACCGGCGCGGTCTGCTGTTACAAATCAATGCCTGTTTTGTATTTAAAACCTTGTTGGTATATGAAATCAGTCCTGTTTTATCTACATATATCTCGGAATTTAATGCAACCTGAAATGCACTGTTATCCGGATTGACAAATCTACCCATCTGATCCATTCTCCCTCTTACTGATTACTCGTTTGTTTTTTCATTATACTGCAATTATGACCATCTTACAACGGTCATTCCATTGCCACTCACAATAAAAGTATAATTACAAACACCCCCGCCAGCACGGTTCCGTAGCGGTTGAGCCTGCGTCGGCTCATGAGGCTTGTCTCATAATCTTTTGTCAGTTTGAGCAGACGTTTCCGGTAGACCTCAAACAGTTCCTCTTTGAGCTCGACATTGTCCATGCGGAACACCTCCCCGATCTCGGATAGTAATTGACACTCCGCGTCATCCAGCAAAAACTGCTTTCGGGCTGTCTCTACCTGCATACTCCAGATCGCGGATGCCTCCCCTCGCTCCTGCTGGATCAGGTTGCTCTGCACCTGTTCGCATAATTTTCCATAAGGGTCACACATTTTTATCCCACAATGCTCCAGTACGACCGGCAATGGAAACCGCAGGCGGCACATCTCATTTTGCAGCAGCGATAAAAGCAGTGCAAAATCCTCCAACTGCCGCTTATGCTCTGTAAATTCCCGTTCCTTCGATAACACAAAACCAATACATGCGAGCAGAATCAATGCAGAACCGATCAGTTTTAACAAAAAAATCCCCCCTTGTCCATATATCAATATATGAACAGGGAGGAAAATTATGCTGCATTTTTCCGTTTTTCTATCCTGCTTTGATGCTATTTTTACTTCATTTTTCGCCTATATGCATTCACCCTCAAAACATTTCATCATTCTCAGGATCAGCATAATACTTCTCAACCGTGTCCCTTAATTGGATAAATAACCGATAATATTCCGTGATAATCTGCTGAAATACAGACATTGCATACTCACCGTCATAATCGTGCGCCAATGCATTTCTGCATTTTAGCATCTGCAACCACATATCACTGTCAATCAGCCCATTTGTAAAAGCCGCCCGCAACACTTCACGCGGTGATCCGATCGCAAAATCTGTGATTCCCATTGACTTTACTAAAATATCTTTCATCACTTTCCATGACAAATCAAACGTCAGGTTGAAATTCTGGGTCGTTCCTTCCAATACAAAATCATCCGCCGGATCTGCTGTGAGACTTTTTTGCAGATTCCCCAGACATTTGCAAAATGAATGATAGCGATTAGTAAATCTGTTTTCCATACTTGTCAATATCCTCCAGTAAATACTTATTTAAGATATGATCATAATCAAAAATATCTATTTTCCTCAAAGTCTCTATCGCTGCAATCTCATCCTCCAGTTTGATAAGATCTCTACAGCCATACACAACAAAATCTATATCACTGGTCGGCAGCGCCGTGCCTGTCGCAAATGATCCAAACAATGATAAATGCTGTACTTCATTCTTTTTACATATATCTGTTACGCTGCGAATAATCTCGTCGATCGGCATTACATCCATATGACTGACTCCTGTCTATTTTTCTATCCTGTTTTTACTCATTTTATTATTTTGCAGCACCCAAAGCAACCTGCCATTCCCTCATAGATTTTGCCACTTCCCGTGCGGGCTTTGTGGCTCCCAAATCACTTTTCTTAATTGAATCCGTAAGCTGCTCTACTAACTCATCCTCACTGAATCGTAAAAAATCATCCGTTTCTGTTTTCATGGACAATCTATTTACAAGCATAATTACCATATTGTAATCTTCTTCAGATAAACTCTCTATTCTGGCTGTCAATTCTGCTGATCCCATAGCTGATACAACTCCTTCCATGATTTTTTTATATTATACTCCGATTTCGTCAATAATTCTATAAGAATGTATTTCCTATTATTTCCTATGATATAAACTCATTTTTATACGTTTTCCACTATTTTTATTCATTTTCCCATAATGGGGAGTTCGTTTTACTGCCGGTGTCAGGATTCTTTACATACATCTCAACATAAAAAGGCAACATAAAAACCCCGAAGCATCCGCTTCGGGGTTTTGTCGCTCATAACCAATTCAAATTAGTTATACTTACGCTTTCTAGCTGCTTCAGATTTCTTCTTGCGCTTTACAGAGGGCTTCTCATAATGCTCTCTCTTACGAATCTCCTGCTGAATACCTGCCTTTGCGCAGTTTCTCTTAAATCTGCGTAAAGCGCTATCTAAAGTCTCGTTCTCTTTAACTGTAACACTAGACATTCTTACACCTAACCTCCCTCCAGTTGTAAATTGTGCATATCAACTGTAAGGTTATATCCTAATTGCACTGCTAATAATTATACCATATATTTTCAGTTCGTCAAGATTGTTTCCCGAAAAATTTTATATGCATGCTATTTGATCTGGTCACCCAGCGCGTTGACAGCCTCTGCCAGCGCATCATCGACACCTGCCGGATTCTTGCCGCCTGCCTGTGCCATATTCGGACGGCCGCCGCCGCCTCCGCCTACGAGCGAAGCGATGCTCTTGATCAGGTTGCCGGCATGTGCACCTGCCTTCTGTGCCTCGTCGGTTGCCATTGCCACGAGATTGACCTTGCCGTCCACTACGGATGCGAGCAGGATCACGCCCTCACCGAGCTTGTTCTTTAACTGGTCGCCCAGATCACGCAGCCCGTTCATGTCCACGCCATCGACCCTGGTCGCGAGCAGTTTCACACCCTTGACATCCTGTACCTGATCCATGACATCCCCAAGTGAATCCTTGGCTGCCTTTGACTTCATAGACTCGATCTCTGCATGGAGGCTCTTGATCTCTGCCTGTAAATGTGTGATCTTCTCTACCACGCCTGCCGGATTCGTCTTTAACAGCTTCGCAGCCTCCTCAAGCTGCTGCTCGACCGTATCATAATATGCAAATACGTTGTCTGCCGTGATCGCCTCGATACGGCGCACACCTGCTGCGACACCGGACTCGGAAATGATCTTAAACGCCTTGATATCGGCGGTATTTGCTACGTGTGTGCCGCCACACAGCTCTTTGGAGAAATCTCCCATGGAAACGACACGGACGCTCTCGCCGTACTTCTCGCCAAACAGTGCCATCGCACCGGATTTCTTTGCCTCATCGATGCTCATGACCTCTGTCACGACCGGAATCGCCTCATTGATCTTGGCATTTACGATATCCTCTACCTTCTGTAACTCCTCTGCCGTCATCGCTGAGAAATGTGAAAAGTCAAATCTGGTACGGTCTGCATCCTGATTTGAGCCCTTCTGCTCTACGTGTGTGCCGAGCACCTCACGCAGTGCCTTCTGTAATAAGTGCGTTGCAGAGTGGTTTTTGCAGATCTTCGCCCTGCGCGCGGTATCAATCGTAAGTGTCGCCTCATCGCCGACCTTGATCATACCCTTTGTACAGGTTCCGACATGTCCGATCTTGCCGCCCTTGAGCTTGATCGTATCAGTTACCGTAAATTCACCTTCTGCGGTCGTGATCACACCGGTATCACCGATCTGTCCACCCATCGTTGCATAGAAAGGTGTCTCTTCCACGATCACGGTGCCGTTCACACCCTCTGAGAGCGCCTCGACAAGCTCTGTCTCGGTCGTGAGTGCGGTAATTTCAGACTTTGCACTCGTATGGTCATAGCCTACAAATGTTGAGGTGATCGCGGGATCGATCTCGTCATAAACCGTCGCATCCGCGCCCATGTAGTTGGTCTCCTTGCGGGCTGCGCGGGCTTTTTCCTTCTGCTCCTTCATGCAGGCATCAAAGCCGTCCTGATCGAGTGTATAGCCCCTCTCCTCTAAGATCTCGGCAGTCAGATCTACCGGAAATCCGTAGGTATCATACAGCTTGAATGCATTTTCGCCGGAAAGCGTCTTCTCTCCTGCTGCCTGCATCCGGCTCTCCATATCCGCAAGGATCTTCAATCCCTGATCAATCGTCTTGTTAAACTGCTCCTCTTCCTGTGTGAGCACCTTGAAGATAAAGTCCTTCTTCTCCTCAAGCTCCGGATAACCGTCCTTGCTCTCGCGGATCACGGTCGCAGCGAGATCTGCCATAAATGTTCCAGGAATGCCGAGCATTCTGCCGTGTCTTGCCGCACGGCGGATCAGACGGCGGAGTACATAGCCGCGTCCCTCATTCGTCGGCATCACACCATCGGAAATCAAAAATGTGGTCGAACGGATATGGTCGGTGATCAGACGGATGCTGACATCATCGAGTGCATCCTGCTGGTATGTCTTGCCGCACATCTGGCAGATATGGTCGCGGATCGCCTTCATCGTATCAATGTCAAACACGGAATCTACGTCCTGCATGACAACCGCCAGACGCTCGAGTCCCATACCGGTATCAATATTTTTATTTTCCAGTTCTTCATAGCCGCCGTGGCCATCGCCGTTGAACTGTGTAAATACGTTGTTCCATACTTCCATGAAACGGTCGCAGTCACAGCCCACCTTACAGTCAGGGCTGCCGCAGCCGTATTTTTCGCCGCGGTCATAATAGATCTCGGAACACGGTCCGCACGGTCCTGCGCCATGCTCCCAGAAGTTGTCGCACTCTCCGGTTTCGGGATCACGATAAAAACGTGTGACACGCTCAGGGGCAACACCGATCTCTTTTGTCCAGATCTCAAATGCCTCCTCATCCTCGCCATAGATCGAAGGATACAGACGATCCTCCTCCAGCTCCAGCACCTTTGTCAAAAACTCCCATGACCATGCAATCGCCTCATGCTTGAAATAATCGCCGAATGAGAAGTTGCCGAGCATCTCAAAGAAAGTCAGATGTCTGGCTGTCTTTCCTACGTTCTCAATGTCACCGGTACGCACACACTTCTGACAGGTCGTCACCCGTCTGCAGGGCGGGATCTCCTGTCCGGTAAAATAAGGCTTTAACGGTGCCATACCTGCATTGATTAACAACAGACTGTTGTCGTTGTGCGGAACGAGGGAAAAGCTGTTCATCACCAGATGTCCCTTGCTCTCAAAAAATTTCAGATACATTTTGCGCAATTCATTTACGCCATACTTCTTTTTCACAGTGTTTCCTCCAGTCACACGTATATATTTATAATTGTCAGGAACCATAGGCAGAAAGCCCGTATCCGGCTTCCGCCAAAAAATCCGGGCAATTACACTACTTCTTATCCTCCGCAGTCCCGGCAGCCATCTTTGCATCCTTGCGCTCACGCAGCTTTTTGCCTGCGAATACGCCGCCGACACCGACTGCCGCCAGTATTACCATCACAATTACATATTGTAAAAAGCTCCCCAAAATAGCTACCATTGTAAAACCTCCTATTTTGTCTCTACGCGGCACAGCCGGACACCCCGACCGTGCAACCACAGGTAATAGTTATATATAGCGTATCAAATTATAAACGATTTGAGGCAGATTTTCAATATCTTTCCGAGCTTTCTTCGCGAAAAGCACAGCGCCAGCGCGTAAGCAGCTGCCACAATGACCAGACTGACAAGGATCGTCGAGCCCTTTACGAGCAGCCCCATATACATGCCGGACGATGCAGCGGATGCCACGATCATCGAATAGGCAGTGAGATAACCGAGCGGCACCCCGAGCACAAATCCGACCGGCACCAGCAGATGGTTGGAGGTCAGCACGATACACAGGGTCGCGACCGCAATACCGATGACCAGTGTCGCGCTCCGCAGACCGTTGATAAAAACCGTCCGCACATTATAAATGAACGCCACGCTGCCACGGCAGTTTCGGAACAGATGCACCGTTTTCTCCTTCTGCAAGCCGCACAGCAGCGATACGGCATCTGTTTTCAATGCCTGATTTAAGACGAGCACCGAAACCAGCCCGTACACCAGATAGTGCCGCACGAGCTCATTTTTCCGGTAGCCCAGTGCCAGCAGCGTACCGATCGTTTTTCCCTCCCTTTTTACCGTGCGCATGAGCACCATCGCGATGACTGCGACCACGATAATCATAATGATCGGCGCATACAGTGAAAATTCTGCCACCAGATCATCCGCTTCGCTATAAATCAGGCTGATTCTGGAATTGGCTTCGCGCTCAATATACTCCTGCGTGCCGTAGGCTTCGTATATTTTTGTGCGGAAAGCACTCTCCGTTCCCCAATCGTGATAACGGACACTGTATTGCTCTGCCCCGCCGCCGGCTGCCGCCAGATCCTCCGGATCGAGCATACCGATGCCAAATCCGTCATTATCCGGTATCGTCTCGGTCAGATCATACAGCATGACTGCATAATCGGGCTTCATCATCAGTCCGCACACCGTAAACTGCGTGCCTGCCAGCTCGACCGTATCCCCGACCGCGATCCCGTTCGCCTTTGCATAGCGGTAGGTGAGCAGCAGCTCTCCCGTCTGTGTCAGGCCGCTGCCCTCCGATATCGTATAACGGTTCATTTTTTCGGTCGGCGAAAACAGCCGCAGCCTGCCGTCGTGATAAGCCACATCTACATACGTCTGCCGCTCCAGCTCGAGATCATACGCCTGTTCAAGCTGTGACAGCTCCGCATCCCCGATCGGGCGCTGGGTCTGAAAGCTGCCGTCCTCAATCTTTGTTTTTTCATAATAGGCATCTGCCCACGCATACAGTGACTCGCTGACCGAAAAAGCCCCGATGAGCAGCATGACCGTAACCGCCGTCAACAGGCTGCCGGTCAGATAAAAGGACAGATTCTTTTTTACACTTCTTATGATTTTGCGCTGTAACGTCATCAGATTGCAAGCTCCTCCACACGTATTTTTTCCTGCTTTTCATTGCAGACGATCTGTCCATCATGGATGCGGATCACGCGGTCTGCCATCCCCGCGATGGCTTCATTGTGTGTGATAATGGCGATCGTCGTCCGGTATTTGCGGTTGATCTGTTCCAGCAATGAGAGGACTTCCCTTGCGGATACGGAATCCAGCGCACCGGTCAGCTCGTCGCACAAAAGCAATGCCGGATTTTTGATCAACGCCCTGCCGATCGCGCAACGCTGCTGTTGTCCGCCGGACAGCTCTGCCGGAAAATAATCCGCGTGCTTTTCCAGCCCCAGATCCGTAATCAACTGCTCCAACGGGAGCGGATGTGCGAAAATATCCTCCACAACGCGGATGTTTTCCCGCACGTTTAACTCGCCGATCAGATTGTACGACTGGAACACCACGCCGACCTTCTCCCTGCGGTATTCTACCAGCTCCCTGCGGTTCAGTCCGGTAATGTCTACACCATCTACCACGATGCTGCCCTCATCCGGATGATCCAGTCCGCCCAGCATATTTAACAGCGTACTTTTTCCGGAGCCGGAAGGCCCTAAGATCACACAGATCTCTCCCGTCGGGATCTCCAGCTCCACATGGCTTAACGCATAGATTTCGCTCTCTCCCCTGCCATATTTTTTTACTGCATTGTGTACGGTTATCATAACGTTCTCCTTTTCTGTCATTGCTTAGACAGCAACCCTTTTCCAGACTGTATCGCTATCATTTACATTTACCGTAAGCATACAGTTAGTCGTGCCTAATTTCAACCGGCTATGGATTTTTTAGTTATCATCGGACTTAGCTGTCTATTTAATCCCTACAATAAATCTATCTCATCATGAGACAGATTTTATTTGTCTTTTTCATGCCTAAATAGTATAATAAAATTAGAATTGATATAAAATTTTACTATGAAAGGAGCTTGAACTATGCAGACACTCATTA
>CALBJL010000156.1 GCA_937893485.1 uncultured bacterium | reverse complement strand
TACGCGACCGGAATGCGCGGGAGGCTTATGTCAGAAACGAGGGCTGGGAGCGTGGTCGCCTGCAGGAAATTTTTACGTCTGTACAGGAGGGAGATTACTCGATTGAGCGCGGCGCACAAAAAGCAGGCATGTCCATGGACGCATTTAAAAAAGCAATGGCGGAGACAGAACAATCCTTGTTGTTGAAATGATGACTGTTAGTTGAATTTCATATGAGGCAGATCAGGAGACTGCGCACGGGATCGTGCGTGGTCTCTTTTGGGCTATAGATAATTCCTATCACATAAAAAGTATAAAATAAACACATTTCACATAAAAATAAGTCTATTTTCATTTGGAGGATTTTCGTAGAATATAGTCAGCGAACTTATCGAACGTTTGTACTTTTTTCTTGCCCAAATCTATATACTTTCAAAAATTTATTTGCTATAATAGGGGCTGTTACGAGAATATTTCGTAAAAAAATGACAAACTAAGAGTAAGTATCATCGGGTATTTCCGGGTGTCGTTTCATCCGCGAAAATGGAGGAAGTTACCATGAATGAATTCAAATTACATTCACCCTATCAGCCGACCGGAGACCAGCCGGAGGCGATTGATCGTCTGGTCAGGGGCTTTCAGGAGGGCAACCAGTTTGAGACACTGCTGGGTGTCACCGGTTCCGGCAAGACATTTACGATGGCGAATGTGATACAGAAATTAAATAAACCGACACTCATCATCGCGCACAACAAAACGCTGGCGGCACAGCTCTACGGTGAGTTTAAAGAATTTTTTCCAGAGAATGCGGTCGAGTATTTTGTGTCATACTATGATTACTATCAGCCGGAGGCATATGTGCCTTCTTCGGATACTTATATTGCAAAGGATTCCTCGGTTAATGAGGAGATCGATAAACTGCGGCTCTCTGCGACTGCGTCACTCATTGAGCGCAAGGATGTCATCGTTGTATCGAGCGTGTCCTGCATCTACGGTCTGGGCAGCCCGGAGGATCTGTTTTCCATGATGGTATCGCTGCGACCGGGAATGGAGGTTGACCGTGATGATGTGCTGCGCGCGCTGGTGGATATCCAGTATACGAGAAACGAGATGGATTTCCACCGCGGTACGTTTCGCGTGCATGGCGATGTCGTGGAGATTTTTCCGGCAAATAACAGTGAGCGGGCGATCCGTGTGGAGTTTTTCGGGGATGAGATTGACCGGATCACGGAGATCGATGTGCTGACAGGGGAGATCAAGGCGAGTCTGGAGCATGTGGCGATCTTTCCGGCATCGCATTATGTCGTTCCAAAGGAAAAAATACTGGCAGCATGTGACAATATCGAGAAAGAGCTGGAGGAGCGAGTGCGTTATTTCAAGGGCGAGGACAAGCTGATTGAGGCGCAGCGTATCGCGGAGCGCACGAATTTTGATGTGGAGATGCTGCGCGAGACCGGATTTTGCAGTGGTATTGAGAACTATTCGAGACATCTTGCGGGCACACCGGCGGGAGCGACACCGCTCACACTTATGAACTATTTTAATGATGAATTTCTGATTATTATTGATGAGTCGCATATTACACTGCCGCAGGTGCGTGGCATGTATGCCGGCGACCGTTCGCGCAAGACGACGCTTGTAGAGTACGGATTCCGCCTGCCGTCTGCGTTGGATAACCGACCATTGAATTTCGAGGAATTTGAGCAAAAAATCGATCAGATGCTGTTCGTGTCCGCGACACCCGGCGAATATGAGGAGCAGCATGAGCTGTTACGCGCGGAGCAGATCATCCGCCCGACCGGTCTGCTTGACCCTAAAATCGAGGTGCGTCCGGTAGAAGGACAGATCGATGATCTGATTGGGGAAGTCAATAAAGAGACAAAGAACGGCAACAAGGTACTGATTACAACGCTGACAAAGCGCATGGCGGAGGATCTGACTGATTACATGAAGGAGGTCGGTATCCGCGTCAAGTATCTGCATTCGGATATCGATACGTTGGAGCGCGCGGAGATCATCCGTGATCTGCGTCTGGATGTATTTGATGTGCTGGTCGGCATTAACCTGCTGCGGGAGGGACTCGATATTCCGGAGATCACGCTCGTGGCGATTCTCGATGCGGATAAGGAGGGATTTCTGCGATCCGAAACCTCGCTGATCCAGACGATCGGGCGGGCGGCGCGAAACAGTGACGGACATGTCATTATGTATGCGGATAAGATCACGGATTCGATGCGCGTGGCGATTGATGAGACCGAGCGCCGCCGTGCGATCCAGCAGGCATATAACGAGGAGCACGGCATTACGCCGACCACGATCAAAAAGTCTGTGCGTGATCTGATTGCGATCTCCAAGAAGGTCGCACAGGAGGAGCTGAATTTTGCCAAGTCACCGGAATCCATGAACCGCGGCGAACTCGAAAAGCTCATCAAGGAAGTAGAAAAGAAGATGAAAGCTGCCGCCGCAGACCTCAATTTCGAGGCAGCAGCCGAGCTGCGTGATCGCATGGTGGATTTGCGCAGGATGCTAGAGGATACAGAGGACAATGATCGGGCGTTGAAGAAGAAAAAATAATACTGTGGATTTGAGCAGGACGCAGCATGTTGCCCGCGGACTTTTGTCAGACGCTTATGCGTGTATGGGAAATCACGCGGGGCGGCACAAAGTAAAATCAAAAGCAGATTTTCTTTGCTGCCGTGGCAGAGGCTGATGAACGCTATCTCCACGTGACCCGTACGCATAAAGGTCGTGACAAAATGCCCGCGGTCGACATGCTGCTGTGTTACGACGGGCGTTATATTACTATTTCTACACGTCTAAGTATGATTGCTATACGAATGGGGCTGCATATATTGCGTGTAGAAAAAGGTTATTTGAGAATCTTCGATCAGCAGTGTGTTTTCATCGGTAGGAGATTTCGTCAGAGTCTTTATGCGACCGGGAGCGCGCGGAGAATACACAGAGGTAGAAAACACGCGGCAGCAAAGAAACGCCGGTTTTGCGTTTGCTTTGTGCCGTACGCGTGGATTCAAGGGAAAGCATAAGACTTGATGAAACTCCTGTCGGTGAAAATACACGTCTGGGTAGTCAATAAGGTAATACTTACATATATAGAGAAGAATAGGAAAGGTACACATCATGAAAGAACGTAAATATATAAAAATACGTGGTGCCTGCGAGCACAACCTGAAAAATATAGATCTCGACATACCGAGAGATGAATTTGTCGTACTTACAGGATTGAGCGGATCAGGAAAATCCTCGCTGGCATTCGATACGATCTACGCGGAGGGACAGCGCCGGTATATGGAATCCCTGTCATCCTACGCCCGCCAGTTCCTCGGACAGATGGAGAAACCAAACGTAGAAAAGATAGAGGGCTTGTCACCGGCGATCTCGATCGACCAGAAATCCACCAACCGCAACCCCAGATCCACCGTCGGAACAGTCACCGAGATCTACGACTATTTCCGACTGCTGTACGCGCGCATCGGGATCCCACACTGCCCGAAATGTGGACGCGAGATCCGCAGACAGACCGTCGATCAGATGGTCGATCAGATCATGGAGCTGCCGGAGCGCACAAAGATCCAGTTACTCGCGCCGGTTGTGCGCGGGCGCAAAGGCACACACGCCAAGCTGTTTGAGCAGGCGCGGCGCAGCGGCTATGTGCGCGCGATCGTAGATGGCAGCATGTACGAGCTGACCGAGGAGATCACACTGGACAAAAATATCAAGCATAATATAGAGATTATCGTAGACCGACTGGTCGTAAAACCGGGCATCGAGAAGCGTCTGACCGATTCCATTGAAAATGTACTGGAGCTGGCAGACGGTCTGCTCGTCGTGGATGTAGCAGATGCTGAGCCGTTGAATTTTTCGATGAGCTTTGCGTGCCCCGACTGTGGAATCAGCATTGATGAGATCGAGCCGCGCAGCTTCTCGTTCAACAATCCGTTCGGTGCCTGTCCGGAGTGCTTCGGACTTGGCTACAAGATGGAGTTTCATGAGGATCTGATGATTCCGGACAAAAAACTTTCGCTCAGCGAGGGCGCAATTCAGGTCATGGGCTGGCAGTCATCGACCGATCCAAAGAGCTATACCTATGCGATTTTAAAGGCATTGTCACAGGCATATGGCTTCAGTCTCGACACGCCGTACCGTGAACTGCCGGAGGAGATCCGCCATATGCTCATTTACGGCGCAGACCGCGAGGTCAAAGTCTATTATAAAGGTCAGCGCGGCGAGGGAGTCTATGACGTATTTTTCGAGGGACTGATCAAAAATGTCAACCGCCGTTACCGTGAAACGCATTCCGACACGATGAAGCAGGAATACGAGGAATTTATGCGGATCACACCGTGTAAACTGTGTGGCGGACAGCGTTTGAAGCGGGAGTCGCTGGCAGTGACCGTCGCAGATAAAAATATTTATGAAATCACGAATCTTTCGATCAAAAACCTGCACAGCTATCTCGGCGAGCTGAATCTGAGTGAGCAGCAGCATCTGATCGGGGATCAGATTTTGAAGGAGATCCGTGCCCGCGTGCAGTTTCTTGTGGATGTCGGGCTCGATTACCTCTCACTATCGCGTGCGACAGGTACACTCTCCGGCGGAGAGGCGCAGCGTATCCGGCTTGCGACTCAGATCGGTTCCGGTCTCGTCGGAGTCGCCTACATTCTGGATGAGCCGAGTATCGGACTGCACCAGAGAGACAATGACAAGCTGCTCGACACGCTCAAGCATCTGCGCGATCTCGGCAACACGCTGATCGTCGTGGAGCATGACGAGGATACGATGCTGGCAGCAGACTATATTGTGGATATCGGACCCGGCGCGGGTGAACATGGTGGACAGGTCATCGCCTGCGGTACTGCAAAGCAGATCATGAAAAATCCGAAATCGATCACCGGAGCTTATCTGAGCGGCAAAAAGAAGATTCCGGTGCCGGCAGAGCGCCGGCAGCCCACCGGATGGCTGACCATAAAGGGAGCCAGAGAGAACAACCTGAAAAATATCGACGTACAGTTCCCGCTCGGTATCATGACCTGTGTGACCGGTGTGTCCGGTTCCGGAAAAAGCTCGCTCACAAACGAGATTCTATATAAAACGCTGGCGAAGGAGCTGAACCGCGCGCGTACGGTCGCGGGAGATCACGATGGGATCGCAGGGTTAGAGCAGCTCGACAAAGTCATCGACATTGACCAGTCACCGATCGGGCGCACCCCGCGTTCCAATCCGGCGACTTACACGGGTGTGTTTGACATGATCCGCGATCTGTTTGCAGCGACACCCGATGCAAAGGCAAAGGGCTATAAAAAAGGACGTTTCAGCTTTAACGTGAAGGGCGGACGCTGTGAGGCGTGCTCCGGGGACGGTATTATCAAGATCGAGATGCACTTCCTGCCGGATGTATATGTGCCGTGTGAGGTCTGCGGCGGCAAACGTTACAACCGTGAGACACTTGAAGTCCGTTATAAGGGTAAGACGATCTACGATGTGCTCAATATGACCGTGGAGGAGGCACTTGAGTTTTTCAAGCATGTGCCGAGCATCCACAACAAGATCCAGACGCTGTACGATGTCGGATTGTCCTACATCCGTCTCGGACAGCCCTCGACCGAGCTCTCCGGCGGAGAGGCGCAGCGGATCAAGCTCGCCACGGAGCTGAGCCGCCGCAGTACCGGCAAGACGATCTACATTCTGGACGAGCCGACGACCGGACTGCACTTTGAAGATGTCAACAAGCTCGTAGAGATCCTGCGCCGGTTATCCGACGGCGGTAACACGGTCATTGTGATCGAGCATAATCTGGATGTGATCAAGACCGCAGACTATATTATTGATATGGGACCCGAGGGCGGAGACGGCGGCGGAACCGTTGTTGCCACGGGCACGCCGGAGGAAATCTGTGCTGTAGAAGCCTCCTATACCGGCCGATATTTGCAGAAATATTTGAAAAATCTCTAAACCACTTGGAAAAATGGAATTTATTGTATATAATAGTTCTATATGAGAAAAAATAGAACATAGTGTATGATGGCTCTTTGAGACCGCAAAGGTACAGGGGAGCCTGCGTGTATCAATGTTAAGGAGACTGTAAGATGGTTGGAACAGATATCGGAATCGATTTGGGAACTGCGAGTATTCTCGTTTACATTAAAGGAAAAGGTGTCGTATTAAAGGAGCCCTCAGTAGTGGCTTTTGACCGCGACACGAATAAGATCAAGGCAATCGGAGAAGAAGCGCGGCTGATGTTAGGCCGTACCCCCGGCAATATCGTGGCGGTGCGTCCGCTCCGTCAGGGCGTGATTTCTGACTATACTGTGACAGAGAAAATGATCCAGTATTTTATACAGAAAGCGATCGGCAAAAAGACATTCCGCAAGCCGCGTGTCAGCGTCTGTGTACCGAGCGGTGTCACAGAGGTAGAGAAAAAGGCAGTAGAGGATGCGACTTTTCAGGCGGGTGCGAGAGAGGTAGAGATCATCGAGGAGCCGATTGCGGCAGCGATCGGAGCCGGCATTGACATTTCCAGACCGTGTGGAAACATGATCGTGGATATTGGTGGAGGAACTGCGGACATCGCCGTGATTTCACTCGGTGGCTCGGTCGTATCGACCTCCATCAAGATCGCCGGAGACGATTTCGATGAGGCACTGGTACGTTATATGCGTAAAAAACACAATCTTCTGATCGGTGAGCGAACCGCAGAGGATATCAAGATCAAGATCGGAACCTGCTATCCGTTGCCCGACGGCGGCACGATGGATGTCCGCGGACGAAATCTTGTGACCGGACTTCCCAAGACTGTGACCGTATCGGCAGAGGAGACAGAGGAAGCGCTGAGAGAGGCGACAAACCGCATTGTGGAGGCAATCCACAGCGTATTGGAGAAAACTCCGCCGGAGCTGGTCGCAGACGTTGCAGAGCGCGGTATCGTGCTCACCGGAGGCGGCGCGCTGCTGCGGGGACTTGAGGAGTTGATTGAGGACAAGACCGGCATCAATACGATGACGGCGGACGAGCCGATGACCTGTGTGGCGATCGGCACCGGAAAATATGTAGAATTTCTCGCGGGAAAGCGCGATGACGACTAATTACAAGGGTAACTGGTTACTGGGGACGGGGTAGGAGTGAACAGTAACGGCAATTGATTTAAGAGGGACAGAATATGGTAAAAGGACTCTATACGGCATGGTCCGGCATGGTGAATGAGATGAACCAGCTGGATGTGATGACAAACAATCTGGCAAACGCAGATACCAATGGATATAAGAAGGAGGGAGCGACTTCGCAGACGTTTGACGAACACCTTGCGGTCAAGATCCGTGATATGTCAGACGATGGTCTGCCGGTACCTCTGGGACGGGTGACACCCGGTGTCATGATCGGGGAGACATATACCGACTATTCACAGGGCAGCTTCCGTGTGACGGACAGCCAGTATGATGTCGCGCTTGACGGCGACGGATTTTTTGCGGTATCTTTCACGAGCAAGGATGGCGTGACCA
The DNA here is from genome assembly GCA_937893485.1 of uncultured bacterium. Lineage (GTDB taxonomy): Bacteria > Bacillota > Clostridia > Lachnospirales > Lachnospiraceae > W0P33-017. Next base: position 24,851 of record CALBJL010000156.1, on the reverse strand, counting down.
CGGCAAAATATACGAGAGACGGTGCATTTACCGTCAATACGGACGGCTATCTCGTGACAAAAGATGGAGATTATGTACTCAATCAGGAGGGTGCCCGGAACGGCGATCCCGGGGCAGACAATTTTATCCGTCTGGACCCGAATCAGGAGTTTAAGATCGATGAGAAGGGCTTTATCTGGCAGAATGACCAGATCGTCGACCAGCTTGGAACCGTCGATTTTGAGGATTATAACTATCTGGAAAAATACGGTGAAAATCTGTACCAGACCGTGGATGGCGCTGTTTCCACAGTATCCAATGCGCGTGTCCGTCAGGGATATATCGAGGCATCCAACGTCAATGTAGTCTCTGAGATGGTCAATATGATCACGATCACCAGAGCCTATGAGTCCAACCAGAAGGTCATACAGACCGTAGATGGCATGTTGGACAAGGCAGTTAATAATGTCGGACGGGTATAAAGTTTTTGGAACAACTAGCCGATGACATACTATAAGGATAAAACTATCAGTCCACGGAAGGACGTAAAAGGAGCAATACCTATATGATGAGAGCATTGTGGAGCGCAGCATCCGGTATGCTGGCGCAGCAGACCAATGTAGACACGATCGCGAACAACTTAGCGAACGTCAATACGACAGGATACCGCAGTGAAAAGGCAGAATTCAAGAGCCTGCTGTATCAGACACTGCAGACACGTACAACAACAGCAAACGGCGATCAGAAGCCGATTCCCGCACAGGTCGGACTCGGAACACGTGTATCGTCCATGACATCGAGCTTCAAGGAGGGCGAACTGATCGCATCCGAGAGCAACACCGCGTTCGCCATTGAGGGCGACGGATTTTTCGGCATTCAGGGCGTAGACGGAGAGATCAGCTATACGAGAAACGGTGATTTCTTCTGGACAAACGGAGAAGACGGACTGACGCTGGCGACTGCCGAGGGTTATTATGTACTTGATCAGGAGGGCAATCCGATCGTGATTCCTGAGAATATTGATGCCAATACCGTTTCGATCAATCAATACGGACAGGCAGGCTACAAGACGGCGGACGGCAATTTTGTGAGTCTGAACCAGACGATCGGACTGTGGCAGTTTAACAATCCAGCAGGACTGGAAAAAGTCGCAGGTACTTATTTCCGCGAGACGGTAGCCTCCGGAAATGCACTGAACGAGGCAGGAAACGGTGTGAATCTGATCAAGAGCAAGCTGCACCAGAATTATCTGGAGACCTCTAACGTGCAGGTGGCAGACGAGATGGTCAATCTGATTGTGGCACAGCGGGCCTATGAGCTGAATTCTAAGGCAATACAGGCATCTGATGAGATGCTCAGTCAGGCAAACCAGTTGAAACGATAGGAGGTAGCCCATGAGTGTATCGATCAATGACAGTATGTACAGTTATCTCACGCAGACCGCAAACAATGCGAACAGTTCCGCAGCCGCAAGCGGTGTCAACAGCACGATTCAGGGGCTTGATGCGAATTCCAGCGAAGCGGAGATGAAGCAGGCGATTAAGGATTTTGAATCCTATTTCGTGGAGCAGATGCTCAAAAACGTACAGGAATCGCTCGGCGGCGATGAGGATTCCTCCAATTCGCAGATGACCGAGTATTTTATGGGACAGGTCAATGAGCAGATCGCAGACAAGATCGTCGATCAGGTGGGAGACCGCCTCACACAGACCTTGTATGAGCAGATGTGCCGCAACTACGGTGCTCCGGCAGAGACGACCGAGGAATAATCATACATACAGATGAAACATACTTGGGTGGGCATTGCCCCACCCATTTTTAAATTGAAGGAGCAGCAATACACATGGAACATATCACCGGTTATGTAGACCACATCATTTTTCAGAATGCCGACAACGGCTACACCGTCCTTGAGCTCATGACAGACGGCACGATGACGACCTGTGTCGGTATGCTGATGGGACTGACAGATGGCATGAATGTCGAACTGGAAGGGGAGTATACCGAGCATCCCAGCTACGGACGGCAGTTCAAGGCAGCACATTATGTGGAGAAAGAGCCGGAGGATGAGCTGGCGATCGAGCGGTATTTGGGATCGGGGGCGATCAAAGGCGTGGGCGCTGCGCTGGCGGCGCGCATTGTCAGACGGTTCGGTGCAGAGACCTTCCGCATCATCGAGGAAGAACCGGAACGGCTTGCCGAGATCAAAGGCATCAGTGAACGGAAAGCGCAGGAGATCAGCATTCAGGTCGAGGAAAAACGGGCGCTGCGCTCCGCGATGCTCTTTTTGCAGCAATATGGGATTAACCTGACGCTGGCAGTCAAGATCTACAATACATACGGGGAAGAATTGTACAGTATTTTGCAGAAAAATCCGTACCGGCTGGCGGATGATATTGATGGTGTCGGCTTTCGTATCGCGGATGAGATCGCGACGAAGGTAGGCATCCGCACCGACTCCGATTTTCGTATCCGGAGCGGTCTGCTCTATTGTCTGCAACAGGCATCGGGTGAGGGGCATACCTATCTGCCGGAGCCGCAGCTGATCGCGCGGGCGGTCGGTCTGCTCGAAGTGCCGTCGGACGCGGCAGAGAAAAATCTCATGGATCTTGCGATGGAGCGCCGCATCGTCAAAAAACAGGCACCGGATGGCGTACATGTCTATGCGGCTGTTTTTTATAATATGGAATCGAACGTCGCTCTGCGATTGCAGGAACTCAACGTCGAAATGGACATTTCCGAAGCACATGTGTATCAAAGCCTGCACCATATCGAGCAGGCGACCGGGCTCGAGCTGGCGGATCACCAGAGGCAGGCAGTTGTGGCGGCGGCGCGCGAGGGTGTGTTTGTGCTCACCGGGGGACCGGGAACCGGAAAAACAACGACGATCAACGCGATTATCCACTATTTTGATCTGGAAGGGCTCGATTTTCTGCTCGCCGCACCGACCGGACGCGCGGCAAAGCGTATGAGTGAGACGACCGGTTACGAGGCGCGCACGATCCACCGGATGCTCGAGCTGGGCGGGGAGGAAGCGGTCGGTTTTGGGCGGGATGAGAGCAATCCGCTTGAGGCGGATGCCGTGATCATCGATGAGATGTCGATGGTAGACCTGCCGCTGATGAATTCGCTGCTCAAGGCGATCATGCCCGGTACGAGGCTGATTTTAGTCGGGGATGTGAACCAGCTTCCGAGCGTCGGACCGGGGCGCGTGCTCAAGGACATTATTGTGTCGGGACAGCTTCCGGTCGTGGAGCTGACAGAGATTTTCCGGCAGGCGAAGGAGAGTGACATCATTGTCAATGCGCACCGGATCAACCGCGGGGAACCAGTCTCGCTGGACAATCAGAGTATGGATTTCTTTTTCCTGAAACGCTACGATGCGGATCAGATCATCAATGTGACCTTACAGCTTGTATTGCAGAAGATGCCCAAATATGTGGAGGCATCCCCGAAGGACATACAGGTGCTTACACCGATGCGCAAGGGGCTGCTCGGTGTGGAACATCTGAACGTCGTGTTGCAGCAGTACCTGAACCCGCCGGATGCGTCCAAATCGGAAAAAGAGCGTCCGAACGGCGTGTTCCGTGAGGGCGATAAGGTGATGCAGACAAAGAACAATTATCAGCTTGAATGGGAAGTGCGCAGCCGCTACGGAATTCCGATCGACAAGGGAATGGGCGTATTCAACGGAGATATGGGCACGATCCGCATTATTGACTCGTTTGCGCAGAGCCTGACCGTGGAATACGAGGAAGGCAGGATGGTCGAGTATCCGTTTGGCGCGATCGATGAGCTGGAGCTTGCCTATGCGATCACGATCCATAAATCACAGGGCAGCGAGTATCCGGCGGTTGTGATCCCGCTGCTGGCGGGACCGCGTCCGCTGATGAACCGCAATCTGCTCTACACGGCAGTCACGAGGGCAAGAAAATGCGTGACGCTCGTCGGGGATGACCGCGTATTTGCGCAGATGGTGGAAAATGTACAGGAACAAAGGCGTTACAGTGGGCTGAGTGAGCAGCTCACGGAAAGGAAAATGGAGTAATAAATATAGGAAACAGATATTTGATCAAACGGATAGGAAAAACGATTGCAGGAACAATGGTCAAAATACTTTATCCGCCAGTCTGTCCGGTGTGCGGGGAGATGCAGCCCCAGATGCTCACGGATGATGGCATCGGACGGATCTGCGAGTCGTGCGAAAAGCGCGTACAGCGCGTGCGCAGCCCGTTTTGTATGCGCTGCGGCAAGCCGCTCGCGAAAATACATGCGGGTGTCGAATACTGCGAGGACTGCCGCAGGCGCCGCCATTCATACACGCAGGGGCGGGCGGCGTTTGTCTACCGGGGTGCGATGATCGGTACGATGCACCGGCTCAAATACAGCAACCGGCGTGACTATGCGCCGGTGCTGGCGCGTGAAGCGTATGAGATGTATGCGGACTGGATCAGGCGGATCCGCCCGCAGGTGATCGTGCCTGTTCCACTCCATTCGTCGCGCAGACGCAGCCGCGGATACAATCAGGCAGAGCTGCTCGCACGTGAATTGTCACGCCTGAGTGGGATTCCGATGGATACGGGAATGCTGGCGCGTGTGCACAATACGGACAGACAGCGCATGTTAAGTCCGCAGGAACGCAAAAATAATATGAAAAACGCTTTTCAAATGACAAAAAAAATAGTACAATTAGAAAAAGTACTGCTCGTCGATGATATCTATACAACAGGCAGTACCGCAGATGCGGCAGCGGATGCGCTGCACACGGCGGGCATATGTGATGTGTATCTGCTATGTATCTGTATCGGCGGGGAAGAACAGGGAGGCTTGGAAGATGGAAGTAAGGACATGTAGGTCGTGCGGACGACTGTTTAATTATATTTCGGGACCGACAAGATGTCCCGCATGTATGGAGGCATTGGAGAAGAAGTTTCAGGAGGTTAAGACCTATATCTGGGAACATAAAGATGCCACAATCGCACAGATTTCAGAGGATATGGATGTTTCCACCAATCAGCTCCGCCAGTGGGTGCGTGAGGAACGCCTGAGCTTTTCGGATGATTCACCGGTAGGACTGGAGTGTGAGATGTGCGGAGCGACGATCAAGACCGGGCGTTTCTGCGATGCCTGCAAGAGTAAGATCAACCAGACGCTGTCCAGTGCGCTCAAGCCGAAGAATTCGAATGAGCCGCACATCAAGGACTATGGTGACCGAAAGAACAAGATGCGGTATTTGACATAAGATCGGAATAATGCTCAAAATACATAGAAAACACAGCTTATACCGGGCGCCGTTTTTACCAGCGGCGCTTTTTTATGTGATAGGAATTTCCTATCACATAAAATGCGCCGCAAGGATCGCACTGCGGCAGAACAGAAGTATGTCGCAAAAGCGACCCGCCGCAGGCGGAGAATCCTGCGGGCAGGATTCTTTTTTCCTTTTGTAATTCGTTACAATCTATGATATAATACGAATAACTATGTAATAAACCAGAATGGGGTGTAATATGATTCATAACGAGCGCGTGCGCCATATGGTGCAATTACAGGCATTTAACGACCGCAAGGGAAGCGAATATTTTCCCGTGGTCAAATATTTTCGCGGAGATTTTGTTGGGCTGCATATGCTCAGTGCCTTTGCCAGCGGCACCGTCTGTTACGGCATCGGACTGCTGATGTGGGGAATTTGTAATATGGAAATGCTCATGACATCGATTCACACGATGGATTTAAAGCAGTTTGCGACGAAGATCGTGCTGCGCTATGTGGTATTTGTCGTGCTGTATCTGATAGCAGTATATATCTATGCACAGATCAAATACACCCGTGCCAGAAAAGAGATAAAAAGCTACAGCCGCCACCTGAAACGGGTGATTGCGAGCTTTGAACGGGACGGAGGAGAATCATGACGACATTATTGGAGATAAAAGAACAGATCCGGGGGTTCTGCAGCAGATATGAGATTTATCTGTACCCCGTGGTCAAGAGTATTCTGGCATTTATCACGTTTTTTGTGATCCGCTCAAGGATGGGCTATATGACGCGGCTCAACAGTATGACACTGGTTCTGGTGCTGGCATTGTCGTGTGCCCTGCTTCCGGTCAACATGATTGTCGTGTTTGCGGCGGCGCTTGTGCTGCTGCATCTGTATTCGCTGTCTCTGGCAGCGTGTGCGGTATGCTTTCTGGTCATGCTCGTGATGTTTTTGCTGTATTTCAGGTTTTTGCCGAAAAAAGGTTATTATGCGGTGCTTATGCCGCTCGCGTTTGTGTTTCATATACCGTATGTGATGCCGGTCGCGATCGGACTGCTTTGTGAGAATCCGGTGTCGGTTCTGTCGATGGTATGCGGCGGGGTGATCTATTATCTGCTCGCAGGGATCGCGGCAAATGCATCCGGAATTGCGGAGATGACAGAGGATGACTCGATCATCACAAAGTTCAGCGATGTGCTGAAGCAGTTTATCGGCAACCGGGAAATGATTGCGATGCTGGCAATTCTGGTGCTTGCAGCGCTCGTCGTATGGTTTTTGAGGCGGCTTGCAGTCGATCACGCATGGATTATTGCAATATCCACAGGCTGTCTGCTGCAGCTGGTGCTCAGCCTGATCTGTGATTTGCAGCTCAAGCTGGCGACCAGTACGCTCAGTGTAATACTTGGTGTGGTTGTGAGTGCGCTGGTCGGGCTGGTACTGCAGTTTTTCTTTTTCAATCTGGACTATACGCGGACAGAACGTGTCCAGTTTGAGGATGACGAATATTACTATTACGTAAAGGCTGTGCCGAAGATCTATGTGTCCGGCACAGACAAGAAGGTACAGAAATTCAGCGGAGAAGATGCACAGATTTCCCGGAAGGATCTGGCGCAGGAGATGGAAATAGACGAAGATCTGCTGGATTTCTAGCAGACGAAACCATCATCGGAAAGGAGAACACACGTGCAGGGAATCGTAAGCGGAATGGTAGCATTTCGTGATAAATATTTATTCTGGCTGAATATTCCGTCAGTGACACCGACAGATGTTGTCGAGATCATACTGATCGCCTTTTTGCTGTACAGTATTTTAGTCTGGATCAAAAATACGCGGGCGTGGGTGCTGTTCAAGGGTATCATTATCATCGCTGTGTTTGTGCTGCTCGCAGCACTGTTCCAGATGAACACGATTCTGTGGCTGGCGAGCAGGCTGATCAACGTCGGCATTATCGCGCTTGCGGTGATCTTTCAGCCGGAGCTGCGCAGAGCGCTGGATCAGCTCGGCAGAAAGCGGCTGTTCGGTATGTTTAGCTGGGATATCGACCGCGCGGTCAATCGTTTTTCGGAGCGCACGGTCAATGAGCTTGTCAAAGGAACCTTTGAGATGGCAAAGGTAAAGACCGGAGCACTGATCGTCGTAGAAAAGGATATTGTGCTTGGGGAATATGAGCGGACCGGAATTGCACTTGATTCACTCGTGTCCAGCCAGCTGCTCATCAATATATTTGAGAAAAACACACCGTTACACGACGGTGCAGTCATTGTGCGCGGAGACCGGATTGTCTCTGCGACCTGTTATCTGCCATTATCAGACAATATGGAGCTGGATAAGGAGCTCGGCACGAGACACCGTGCGGCAGTCGGTATCAGTGAGGTCAGTGATTCGCTTACGATCATCGTGTCGGAGGAGACCGGAGCGGTGTCGATAGCGATTGGCGGTGTGATCATACGCGGACTCGATAACGAAACTCTGAAAAAGCAGCTCATGGAACTGGCGGATGCCGGATACGGACAGTCGCGTCTGCAGAAGTTAAAGAGGAGGTTGGAGCATGGTCAGAAGAGTGTGGAAAGTCATAACGAATAACTTTGGACTCAAGCTCTTGGCGGCGTTGTTTGCGGTTATTTTGTGGCTTGTAGTGGTCAATATTGACGATCCCAAGCTCTCGCAGCGTTTCAGCGCGTCAGTCGTGATAGAAAATGCAGACTACCTGACCGGACAGGGCAAGTATTTTGAGGTGCTGGATGATACGAATACGATCGTATTTACTGTTACAGCCAAGCGGTCTTATCTGGAAAAACTGAGCAACACAGACTTTAAGGCGGTTGCCAATATGGAAAATGCGGCGATCGACAATGAGACCGGCATCGGAAAGGTGCCGATCGAGGTGACGGCGCTGCGCTATAGCAGTCTGGTGACGATCAGCAAAGCGACACAGAATCTCGAGATCGCTCTTGATGAGCTGGCGCAGCAGCAGTATATCGTCACTGTGGATACGACCGGTACGCTGCCGGACGGCTGCGCGCTGGGTGAAGTGACTGTGTCCCCGAACCTGTTGAAGGTCTCAGGACCGCAGTCGGTAGTGAGCCAGATCGATCATGTGACGGCGAGCATTGATGTCACAAATATGACAGAGGATGTCGTAGCCAGCGTGATACCGGTATTGTACGACGCTGACGGTAATGTCGTGGATAAAAATAATCTGACACTCAATATGTCTACCGTGACTGTGACCGTGCGCATTCTCGATATCAAGGATGTTTCGCTCATGTTTAACGTGACGGGTACACCGGCTGACGGTTACGCATATATGGATATGGAGTATGAGCCAAAGACGATCGCGATCAAGGGAACGGCTGCATCGCTCAACAGCGTGACGATGGTCAATATTCCGGAATCCGCGCTGGATATCAGCGGTGCAAGGGATGACATCACACAGGTGATCGATGTGTCTGAATATCTGCCAAGCGGGGTCACGATGGCGGATAAGAGTGATTCGAAAGTGACAGTTACCGTGCATATTGCGCGGCTTGCGACCAGGACGGTAAATATCTTCCCGTCGTCCGTACAGGTGTTGAATCTGCCGGATGGCTACAAGCTGACATTTGACGCTTCCGTGATCCGCGTTGCACTCAGCGGAGTAGAATCGGATATGGAGGCGCTCGATACATCATCCATCGTAGCCAGCATTGATGCGGGACAGCTCACACCGGGCACACACGAGGTAGAGCTTGTGCTCAATCTGGATGAAAATATCTATCACGAGCCGGTGACGGTGAGCGTGACGGTAAGTGAGATACAGGACGACACGCCGGACACACCGGAAGATCCGGGCACTGAGGAACCGGCGGATGATCCGTCGGAGACGGATGGGTCAGATACGGAAGAATAGTTATAGGATTTTCAAAAAATTTTATGATAGAACTTAAAGATTCGGAGGAATGATACATGGCCAGACTATTTGGCACAGACGGCGTTCGCGGTGTAGCGGGCGCAGAGCTCACGATTGAGCTGGCAATGAAGCTTGGTCAGGCAGGAGCTTATGTCCTGACAAAAGAGAAAGCACATAAACCTACGATCCTCATAGGCTGCGATACAAGAATATCCGGCGGAATGCTGGCAAATGCACTGGTAGCCGGTATCTGCTCGGTTGGGGCAGATGCAGTTCATGTCGGGGTGCTGCCGACACCGGCAGTTGCCTATCTCACGCGCAAGCACAAGGTAGATGCGGGTGTCGTGATCTCAGCATCGCACAACCCGATGGAATTCAACGGCATCAAATTTTTCAACGGCGAGGGCTACAAACTCTCGGATCAGCTGGAGGATGAGATCGAGGAGCTGATCAACAACAATATGGCAGGCGTACAGCTGCCGACCGGCTCCGGTATCGGCAGAGTGGAGTACCGCTTTGATCTGCAGGATGAATACATCCGTTTTATGAAGGAGTGCGTACCCGTGGATCTGAGTGGGCTGCGCATCGTGATCGACTGCGCGGAGGGAGCATCTTATCAGACTTCCGTACAGACGCTGCGGCAGCTCGGCGCAGATCTGATCCCGCTGCATATTGATCCGGACGGAACGAACATCAATGCGAACTGCGGTTCTACACATATGGGAGAATTGCAGGCGCGTGTCGTCTATGAAAAAGCGGATGTCGGACTCGCGTTTGACGGGGATGCCGACCGTCTGCTCGCCGTCGACGAGAACGGTACGATTGTAGACGGCGACAAGCTGCTGGCGATCTGCGGCAGCCATATGAAGCGTAAGGGCACACTCAAAAAGGACACGATTGTTGTAACCGTCATGTCCAATCTGGGATTTTTCACGATGTGCGAGCGCGAGGGGCTGCATGCGGAAAAGACGAAGGTCGGAGACCGGTACGTTTTGGAGAATATGCTGGAAAATGGATATAATATCGGTGGAGAGCAGAGCGGGCATATTATCTTTTTGGATGACAATACGACCGGAGACGGTCTGCTGAGCGCGCTGCATCTGCTCGAAGTCATGGTAGAGACAAAGGAACCGCTGTCGAAGCTGGCACAGATCATGGAGATTTATCCGCAGGCACTGGTCAATGCAAAGGTGCCGAACCACAAAAAGGAACATTTTATGGAGTATACCGAGATTGCGCATGCGATTGAGGAACTCGAACAGAAATTTAACGGAGAGGGCAGAGTGCTCATACGTCCGTCCGGCACAGAGCCGCTCGTGCGTGTCATGATCGAGGGAAAGGATCAGGCACAGATCGAGAAAGAGGCACGTGAACTGGCAGAGTTGATCACGAATACAATGCTATAGGAGCTAACAATGGTTCATCAGAAAGTAATCGTAAAAAATCCGACCGGTCTGCATCTGCGTCCGGCGGGGGTACTGTGTAATGAGGCAGTAAAATATAAGAGCAGAGTTTATTTTCGCTACGGGGATGACGAGGCAAATGCCAAGAGCGTGCTGAGTGTCCTGGGCGCATGTATCAAATGCGGCACGGAGCTGGAATTTGAGTGCGAGGGTGAGGATGAGGTCGAGGCGCTGGCTGCGGTTGTTGCAGTTGTGGAGAGCGGGCTGGGCGAATAATCGTCCTTACAGTCTCACGAAAGGGGAAGCTTGGGTGATACCAAAGGAGCGGAAAAATGGAAAATAAACACTATCAGTACAAGCGTATATTTATGTTCTGGGCGAGCGTGCTGTTTGTCGCAGTCCAGACGGCGATATACGCATGGCAGTGGTACAATATCTATGCAAATATCATGCTGGTCAAATACTACCGGCGTGGAAACTGGGCGATTATCGCGATGTATGCACTGTATTGTGTACTGTTTTTAAAAATATTCGGTGGATTCAAGGTCGGATACCTGAGAAATATGGATGCGCTGTATGGACAGGCACTCGCGATCTTCTTCCAGAATCTGGCTGCGTACCTGCAGCTGGCATTGCTGGGTTTGTGGCGGTTCGGAACGCATCTGGAGCACTTTGTCTATCTGGTTATCATAGAGTCGGGGCTGGCACTCCTGTGGACGCTGCTCACCAGACATTTATATGCAAAGATTTATCCACCGCATCAGATGCTGCTGATCTATGGAGACATCAGTCCGCAAAACCTGATTTCCAAGCTGGATTCGAGACAGGACCGTTATCAGATCCGTGAGACGATCCGTCTGGATGCGGGCATGGATGCAATCTTAGAAAAAATCAAGGAATACGATACAATTATCATCGGAGATATTCCGTCACGTGAACGCAACCAGTTTTTGAAATTCTGTTACTGGCACGAGATTCGCTGTTACAGCATCCCGAAAATTTCGGATATTATCATCACCGGATCGGACAGGATTGACCTGTTTGACAGTATCCTGATGCTGAACCGGAACAATGGATTGTCGGTCGGGGAGCGCTTTTTTAAGCGTCTGATGGACATTGTGATCTCGTTGGCTGCATGTGTCATTCTCTCGCCGATCATGCTCATCATCATGCTTTCGATCAAGGCATATGACCGTGGTCCGATTTTTTACACGCAGGAGCGTATCACGAAGGATGGCAGACCGTTCCGGATACTCAAATTCCGCAGTATGATTGTGGAATCCGAGGAAGAGGGTGCAAGACTTGCATCTGCGAACGATGACCGTATCACACCGGTGGGACACATTATAAGGCGCACGCATTTTGACGAGCTGCCCCAGTTATTCAATATCTTAAAGGGTGAGATGTCCGTTGTAGGTCCCAGACCGGAGCGGCGGGAGATTTTTGAGCAGTATGAGGAGAGCATTCCTGAGTTCAAATTCCGCCTGAAAATGAAGGCAGGTCTGACCGGCTACGCGCAGGTTTACGGTCAGTACAATACCGTACCTTATGACAAGCTCAAACTCGATCTGACTTATATCGAAAAATATTCGTTCTGGCTAGATGTCAAGCTGTGTTTTCTCACGGTAAAGATCCTGTTCCAGAAAGAAAAATCAGAGGGCGTGGACGATTCGCAGACGACGGCATTGCAGTGAATACCCACGGTCAGTCAGGAGACACAGATGCTCGTATCAGTTATTATTCCGGCATATAATGCCCAAAAATATATTGCCAATGCTGTTCGTTCCGCGTTAGAGCAGGAAGGCGTCGCGGAGGACGAGCGGGAGATCATCGTGATCAACGATTGCAGCAGCGATCACACGAATATTGTCATGGAGGACTTTGTGCGTGATCCGGCAGTCAGATATGTGGAAAATGAACACAACTGCGGGGTTGCGGAGACGAGAAACCGTGGCATACGGATGGCGCGCGGCAAATATATCGCATTTCTGGATGCGGACGACTGGTGGGAGCCGGACAAGCTCGCTGCACAGCTCGCACTGCTTGAGCGCACCGGGGCGGTTCTGTGCTACAGTGCCCGCCAGCTGCATGAAGCGGATGGCACACCGACCGGACGCACGATCCGCGTGCCGGAGCGCGTGACTTATGAACAACTGCTGTACACAAATGTGATTCCCTGCGGATCGGTCGTGATGCGTACCGACGTCGCAAAGGAGTTTTACATGAGCCATGCGGAGCTGCACGAGGACTACATTCTCTGGCTGCAGGTGTTGAAAGCCTACGGCGCAGCAGTCGGCATCGATGAGCCGTATCTGCACTGCCGGCTGAGTGAGGGCGGAAAGTCGCGCAATAAGCTGCGGTCTGCACAGATGCAGTACGGTGTGTACCGGCTGATGGGATTTGGAATTATAAAAAGCATGTATTATCTGTGCTCTTATGCATGGCATGGAGTGAAAAAATATTACGGCTCCCAGCCGCAGATCATTCACATAGGAAACAAAAAAGAGGAGCAACGATGCTGAAGATATACATCTGTCCGGAATGCGGATGGCTGCGGACGGTATCGCGCCGCAAGGATGTGGAGTGTCACCGGTGCGGCAATGCAGTCATGGAGCTGACAAAACTGGATTATGAGACATATGCGGGGATGAGTGAACAGGAGCGCACAGACTATGTACAGAGCTGGCGCTACATCCATGCAAAGAATCATTCGCAAAAATCGAAAATGGATGATTGACAGATCCTGCGAATTAGACTAAAATTGTGATGTTTAGTTTACGTTGCCATGCATCCGCAAGAAACTGCCAGCGGCAGGTTCTGTAGGTTAGGGGATTATCACAGGATAAATAAAAATACGAAGGAGCCGTCATGAGCAAGAAGAATCAGCAAAGTACGCTGGATCCCAGAGAACAGAAGAAGCTGTTAAAGAAAAAAAGAAAAAAACGAAAGATCATCCTGCTGGTCGTAGAAGTTCTGATACTGTTAATTGTACTCGGCATGTTATATGTCTGGCAGGCATTGAATAAAATAGAAAAAGATCCGCCTGCGAACACGAATGATGATACACAGGAAGATATGACTACCAATGAGGATCAGTTAGAGGATGAGACCATAGAGATCATGAAAGGATACGAGGATGTCGCGCTGTTTGGTGTAGACAACTATTTCAACGGACACGCTGATTCCGGTAATTCCGATGTAATCATGATCGCCAGCATCAACAACGACACCAAGGAAGTAAAGCTCGTATCCGTATATCGTGATACATTCCTCGATACAGACATCAACCGCGATACATCGCCGAATTTCCACAAGGCAAACCGCGCGTTTGCGATCGGAGGCGCGACGCAGGCGTGTAATATGCTGAATGCCAGCCTGGATCTGGACATTGAGCATTACATCACTGTGGACTTCAAGGTTGTGACAGATGTCGTCAACATGCTCGGGGGCGTGGATATCGATGTCGATGCCGCAGAATTAAAATACATCAACCACCATATTGACACGACCGCAAAAGCGACCGGAGATACACCGGTACATCTGACAACGACTGGTTTGCAGACGCTCAACGGTACACAGGCGACTGCCTATGCGCGTATCCGTTCGACCGCGGGCAGCGATTTTGCACGCGCGGAGCGTCAGCGAGAGGTTATCAATGAGGTTGTAAAGAAAGCAAAGAAGTCAGATCTCGCAACGATCAACCAGATCATCAATCAGGTATTTCCGGAGATCAGTACCAACTATACCAATATGGACATTCTCCGCCTTGCGTCCAGCATGTTCAGCTATGAGCTTGCGGGTTCGACCGGATTCCCGTTCAGCAAATATCCGGCAAGACTCGGCGGCAGCAAGGGAGATGTCGTGATCTGCGCCGATCTGGAGAATAACGTCCGCGCATTGCATCGTTATCTCTACAATGATACCGAATATGTGCCGTCAGGAACAGTTATCAATTATAGCAATCTGATCACGGCCAACTATGGCATCACGATAGACCACGGAGACAATCCAGAGGCGGTGCAGGGTGGAGCGATCGCCAGTGACAATTTTGATGCACCGGCGGAGACGGATACCACAATGACACAATAACAGAACGATCATACAGGCAAAATGATACCCGGGGACAGTTGTTCTCGGGTAATCTTGGATATATTGGCAAAACAGACAGGAGGAACAGAATATGTGTGGAATCGTAGGATTTATAGGTAGACAGCAGGCAGCACCGATCCTTTTGGATGGACTGTCCAAGCTGGAATACCGTGGCTATGACTCGGCAGGCATGGCAGTCTATGACGGACAGAAAATTCGTGTGGAGAAGAGCACCGGACGGCTCAAGGTGCTGAGTGAACTGACCCATGACGGCAGCACGATGCCCGGTACGGTCGGCATCGGACACACGCGCTGGGCGACGCACGGCGAGCCGAGTGACCGCAATGCGCATCCGCATTGTAATACGGAAAAGAGCATCGCAGTTGTACACAACGGTATCATAGAAAATTACATGAAATTAAAGAAAAAGCTGCTCGACCACGGATATGAATTTATTTCGGATACCGATACCGAGGTCGTTGCGCAGCTTTTAGACTACTATTATAAAAAGACAAACGGTGACATTATCGATACGATTACCAGGGTTATGCACCGCGTAGAGGGCTCATATGCGCTCGGCATCATTTTTGCAGAGCATCCGGATCATGTCTATGCGCTGCGCAAGGACGCGCCGCTCATCGTCGGCAAATCCAAGGACGGCAATCTGATTGCCTCCGATGTGCCTGCGATCCTTAAATACACACGTGATGTGTATTTTATCGAGAATGAGGAGATCGCATGTCTGACAGAGGATGATATCCGGTTTTATAACATTGACGGCGAGCCGATCGAAAAGACGAGCCGCACGATTGAGTGGGATATCAATGCCGCAGAGAAAGGCGGCTACGAGTATTTTATGCTCAAGGAGATGTATGAACAGCCCAAGACGGTGCGCGATACACTCAATCCCCGTATCAAAGACGGTCAGATCGTGATCGAGGAGCTCGGCATGAGTGACGAGGAGATCCGTGCGATCGAACGCATCCATATCGTAGCGTGCGGCAGTGCCTACCATACGGGGGTGACAGCAAAATATATTATGGAGGGACTGGCGCGTATTCCGGTTGAGGTCGATCTTGCCAGTGAATTCCGCTACCGCAATCCGATTCTGAACAAAAATGACCTTGTTGTGATTATCAGCCAATCCGGGGAGACCGCAGATTCGCTCGCGGCACTGCGTGAGGCAAAGGCGAAGGGAGTCAAGACGCTCGGTATCATCAATGTGGTAGGCAGCTCGATCGCGCGTGAGGCAGACCGCGTCATGTATACATGGGCAGGTCCCGAGATCGCAGTCGCTACGACAAAAGCATATACGGCACAGCTGATTGCACATTATCTGCTCGCGATCCATTTCGCACAGGTCAAAGGTCAGGTTACAGACGAGGAAGTAGCGGAAATGCTCACAGACCTCAAGGCAATTCCTGCGCAGATCGAGATGCTGCTAGCCAACAAAGAACATATTCAGAAGATCGCCAACCGCTACGTCGGCGCACGTGATGTATTTTTCATCGGCAGGGGCATTGACTACGCGATCGGCATGGAGGGCTCGCTCAAGCTCAAGGAGATTTCCTATATTCATTCCGAGGCATATGCGGCAGGAGAACTCAAGCACGGAACGATCTCTCTGATCGAGGAGGGCACGCTTGTTGCCGCGCTCGTGACACAGAAGGATCTGTATAAAAAGACACTGAGCAATATCGTTGAAGTGCGTTCCCGCGGAGCAGTCGTGCTCGCAGTCACGAACGAGGACAATACGGAGATCGAGAAAAACGCGGATTATGTGATCTACATTCCGCAGACGAATAAATATTTTACGAATTCACTTGCGATCATACCGTTGCAGCTCTTTGCGTACTATGTATCCGTCGGCAGGGGCTGCGATGTGGATAAGCCGAGAAACCTTGCAAAATCTGTCACAGTGGAGTGATTTCGGGTAAAATTACACAGGAATGACAAAGTTAGAACACAATTCAGACACAACTTCCCTGTACACTAAGCAATATCAGTTGAAGGAAATAAAAGCTTAGTCAAGGAGGCATGACATATGGACAACTATAACAACGACAATCAGAACGGCTATAACAGCTATGGACAGAACAACTACAACACCGGAAATACCGCGAACGGCTATCCGGTAGATCCGGACAATAACAGCTACAGCTATACCGGAACAGGCACAGGACAGACTTACAGCCAGCAGTCACAGGGACAGAGCCAGACGCAGAACCAGCAGTCACAGAACCGCTACTACAGCCCTTATGAGCGCCGTACGATGGAGGAGGACAACAGCCGTAAGGCGCGCAGGGAGCGCCGCCGTCAGGAGAAACGTGCAAACAGACAGAACAAGCCGCACGGCTTTGGTGTGACATTAGCCAAATGTGCTTGTCTGGCAGCGACGTTCGGACTCGTTGCAGGCGGTGTGTTTGGCGGAGTCAATTATTATCTGATTCCGGAAAAAGAACAGACCGTTGTGCAGGAGCAGACCTCCGCACTGGCTACGACTTCACAGGAAAGTGACAAGACGACATCAAACGCACTCAGTGGTGGCATTGTTGCGACTGATGTATCCGGTATTGTAGAAGAGGCAATGCCCAGTATCGTAGCGATTACGAACATGACAGAGACCGAGTACCGTACATGGTTCGGACAGACCTACTCAGAGGAAAATGACTACGCTGGCAGCGGTATCATCGTCAGCGAGGATGACAAATCCCTCTATATCGCCACCAACAACCACGTGGTAGACGGCGCAAAGACACTGACCGTTAAATTCTGCGATGACAACACCGTCGCAGCGGAGGTCAAGGGCACCAGCCCCAGCAACGATCTGGCAGTCGTCAAAGTCGCAAAGGATGATGTTGAGCAGGAAACGATGGATGCGATCCGCATCGCTACCATCAATGACGAGGGCAATGAGAAAGTCGGTGAGCCGGTGATCGCGATCGGTAATGCATTAGGCTACGGTCAGTCAGTGACCAGCGGTATCATCAGTGCATTGAACTGTGAAGTAACCGCACAGGACAGCACGACAGGCGAGACCTATGCCAATACACTGACACAGACAGATGCCAGCATCAACCCCGGTAACTCCGGCGGCGCATTGCTCAATGCAAAGGGTGAAGTCATCGGAATCAACTCATCCAAGATGGGTGGAGAATATGTGGACGGTGTCGGTTTTGCAATTCCTATGACGACCGCAGCACCGATCATCAATGAGCTGATCACCAGAGAAAAAGTCACAGACGACAAGGCAGCATTCCTCGGCGTCAGCGGTATTGATGTTGATGATTCCGTATCACAGATGTACAATATGCCCAGCGGTATCTACGTTGCAAAGGTATATGAGGGCAGCGCAGCAGCAGAGGCAGGCATCCAGCAGGGTGACATCATCACCGCCTTTGACGGACAGGATGTAAGCACCATGGAAGAGATGCAGGAGCTGTTACAGTACCGCGCAGCAGGCACCAAGGTCAATATCACGATCAACCGTGCCGACAACGGCAAATATGTTGAGCAGAAGGTCGAAGTAACACTCGGCAGCAAAAACTGAAAATAGTTCAGAGCCAAGGCAATTTACCCAGAAAACATGAGCCAAGTTTACTTGAGCAAATTGTTTGATGGGTAAATTTCTTTGGCGAGAGCCAAAATTGAGCAAAAGGAAAGCTGTGAAACAGCGATTTTGCGAATGGCTCTGAACGATTATAAAAAGGCATGATTCGCGCTTGAATCATGCCTTTTCATGTGATAGACTAAAGATTAGCATTGTATAGAAAATTTCCGTGGAGGAAAACAGAATGAAAAACGGCATGAAAAAAAGAAAAATTGTCATAGCACTCGGACATGAGGCGCTCGGAACGACGCTGCCGGAGCAGAAAGAGGCGACAAGGCGCACCGCAAAGGCAGTCGCAGATCTGATCAGCGAGGATGCGCAGGTCATCATCACCCACAGCAACGGGCCGCAGGTCGGCATGATCCATACCGCCATGTCAGAGTTTGCCAGATTATATCCGGAATATACAGCGACACCGATGAGTGTCTGCTCTGCGATGAGTCAGGGCTATATCGGCTACGATCTGCAGAATGCGATCCGTACCGAGCTGTTAAACCGCGGCATTTACAAGCCGGTAGCGACCATACTCACACAGGTAACGGTAGATCCGTATGATGAGGCATTTTATGAGCCGACCAAGATCATCGGGCGCGTGATGAACCGCGAGGATGCAGACGCGGAGGAGAAAAAAGGCAATCACATCACTGCGGTAGAGGGTGGTTACCGCCGTATCGTGGCAGCGCCGAAGCCGATCGGTATCGTGGAGATCGACAGCATCCGGGCATTGGTCGATGCAGATCAGGTCGTAATTGCATGTGGCGGCGGTGGTATTCCGGTATTGGATCAGGCACACAACCTGCAGGGTGCAAGTGCTGTCATTGAAAAGGATCTCGCAGCAGCAAAGCTCGCGGAGCTGGTCGATGCGGATGAACTGATTATCCTGACCGGAGTCGATCACGTATACCTCGATTATGGTCAGCCCAATCAGCGTCCGATCGAGCAGATGAGCACTGCCGAGGCACAGGAATACATCCATGAGGGTGCGTTTGAAGAAGGCACGATCCTGCCGAAGATCGAGGCAGCCATTGATTTTATCGGTAATTCAGCGATCCGTAAGGCAACGATCGCGCGGCTCGGCATCCGTCCGGAGACCGGAAAAGAGACGTTGGACGGAACAGTGATCCACAAATAAAAATAGTTACAGTGCATATATGAGGCGGCACCGAAACAACGATGCCGTCTTATTTGCTGTCATGCCGCAGCAGCGGGCAGACCCTAAAAATGAACCGGTTTTGTCCGTACTATTATAAAGTAACGTTTTTTAGAAGTTTTTAGAAGAAAGCAGAAACTGGCACCAGAAAGGAACTAGCATGAAATTACAGACGAAAAACCACATGCCAACTACACGGCATATTCTGCGGCGGACAGTTGCGGGATTGCTGGCAGCGGCGGCACTGGTATGTACACTGCCGGGGGATTTCACACCGGTATATGCCGCGCAGGCGCGGACGCAGAGCCTGCACTCGCTCGGCATTATCGATGCAGCCGGAGAGGAGGATGTGACAAACGACCTGGGTGATCTGGCGGACATGCCTGCATCACAGGCACAGCTGCAGACGGCAGATAACGGAGATATGATCATCGCGATCGATGCAGGACACGGGGGCTCGGACACGGGAGCAGTCTACGGCGGAATACAGGAAAAGGATGTAAACCTGAAGATCGCACAGTATATCAAAGCATACATGGCAGAATACGCCGGAGTGCAGGTCTATCTGACGAGGGACAGCGATCAGGCAGTCGAGCTCAGCGCACGTGTCGAGCAGGCAGCGGCGGCGGGAGCGGATGTATTCATCAGTATACATAACAATGCTTCTTCCAATCTGAATACGAGCGGGAGCATGGTATTTTATCCCAACAGCAATTATCGTCCGGAACTGAATAATGAGGGCGCGGGACTTGCGCAGAGCATTCTCGACCAGCTGACCTCGCTCGGACTTACGGATCTGGGCATTCGGACAAGGGATTCAGAGAATAAAACGAAATATAAGGATGGCAGTCTGGCTGATTATTACAGCGTGATCCGTAATTCCAAACTGCAAAACCTCACCGGGCTTATCGTAGAGCATGCATTTGTATCGTGTGAGGCTGACCGGAAAAACTATCTGAGCACCGATGCACAGCTCAAAAAGCTCGCGCTTGCGGATGTCAAGGGTATTGCAGATTACTACGGACTGGAGTATATCGGACTGACAAAGCCCGCGGTGACGCTGAGCGCGCCGGGCTATAAGCAGTTGGAGATCTCATGGGATGAGCAGGAAGATGCACGCGGATATCTTGTTTATCGCTCAGAGAAAAAAAACAGTGGATATAAAAAGATCGCGACAGTCACCGGCAGCTACAATACATCTTATGTGGATACCGGGCTTGCGTTAAACAAAAATTACTATTATAAAGTAAAAGCTTACCGTAAAATAGATGGAGTCGCTTATTACAGTGCCGAGTCGAGAATCCTCAAGGGAAATGCGATCGGCGGCACACAGCTTACTGAGGTCAAACAGAGCGGGGAGAGCATGAAGCTCACGTGGAAGGCGATGTCAGACGCAGATGGATATGTGATCTCCCGCAGCGAAGATGGCGGCAAGTATGTGCGCATCGCAGAGATTGACGATCCGTCACAGACGACCTACACGGACAATGACATATTCAGTGAGATCACCTATCGTTATCGTATCCGCCCGCTTCATTATCTGTATGGCAATGAGGGCTATGGTAAAATGTCCGCGACAGTGACAGTCAGCTATCTCGATCCGCCGGAAATCAAGCGGACGACATTGCGCAGCGACGGCAAAATCAAGGTCACATGGTCGCAGGTTAGCGGAGCATCCCGATATGCGTTACAGCGCAAAACGGGTGAAAACGGCACTTATCAGACCGTCGCTACCTTAAAGGGAGAGGCGGCGACCAGCTATATTGATACAAAGGTAGAGATCGCAAAAGAGTATTACTACCGTGTGAAAGCATATAATGAGCACGGTGTTGTCAAGGGATCATCCATGTATTCGGATTACTTTGATGTGTTCAACTTTAAGACCCCGGAATTTACGGATGTGTCTATTTCCGGCAAAAAGCCCGGTGTGTCCCTCGCATGGTCAAAAACACCGTTTGCGGAAGGCTACAGGATTTACCGCAGTGAGACCGAGGAAGGCGGCTATACACGCATCGCTACCGTAAAGGGTTCAAGTACGCTGACTTATCTCGATACTTCAGGTACAGAGATCGGAACTACTTATTATTATAAGGTACGCGCATATGTGACACAGTCGAAAAAGACGGTACTTTCTTATGTCTCAGATCCGAGATCCGTTACACCCGGATACGCGATCATGGGAGAGAGCAGCACGACCGCAGCAAAAATGGCAAACTGGTACATCGCGCGCGGCGGCGTCTATCCCGAGGAGATCTACAGTGAATACGGCGCACCGACCTTAAAGGACTTCTGCAAGATCGTCTATAATGAGGCGAAAGCAGAGGGCGTAAAGGCAGAAGTGCTCTTTGCACAGATCTGTAAAGAGACTGGTTTCCTGCGCTTTGGCGGAGACGTACAGCCTGAACAGTGTAACTTCGGAGGAATCGGAGCGACCGGGGGCGGTGCGGCAGGTGCAGAATTTCCGGATGTACAGACTGGTATCCGCGCACAGGTACAGCACTTAAAGGCATACGCCAGCGATCAGCCGCTGAACAGGGAGTGCGTAGACCCGCGTTTCACTTACGTCAACCGTTGTGCAGCGATCTACGTCGAGTGGCTCGGCGTTCACGAGAATCCCACCGGAGCAGGCTGGGCGACCGGAAAGAACTACGGCTACAGCCTCAGGGATGACTATATCAGCTCGTTGTTGAGTTATTAAATTTGAGGGAGCAGTACAGATTAAACGTGCTGCTCCCATATTTTATATATAAAAGCAGTACAGATGGAACGTTTCGATTGTATTTGTGAGTTGAATGCGATAAAATAGTAAAAAATAGAAATGAATAATAAATATAGAAGATGATAAATTATTGAGCTGGTGAATACTTAGAAAATAATGAGTAGTAGAAAGGAATAGAAATGAGACTGCAAATCAATAATTTTGCTAAAATAGGTCAATCGGATATTATACTTGATGGTATTACGATTATTGCAGGCGAAAATAATACAGGGAAAAGTACGGTAGGAAAGATTCTATTTTCCCTATTTAATGCATTGTGCGATATAGAGGACAAAGTACGGAAAGAACGACTGGCTGAGATTAGGAACACTACCTTTACAATTTTACAAAATAATATCAGTGGGTTGGATATTTCCCGGAACACGTTGACGAGAAACAGCTTGAGACTGTCAAGACAAATAAGGCAGCAGATAAAAGAAACATTTGAGGAAAATAGTGAAATTACAAAACAAGATATTCTGGAAATGGTTGAGGATGAACTAAATGTCTGGGATGACTTGCGAGCAGGCATGACTCATTATGAATGGGACGGATTAGTAGAACAACTGACTCAGAACATCAGTGAGATACTGGAATTGTCCGAAAAGGATATTATACGGGAAGTGATCACAGGGTATTTTGGAAACGTGTTTCATGATCAGATATCTTCGTTGGTGAACAAAGACAATGCAGCTACTCTGTTAAGGTTGGAGATCAAAGGTAGAAATAACACAGTTGTATTTGAGGAGAACCGTTGTAAAGAATTTGAAAGTGAGATTGACCTTACGAATAAAGCGATTTATATTGATAATCCGTTTATTATCGATGAATTGGCTTCTTCCAGTGCGATGAATCCGATGAACAAACTGTTGAAAGAATTGTTGGCAGACACAGAGGATACAGAGGCGATGGATGGCATCATAGAGACATTGCGTGCGAAAGAAAAGCTAAGTGATATTTATGATGCACTGGCGCGTGTTGTAGATGGAAATATCGAACGAAACAAGGTGGATGATGAGTTTTATCTGAAAAGTGATTGCTTTGAAGAACCGCTTTCGTTTCATAATCTGTCAGCAGGTATGAAATCGTTTGTGGTATTAAAGATGCTTGTTGAAAAAGGCTGCATAAAGGAAAAGGACGTCATCATATTGGATGAGCCGGAAATTCATCTGCATCCTCAGTGGCAGGTAGCATACGCGGAATTGATAGTTCTATTACAAAAGCATTTTGATCTTAATATTGTGGTAACTACACACAGCCCATATTTTGTAGATGCAATAAACCTCTTTTCATGTAAATATGATATTGACAAGAAGGTTAACTACTATTTGTCAACAAATATGGGAGCTGTTGCGAAAATGGAAAATGTGACGGATCATATAGATGCCATCTATAAAAAAATGGCATCACCGATACAAATATTGGATACATTGCGATATGAATTAAATAATTCTTGATACTGTAAAATTGCGATAAGTATGGGAAGGCATAGCTGAATGACAGAAGAAATAAAAAATGGACTTTCTGATGAATTGAAGAAGTTTATCTGCTCAATGAAAAAAGCATCTATAGATGATGTGCATGCAGAGCCGATGAGCATGAGTGATATAACGGTCGTAAATTTTGACAAGATTCCAAGGGAGTATTCGCGTGGCAGAAGCTGGAAGGGCGTACCTAAATCCAATGACGCGTTGTATGTGGATATTCGTAAGAAATGGTATTTTATCGAATTTAAAAATGGTGAAGTAAAAAAAGGTGAGATCTATAGAAAACTCTATGATAGTATAATCATGCTCCTGGAGTGGGGAATTATACCAGACTTCGATTTTATTAGAAACAATGTCACGTATATATTGGTTTATAATTCAAAAAAATATGACAGAGTCCAGCTTTCTCCTGCGAGAGAAGAAACTTATAAACACTTTATGATGCTGGCAGATGAAGAAGAACAGTTATTCGACATTGATAAATTTGAAGATTATCTGTTTGAGAGAACGCATACTTATACAAAAGAGCAATTTGAACAGTGTTTCGTTTCCACGATGGAGCGAGAAGAACAACAAAATAAAAAAATTATTTAAAAAAATTACGGCGACCCCACTTTTTTGAGAGGGGTCGCCGTAATTATATAGTGTCGGAACCAAAGAACAGTATCTTTTGTGGGAAGTGGCAATGAATTGTCCGAATTTTTTTGACAAATTGGCAGATATGCTATGGACAATTTGCTGAGGATATTGTATACTTAGGTGACAAAAATAAACATCATACGAGAGTATGACAAAATTTAAGGAGGAAAAGGACATGAAAAAGAGTTTCATGACGAGAGCACTTGCTACAGGATTATCCTTAGCAATGGCGTTCTCACTGACAGCTGCAACAAATGTAACAACAGCAGCTGCAGCAGCAAAGCCTGCTATGAAAGCTTCTAAGATGACCGTTAAAGAGGGCAAGTCTAGAACTTTCTTAGCAACAGCTAAAACGCTGAAGACCTACAAGATCACTAAAGCAAAAGTGAAGAATGCTTCAGCAAAGCAGTACATCAGCGTTAAGAAAAACGCAAAGGGTACTGGTATCGTAGTAACAGGTAAGAAGGCTGGCACAACAGCTCGCAAGATCGTTATTACATTCAAGAACAAGAAGACTAAGAAGACAACAAACCTTACTACTAAAGTAGTGGTCAAAGCTGTAGAGCAGAAGCCCGACGTACCGGTTGTAGCAG
>CALBJL010000155.1 GCA_937893485.1 uncultured bacterium | reverse complement strand
TCGATCTTTGCGATAACTGAGATGCCTTCACCGCCGTTATGTTCTAAGAGATGGCGGATCTCCAATACATCTTCCTTGGTGCGGACAAAGGAGGCTGCGATAATATCGACATCCTGATCGATGCCAAAGAGAATGTCATCGCGATCCTTGTCGCTCATATAGGGCAGTGAGAGATGGATACCGGGAACGTTGATTCCTTTATGATTGCTCAGAACACCGTCGTTGTGCACTTCACATACGATGTCGGAGCCGTTGATCTGTGTGACTTCCATAGAGATGAGTCCGTCGTCCAGCAGGACGATCGTTCCGACTGAAACATCCTGACAGAGCTCCTTGCAGGTGATGCCAACCGAATGCTCGTCGCCCGGCTCATCGCTCGTCGTCAGGGTAAAGGTCTGACCGCGTGTCAGCTCGATTTTGTTATTTTTAAAATTCTTTACCCGGATTTCGGGACCTTTTGTATCTAAAAGAATCGCTACCGGCAGATCCCTATCTGCGCGGATCTGTTTGATTCTGTCCATACGTGCTTTCTGTTCTGCATGGTCACCGTGCGAAAAGTTAAAACGCGCGACATTCATGCCATTGTCTACAAGCGACTCGAGTACGCCGGGCACTTCCGTGGCAGGTCCCATCGTGCAAATAATTTTTGTTTTTCTCATACTAAAAAATACCTCCGCATAAAATTGTGCTTTTTCTTTCATTCTATTATAAAGTATGTACAATTTTTTTCAATAAAAATATTGTAACTGTTCAGAGATAGGCTGTGTAACAGTGGTTTTGCGAATGGCTCTGAACAGTTACAACAAAGGAAAGGACAAACAAATGGAACAAAAAGCAAAAAATCAGACAGTAAATACGAAGATGCCGAATCCGCGCAAGATCGCGATCATCGGATGCGGCTTTGTAGGTGCGGCGTGCGCCTTTGCACTCATGCAAAGCGGCATGTTTTCGGAGATGGTGCTGATCGATGTGGACAGACGGCGCGCGGAGGGCGAGGCGATGGACATCAGCCACGGCGTGCCGTTCGCCAAGCCCGCCAAAATCTATGCGGGAGATTATGAGGATGTCGCAGATGCCGCGATCGTCGTGATCACGGCGGGCGCAGGGCAGAAGCCGGGGGAGACCAGACTGGAGCTCGTGCATAAGAATATCAGCATTTTCCAATCGATCATTCCACGGATCTGTGAGCAGGACTATCGGGGCATACTGCTCGTTGTCTCCAATCCGGTAGACATTCTCACGTATGTGACGGCAAGGCTCTCCGGCTATACGGAAAACCGCGTGATCGGATCGGGCACGGTATTAGACACGGCGCGCCTGAAACGGGCGGTGTCGGACCATCTGAATGTGGACAGCCGTAGCGTGCATGCGTTTATTATCGGTGAGCACGGTGACAGCGAGATCGCAGCGTGGTCGGGGGCAAATATTTCTGGTATTCCGTTAAATGATTTCTGCGAGCTGCGCGGACATTACGAGCATTCAAAGGAGACAAAACGCATTGCGGAGGAAGTGAAAAACAGCGCCTATGAGATCATCCAGAAAAAGCAGGCAACGTATTTCGGTATCGCGATGTCTGTCAAGCGTATCTGTGAGGTGATCCTGCGGGATGAAAAATCGATTCTGCCGGTGTCCTCGCTGATGTATGGCGAGTATGGGATCTCGGATGTCGCGTTGTCGATGCCTGCGATTGTCGGCAAAAATGGCGTGGAGACGCGGGTGCCGATCCCGCTGTCGGCGGATGAGCTCGAACGGCTGCAGCACTCGGCATCCATGCTGCGTGATGTGCTGGACGAGGCGGGAATGTAGTACAGCCCATTCATAAGCTGGTGTTGCATCCTGACCGGTGAATTGGTACAATCAAAAGGAAGCTGGATATGTGTGTGACCGAGTTTCAACTGTGATTAAGAATATGAGGAGGAAGAAGGTATGAGGCAGATTGTAGCTGCGACTAGGCGGGATACGGAGGAAATCTATCAGCTATATCGTGCACAGCTTGGGACAGAATGCTGTGTGTGGAACGAGGACTATCCGTCAATGAAGGATATCGCCTTTGATCTTGGCAGGGATGCGTTGTTTGTCATGAAGGAAGAACAGCAGGGTGCGTCAAAGATCATCGCGGCGATTTCACTTGATCAGGATGAAAATGTGGAAGGGCTGCCGTTCTGGAATCCCGATCTGCTGCCGGGCGGTGAGGTGTCGCGGCTTGCGGTGAGCGTCGACTACCAGAATCAGGGCATTGCAAGGGAAATGATCCGCTTTGCGATGGGAGAACTGGCAAAACGCGGAAAAAAGGGCATTCACTATATGGTGAGTGAAAATAATAAAAAGGCAGTCCGCTCCTACGCACATCTGAATTTCACGCTGGCGGGGACATGCGAGATGTACGGGCAGCCCTACTTATGCTATGAGCAGAAACTGTGAGGAACAAGGAATAGCCGGAGGAGACGGGCGATGAAGGATGAGGAATGGAGTGAGCACAGACAGGATCTGATCTTACAATATAAAAATCCGCTGCTCATCGCTTTCTGTTTAGGACCTTTCATCGAGACATTCCAGCCGATGTGCCGGAGACTGGTCATGAGACAAAACATGTAGAAACGGAAGTTTCTAAAGAAGAAAGTTCTGGGGAAAAAATGGAAAAAGAAAGATTACAATAAGAATACTATAGGAGAACTTTGATCATGGGAAGAGTATATTTTACAAGGCACGGTCAGACAATCTGGAATGTAGAGAATAAGATCTGCGGGGCGACGGACATTGCACTCACACCGCTCGGACATGAGCAGGCAAAGCAGCTCGGGGCGCGGATCTTGGAAGAACAGCTCCACATTGACGAGATCCTCTACTCGCCGCTTGTGCGGGCTGCGGACACGGCAAAGCATATCGCTGAGATCACAGGCATTCCCTGCTGCGAGGAAGTGCGTCTCATAGAGCAGAATTTCGGTATGTATGAGTCTACGCCGAGGGACGGCGCAGACTTTCGGGAGGCAAAAAAGCAGTTTGTCAATCATTTTGAGAGCGGTGAGACGATGCTGCACCTTGCGCAGCGCATCTACAATCTGCTCGATGAACTGCGGGAGCAGTCCGGCACAAAGACCTGTCTGCTCGTCGCACATAACGGGATTTCGCGTGTTGTACATTCGTACTTCTACGATATGGAAAATGAGGAATACGCGGCATTCGGAATCAAAAATTGCGAGCTGCGGGAGTATGAGTTTATCTGAGTGGTGTCATTGAAGGATATGATGAAAAAGTAAGCAAATAAATTTCTTGACAAAACAGACCACAAGCAGTAGTCTATAAATAACAAGACTACTGCCTGTGGTCTGTTTGCGTAAGGAGGATTTATATATGGAGATTCAATTAGGTGTGATCGAGGCAAAGTATGCGGATATGATCTGGGAGCACGAGCCGGTGACTTCATCGGAGCTCGTCAAAATGACGGCAGTCGCGTTCAACTGGAAACGCACGACAGCGCACAATGTGCTGCGCAGGCTCATTGACAAGGGGTTATTCAAAAACGAAAACGGATTGGTGACAGCCGTCGTATCAAGGGAAGAATTTTATGCAAAACAGAGCAGGCAATATGTAGAGGACACCTTTGCAGGCTCACTTCCGGCATTTATTGCTGCATTTACAAAGAATGCGAAGCTGACGCAGGAAGAAGCGGCTGCGATCCGGAAAATGATTGATCAGGCGGAGGAAAAATAGTATGGGAGATATTTTCTTTAAGGTTTTGAATATGAGTATCACTGCCGGCTGGCTGGTGCTTGTGGTCTTAGCGGTGCGTTTGCTGTTCCGCAGGATGCCGAAATGGGTCTGCTGTCTGCTCTGGGGGATTGTGGCGGTGAGACTGCTCGTGCCGTTTTCGATTGAGAGCCCGTTTAGCCTGCAGCCGAGTGCACAGCCGATTCAGGCTACCGCAATCGTGAACGGAGAATTGAAGTCTTATCTGCCATCGATCGACAGCCGGTTATCCTTTGTGGAAAATCGTGTCAATCCGGCATTGCAGGACACGTTTGCCTATCAGGAGGCAGCGAGTGCCACGCCTTTGCAGATCGTCACGGAGATTGCCGGAGTGATCTGGCTTGCCGGGATGATCCTGCTTGTTATCTTTGCGGTAGTGAGTGCGATCCGGCTGCATCTACTGGTGCGGGAAGCCATCTGTTACAGGGAAAACAGCTATCTTTGTGATGCAGTGACGACACCCTTTATTCTCGGCGTGCTCAGACCGCGTATTTATCTGCCGTCCACGCTGACGGAGGGGGAGCTTGATTACATTTTAGCACATGAAAATGCGCATCTGAAACGGGGCGATCATGTGTGGAAAACGATCGGCTATCTGATGTTATGTGTGTATTGGTTCAACCCGCTGTGCTGGATTGCATATCTCATGCTGTGCAAGGATATCGAGCTCGCCTGTGATGAGAAAGTGATCCGGGATATGAGCTTTGACGACAAGAAAGAGTATTCAAGGGTGCTGTTATCCTGTGCGACGCAGCGGCGCTTTGTGCTCAGATGTCCGTTGGCATTTGGAGAAGTAGGAGTGAAGGAGCGGGTAAAAATGGTGTTAAATCATAAAAAATGTGCATTTGGAATCACGGTGTTGGCAGTAGTAGTTTGTGTGATCGTTGCGGTCTGTTTTTTGACAAATCCGGTAGGCGCTCCGTCCGATGAAGCGACGGAGGTGACGGAAGTGACGAGTTCTGCAGCACCTGCTGACAAGACAGAAACGACCGATTCCACCGCGTCTGAAATCAACGGTACGCAGACTGGCAGGAACGCAGAAGTAATGGAAGTGACGGACGAGACAGCGGTCATGGATGAGCTGACACGTGTCGTCAGTACGGTTGGTCTGGAGAACGCATATCCGTGGGACAATACGGCGGATTTAAAGCAGAATGCGGATGCGTTGATTAAAATGGCGGCTGATGATTCGGGGCGTTATGAAATATACGGTATTATGAGCAAAAAATACGGCACGTATGGGATGCTGCTCAACGACTGGGTTGGCGGATCCGAGAACTGGAACTTTGCCTGTGTGCCGTGGTATTATTCGGGCGCACCTGATGAGGAACCGGTATTAAAGTGGGATAGTTCAGGAGCGGATAAGTACACGTTTGACAAGTATGTGTTCTCCTACGTGTCGGCTTATGAGAATGGTGCACCGGTATGGTGTGAGACAGTCTTAGACTGCGGATATGATACCGGACATATGGAATTCATGTCAGAGGAAGCATCCGACGAGAGGCTCAGATGGCTGGGTGATGTCGCGGAAGAGATGGTCTATATCGGATGGCTGCGGGGAAAATCATGCGCATTTGACCCGGTGGAATGGGTAGAGGTGCCGGGGGAACGTGCCGATGAGCTTGGAATCACAGAGGAGGATGCGCCGTCCGGCTTTTACGTCTATAACGAGTCCATAGATTTTGATAAACGTCCGGTTGATGATAACTGCAGGTTTCAGGTATTGGACTGGGAAAATAATTATGAACCGAAAAATGTGACGAAGGAAGAAATGGAACAGATCTTAGAGGAGCGGAAAGATCTGGATATCCCTTACAAGATCAGAATAGACAACAATTATATTACGGCAGTGACCGAGCAGTATATCCCTTAGTTTACAAACGGTGCCCCACATGATATGCTGAATATAAGTATAAGAAATGGCGGAGGAGATATTTTATGAAATTACTGATCGAACAGCGGGTATTTGCATGGGGAGATACCTATGATATTTATGATGAGGGCGGTGCGGTGAAATATATGGTCAAAGCGGAGGTGCTTGCGCTTGGACACCAGATGCATGTATATGATGCACAGCACAATGAGATCGGGCAGATTAAACAGAAACTGCTCACGGTGTTACCGAAGTTTGATATTATTATCCATGGACAGTCGTGCGGAAGGATCGAAAAGAAATTTACCCTGTTTTGTCCGGAATATAAAATTGATTTTAATGGCTGGCGTATCGAGGGGGATCTTCTCGGATGGGACTATGATGTCTACTCCGGAAACGACCGGATTATGCATATTTCAAAAGAGCTGTTCCACTGGGGTGACACCTACGTGATCGATATAGCCAATCCTTCGGATGAACTGTACGGCATGATGCTCGTCATCGCGCTCGATGCGGCAAATTGCAGTAATGGGGATTAAGGGCAAAACATCGATTGTTTGAAACATAGGCGTAACAACAGGTATGAGGGAGGGTAACAAAATGAAAAATCTGAGAGCAAAGCAGTTTTTATCAGTCGTGTTAGCGGCATTAAGTGTATCTGCGCTTACCGCGTGTGGCGCACAGCAGGAAGAATCGGTTGATATGAAACCGGTCATTTATCTTTATCCGGAGACAACCGGGGAGGTTTCCGTCAAGTTGGACTATGCAGGAACACTGACTTGTACTTATCCTGCGTATCATGATGGCTGGACGGTCACTGCTGATCCCGACGGTACCTTAACGGATGCGGACGGACAGACGTATAACTATCTCTATTGGGAGGGTGTTTCTGACACAGATTATGATTTTTCCGAGGGTTACTGCGTAGCCGGAAGCGATACCGCAGCTTTTTTGGAGGATTCCCTGGCAAAGCTCGGACTGACCCGTCAGGAAGCCAATGAGTTTATTGTTTACTGGTTACCGATGATGCAGGAAAACCCGTACAACCTGATCGCTTTTCAGACCGATGCGTATACACAGACGGCGCAGTTAGCCATTGATCCGGCTCCCGATACGCTGCTGCGTGTATTTATGGCATGGAAACCGTCAGATACAGCCGTAGACATTCCCGCACAGACGCTCCGTGCTCCGGTACGTAACGGTTTCACGGCAGTGGAGTGGGGCGGCTGCAGGGTAGAGTAATCCAAAACGAAAATATAACTAAAAAATGACAAAAAATGGTACAATCATGGAATTTTATGGTAAAATAGAGGAAAATCTAGCATACAGAACGGGGAAGGTTTTACAGTTCTGAGGGGAAAGGTATCATGCGGTTAATACGAAAGAAACTGAATATTAGCGATTGTGTGCTGTTCACTGTTTACGGCAGTGCTGATCGAAGTCATATCCATGTGGAATTCCGCCCGGTCAGCGGGAACGGATGCACTCATGCAGCTGCAGCAGACGGAAAATGTGCTGTCGACGAGTACGAATAATCTCAACAGTATCATGACGCAGAACAGCGATTTTGCGGAGGGCAATTCCGCTGCAACGCGGGAACTGGCAGCAGGCATGGAGGAGACCAGTGCAGGTGCGGCGAGCATCGTGGAGAATGTCAATGTCATGCGGGACAGCTCAGAAAACAATTATCGGCTGGCAGCAGACGGCGAGAAGAATTCCGGACAGATTCAGTCGCGTGCCGCTGAAATGGAAAAGCTCAGCCGGGAATTCCGAAACAAGACGGATGAAATGTACGCGATCATGCGTGAAAAGACGGATATCGCAGTCGAGCAGTCAAAATCCGTACAGAAGATCAATGAGCTTACAGAGAACATCAAGGAGATTTCTTCACAGACGAATCTGCTGGCGCTCAATGCCAATATCGAGGCAGCCAGAGCCGGTGATGCCGGAAAGGGCTTTGCAGTCGTTGCATCGGAGATCGGTACGCTGGCAGCCCAGACACTGGATACAGCTGCGACGATCGATGAGATTGTGGGCGAGGTTAATGGCGCCGTTACGAATATGATGGAATGCCTGACGACAGTCATGGAGAGTGCAAGCAGTCGGTAGCTGTTATCCGTGAGTTTGTGGCACAGTTCCATTTGTAAAAGATACAAAAAACGCTGTTGACGGATGCCGGAACGAAAAAGCGGAGCCGCACAATTCTTGAGAGGTAGAATATGCTGATTGAGGGAAACGAAAAGGAAAAGGCGGCAATGGAGCAGTTCCATGCCGGAAACCGCGCCGAGGGGCTGCGGCTGCAGGAAGAATTTGCGCGTGAGTTCCGTATCGAATACGCAGATAAGGATCATTGCC
>CALBJL010000154.1 GCA_937893485.1 uncultured bacterium | reverse complement strand
TCGGAATGATTCGTGCAATGAAAGCAAAACAGACATGCTTGCGGGAGCTGCGACCTCTTAATAATGTGCTTGCATGCCCCCAAACCTGAAAAAATAGTTTCGCAAACGCCTATTGTAACTGCATCCAGCCCATTATAGCGGTATCCGCACAAAAAAACAAGCCGAAGATCCATGCCAAGATCCCCGGCTTTCATTACACATTACTGGTCACTCCATTCGCAGTGGCAGCTCTGCACTACAATATAATACACACCAGTCCGCCGTTGTTGTCGTTGACAACCTTCTGCATCGTATCCTGCAGCTTGATCTGGCATTCATCATCCATGCGGCTGATCTTGTTGCGGATGCCATCCTCCATCAGCTCGCCCACGGTCTTTCCGAATATGTTCGTATTCCAGACGCCGCCGTCCTCGGTATTGCCCGCCTTAATGTAGCTGATCAGATCCTTTGCCTGATCCTCACTGCCGACGATCGGTGCGATCTCCGTCTCGATATTCGCACGGATCATATGTATGGACGGCGAACTGGCTTTCATGCGCACGCCATATTTGCTGCCGTGCTTCATAAGCTGCGGCTCCTCCATGTCGATCTCGGCGAGCGTCGGTGTCACGACGCCGTAGCCCCGTCTGCGCACCGCTTCAATCGCGTCGGATACCTTTTCGTATTCCTGCTTTTTCGCCGCCAGCTCACGCACGAGCGCGATCAGCTCATACTCGTTTTTCACGGGCACACCTGCCATACGGCTGATGTTCTCATAGTAATATTTGTCGTCCACCTCCATGCGCCAGCTTCCGGTGCCGTCCGCCAGACAGATATTTTCCTTGCGCACCGCCGCGATCGGCTCATCCGGTGTATCCGGCTGCAACTCCTTGAAATCACGCACATTTGTGACTGCATCCAGCAGCGATTTTGCATAGGTAAACAGGCTCTGCTTGACCGGATCATCCATTGAGAGCATATCGACCCACTTCGGCAGATAGAAGTTCATCCGGCTCACCGGAAACTCATACAACAGCTCCTCCAGCAGATGGTCGACATCCTCCATGCGCAGCTGGTCGCAGTTCATCGGCAATACCGCGACATCGTATGTATCCTGCATCTGCTTTGCCAGCATCCGCGTCGTGTCACTGTACGGTTTGTTCGTATTGAGCACGATCAGAAACGGCTTGCCATACTTTTTCAATTCCGCAATCGTCCGCTGCTCCGCCGGTTCATACGAAGTCCGCGGGATGTCGGTAAATGATCCGTCCGTCGTCATCACAATGCCGATCGTCGCATGATCCCGGATGACCTTTTGTGTGCCGAGCTCTGCCGCGCGTGTAAACGGGATCTCCTCGTCCATCCACGGTGTTTTTACCATGCGCTCTTTTCCATTCTCGATATGACCGCTCGCCCCGTCAACCATATAGCCGACACAGTCGATCATGCGCACACGCATATCCAGATCCTCCGCCACCCGGATCTGTGCCGCCTCCTTCGGTATAAATTTCGGTTCGGTCGTCATCACGGTTTTTCCGGTGGCTGCCTGCGGCAGTTCATCGGTCAGGCGCTCCTTTTCGTGCTCATCCTGTAAATACGGCAGCACCATCAGCTCCATAAACCGTTTGATAAACGTCGATTTCCCTGTGCGCACCGCTCCTACGACACCGATATAGATATCACCGCCCGTCCGGTCGCGGATGTCTTTATACAGATTGTACTCCGTTTGTGATCTATCAGACATAAAATACCCCTTTCTACGATACTTATCCTAATAAATCGTATGAAAGGGGTATTTGTTTTATGACTGTTCGTTTTAGAATCACAATTTTATAATAGCATCTGCAATCTGCCCGGAATACACTCGATGACTACCTGCTCTTTTTTGCCATGTGTCTCACCGTCCGTGTGCAGCTCAAGCGGAGCCTCCAGATCGATCCGGCAGCCGCGCGCATCAATGACCTCGTAGCCCGCTATATGATCCGTCCGCTGCAAGACGAGAAGTGCCAGACTAATGAGCGCCTGCAGCCGGTTCATATTCTCTGCCAGCGCAAACGACAGCTTGCCATCATTCGGCTTTGCGCCCGCTGCCATGATCAGATGCCCGCCCTCGTTCGGCTGGTTCATGCCGGCAAGGAAATACAGCCGTTGTACCTTCCGCTGCTTCTCTCTGCCCTTACTGTCGTAAAACGTGAGCGTGCCGTTTGTGAGCGGCTGTGTAAACAGCATTTTCAGCGCATTGATTAAATAGATCAGCCGTCCCAGATGGATACGGTTCAAAAACGTTTTCAAACCGCTTCTGACCGAAACCCTGCACGACTCCGCATCGAGTCCGATGCCCGAGCTGATCGCAAAATAGCGCTCGCGATCCTGATAAACCGTCCTGCCAAGATCAATCGCGCGGATCTTATCTCCTCTGAGAATATGTATGAGTGCCTGCATGGGATCATCCGGGATTCCGAGTGAAAATCCAAGATCATTCGCTGATCCCATCGGAATAAATCCGAACGTCATACGTGAAAAGTCATCGACATGGTTGATGATCTCATTAAACGTACCATCACCGCCTATGACTATGACCGTCAGGTGCTCATCCTTTTCCTTCTGGATCTGCTCCATCGCCTTCGCCCCATCACCCGCGCACACACACTCATACGCACGGAAATGAACGCCACGGCGGATCAGCTCCGGTTTTAACTGTTTTTGCCAGATCTGCTTCTTTTGTCCGCCTCCGGCTACTTCATTGATAATCACATGATATCTGTCAACTCTGCTCATCTGTATAAATGATCTCCACATCGCTCTGTCGCAGACGCGCCTCCCACTCCGGCGAGAGCTTCTGGTCTGTGGCGAGCACATCTATTCCTGAAAAATCGACTACCTGTGTAAATGATAAATGATTGAACTTGGCATTGTCAACAGCCATTATGCGTTTTGTTGCAGAATTTAACATTTGTTTCTTGATTCCGGCATCTAATTCGTTGGAATCCGTGAAGCCTTTCTGCAAATCCGCTCCCTTGCAGGAGATAATCGCCTTATCCACAAAGAATCCGTCTACCATGCGCTCCGCCTGATAGCCGAGCAGGGAAAGCGCGCGTCCCTTGAGCGACCCTCCGGTAGAGAGCACCTTCCAGTCCTGCACATCCGACAGCTCAAGCAGAATTTCAATCGAATTCGTGATCACCGTGATATTTTTCTTGTCCTTGATCTGCTTGGCGACAAACAGTGCCGTTGTACTCGCATCGAGCATCAGACGGTCGCCGTCATGGATCATCTGTGAAATGGTCTGCGCAATACGCATCTTGGACTCGACATTCTCACGCTTGCGCACAAGAAACGGAATCTCGTCCTTCTCACTGCCCTTTACGACAGCTCCGCCGTAGGTACGCTCCGCATAACCATCGTTTTCAAGTTTTTCCAGATCACGCCTGATCGTCTCCTCGGTCACATCATATTTTTTGCTCAGATCTGCCACGATCACGCGGCCTTCCTCGCGCAATAGTTCTAAGATCTCATTTCTTCTCTCCGCTGCCAGCATATAGCCATCCTCCCCATCGTTTTGTAGCCTTCACAAACCCACTCCATAGACATTGTAGCGTTATGAAGAATGGCTGTCGGAAAGACCGACAGCCGCTTTTTTACCCTTATAAAATCGTATCCCACAACTGCGCATCCGGACTTGCAATCACAGAACTGTCCAGATACATGCCGCGTGCACTGACTGCGGCTTCTGCTTTCTTGATCGCTGCAGTGACCGCTGCGACCTCTCCGGTGAGGAATACATATGATTTACCACACATACCACGTGCCACACGGATCTCGATCAGATCTACCTCTGCGGTCTTTGCCGCTTCATCGGCAGCTACAAAGATTGAGGACGCATCGAAGGTCTCCAATACACCGAGCGCATTGCGGTTTTTGATCGCTACTGTTCCGTAGATCGCCGGGAAAATGCCCTCATGCGGATTTCCCAACAGGAAGCTGTCGATCAACTGTTCCGGATAACGGGCCGCCGCTGCATCTACCGACGCGCGCACCGCACTGATATCCCCCTCAAAAATCACGATATATTTTCCGGGGCAGACAGTCTGTGCCTCGATGATCCTCACATCGGCGGTCTTTAACACCAGATCTGCCGCCAAAACACCTGTGGATACCGTCTTGTATTCCACCATTCCTAATGCTCTACCCATACTGTATTTCCTCTCTGTTCCCCACGTAGCGTGTGGCTATAAAAAATGTTTCTTATCTCTGTACCCGGATCGTAATGTCCCGGTTTGTCACATCTGTCACGATTCCGTCAATTGATGCATGGATCGGCAGGCTGAGCGCGTTCTCCGCTGCCTCTGCGATCTTTTGTCCTTCTTTTACGACATCCCCGGCCTTTACAACCGGAACTGCTGGCGCGCCGATATGCTGGCTGAGCTTTTCCTTTACCTGATCGACGATGATAACCGACTCATCGATCGGTGCCTTGACGTTGTATTTTTCGAGTCCGAGTCTCGCGCGGAGTCTTGAGATCGGCACACGGCGCAGAGATCTCTGCCGTTTTACCGGCCCTGCCTCTACCTTCGGCGGCTTGACACCGTTCGCGCGAAGCCCTGCCTTGTACTCTGCGATGAGTGAGCGGGGTGACAATCCCTGATTGCAGGAATACATCTCGCACAATCCGCAGGAGCAACAGAAAAATGTATCTAAAAATGGTCCGACATCCTGTGTGGTTCCGCTCGTAGCGGCACGCATAAACAAATGTGGCTCAATCGGATGTCCGAGCAGATTTCTCGGACACAGATCGGTACACATCTCACACTGACAGCAGGATGCCATCGCACGCTTCATGCTGATTTGTGTATTTTCTCTCTTTTTCTGCACAACCGGATGATCCTCCGGCAGTACGATAATCGCATTGGAGGTCTTTGTAATTAAATCATACTTGCTGCACAGATTACCGGTCATCGGACCTCCCATCAGATATACCGGATCTTCGACTGTCTCACCGCCTGCAAGTGCCACAACATCTGCAACTGTCATACCAAGCGGTACATATTTGGTCACTGGCTGTGCAACCTCACCTGTGATCGTGATAAATTTGTGTGTGACAGGCTTTTTGAAATTCAAAGCCTGATAAATATTAAATACGGTCTCTACGTTGAATACTGCCACGCCTACCTGAATCGGGATGCTTCCGGGCGGAACCACCTTTCCGGTCAGTTCATGGATCAGCACAACTTCGTCTCCTGCCGGATAAACCTCCGGCAGAAGACCTATAGAGATAATGGGGAATGAACGGAGGTGGGCACGAACAGCTTCCACGGTCTGCTTGTACGCTTCTTTTACACCGATGATAACCTCGTTACAGCCAATGGACAATGCCATCTGATACAGCGTACTCAATATCTCATAGGCGTATTTTTCCAACACCTGTCTGTGCAAACGTAAGAGGGGCTCACATTCTGCACAGTTGAGAATAATTGTCTTCGCACGTGCATCAATCTTGCCGTATGATGGGAAACCGGCACCACCGGCTCCGCAGATACCATTATTCTTTACTACACTAATCAGTTCATTTATCTCTATCATAGCAATTACTCCAGTTGTTGACTGTCGATTTTCTAACAGTCATTTTATTCCAGTTTTACACCTTCATCAATAATTCCGACGATTGCAGCATCGATTGGTGCGCTATCCATCCCACAGCCAATTCTTGCAGCACTTCCGGTCGCAACTAAAACGGCTTCTCCGATACCCGCACCCACATTATCAATCGCCACCAGACGGTCGCCCGCATGTGCCATTGAATGGATCGGCTCAATAATCAGAAATTTATTGCCTACCAGATTTTCATTTTTGCGTGTGGAAATCACACTCCCAACAACCTTGCCTATAATCATATCAGTTCACCTTTATTTGATGACAACAGTGTCACCGGTCTTCAATTTTGCGGCATTCGCCTCATCGGTATCAATGTGCATCTCTAATGTAAAGCTCGGATCTACACGAATCAATACCTCATCAAATGTCGTTCCGCGATCATTTGAAGCGACAACGGATACGACATCCTTGTCAGCAAGACCTGCCGCGGCTGCATCTGCGGGTGACATATGGATATGTCTCTTGGCTACAATACAACCCTCTTTTAAGTACAATGCACCCTTCGGTCCGACAAGTGCGATCGGTGCCGATCCTGCAATGTCACCGGAATTGCGGATCACCGGTGCTACGCCCAGTGTACGCGCATCTGTCATAGAGATCTCTACCTGGGATGCCTTTCTGACAGGTCCTAAAATACGGACATTCTCAATCGCGCGAAGCTTCGTTCCAACGATCGTCACCTGCTCATTGGAAGCAAACTGACCACCCATCAAGTCTTTCTTCTTGGTCAGCTGATATCCGGATCCAAATAATACCTCTACATGCTCCTGTGTCAGATGCACATGCCGTGCAGAAACACCGATCGGAACCATGAAGCCCTCTTTTGATCCGGCTGCAGGCTCATCCTGCATCACTTCCATAACAAGCTTTGTGATCAATTCAATCTTTTTCTCGTCCATATTCACAAACGCTCCTATTGATTTTAAACTCCGGATGCCCGCAGGCATCCGGATGTATCAGATTCTCTGTTTCTGTATCAGATGACTACTGTACGGTCGGAAGAATCTTCTCAACGTCGTTGTGAGGTCTGGGGATTACGTGTGTAGCAACAAGCTCACCGAGCTTTGCTGCGTTTGCTGCACCAGCTTCTACTGATGACTTCACAGCTCCTACATCTCCACGTACCATAACGGTTACTAATCCGGAACCGATCTTCTCTGTTCCTACTAATACTACGTTTGCTGCCTTACACATAGAATCTGCTGCCTCGATCGCTGCAGTCAGTCCTCTGGTCTCAACCATTCCTAATGCTTCCTGTGCCATTTTTCTTACCTCCGTTTTCTTTTCTTCGGCAGGTACTGCAGGTACTTCTGCCGGGGTCGTTTTTGCTGTCTGGCGCGTCGTGCGCTTTGCAGCGGTTGTCGTCTTTCTCTCTGCCATGATTATGACTCACCTTTCTTCGGTGTAACTGCCTTCGCGGGTGCCTTCGGCTTCATTCTGCTGGCTGATAATTCGACCAGACGGACGATCTCCTCATGCGGTCTCGCGATCACAGTATAATTGACAGGTTTTTTTATTCCGTTTGCTGCTGCGGCTTCCACTGCCTGTCTGACAGCGGCGACTTCACCCTCTACGATGATCGTCACCAGTCGTCCGCCCAGCTTGCGTTCCCATGTCACAAATTCCACATCTGCGGTCTTGCACATAATATCCAGTGCAGTCACGGCAGCTGTAACACCAGAAACTTCCAATAAACCTAATGACTTCATAAGCACTCCTTTTTAAGTGTCAGAATGTCCTTTGAACTATTTTACAGTCGGAAGGATCTTCTCAACGTCATTATGAGGTCTGGGAATTACATGTACTGCTACTAACTCACCGAGCTTGGATGCTGCTGCTCCGCCTGTCTCTGTAGCTGCCTTAACAGCTCCTACATCTCCGCGTACCATAACAGTTACTAATCCGGAACCGATCTTCTCTGTTCCGATCAGAACTACCTCTGCTGCCTTTACCATTGCATCTGCTGCCTCGATTGCTGCTGTAAGTCCTCTGGTTTCAACCATTCCTAATGCTTCCTGTGCCATTTTTAATATCCTCCTGAATTTTTGCTTTTTGAGTGTTTGATTAGTTTTTGTCAAAGGCGTTTAAGCCAAACATCATCTGTGTTCCCTCATCCGGTCCTGAAATGATGTATCTCGATACCATTCCGGTCGACCGCTCTGCGACTTCCTGTGCCGCATCCACTGCCGCAGTCACATCTACGACGGAACCGCGGAACTTAATGCAAATGATAAGGGGAACGGGAAGTGCATCTGCATTTGCCGGTTTGTTTCGGTCAAAGGGCTCTAAGGTTACATTTGCCGCTTTGCAGCCTGCATCTGCCGCCTCGAAAGCGGTTACCAGACCGAACACCTCAATAATACCACAAGCCTGTGCCATATGCTACCTCCGAATTATTTGTTTACGATTGCGATCTTCAGACCCTTCATTGCAAGGTTGGTCTCAAGTGCCTCGTTAATCTCCTCTAACGGGAACTTATGTGTGATCAGCTCCTTCATCGGAAGTCCGATCGCCTGTGCCCTCTTTAAGAAATCAAAGGTTGTCACATAATCTCTCAGTGTGTATACCCATGATCCTACCAGTGTGATCTCCTTTGAGCAAAGGTCAAAGTGCGGATTGATCGTTGCATCTCCGCCATTGATGAAGAAACCAAGCTCACAAAGTCCGCCGCCGTTGCGGATCATTTTGTAGATATTTGAATGTGCGTGAGGATTGCCGGTACACTGGAATGCGAAATCAGCCAGATGTCCGCCGAATGTTTTCTCTACTGCACCTGCGAGCGCCTCCACACCCTTGTAGTTCATAAAGTTTACGGATTTCTCTGCGCCCAT
>CALBJL010000153.1 GCA_937893485.1 uncultured bacterium | reverse complement strand
GCGTCTTATGATGAAATGATT
Organism: uncultured bacterium; assembly: GCA_937893485.1. Classification (GTDB taxonomy): domain Bacteria; phylum Bacillota; class Clostridia; order Lachnospirales; family Lachnospiraceae; genus W0P33-017. The sequence continues at coordinate 16,836 of CALBJL010000153.1, read as the reverse complement.
CTTGCGCTGGCAGACGACGGGGAGGAAGCTGCACAAAAGTGGTTACAAAGCAGCACGATGCGTCAGAGTGATCCGACAGGGGCAGCGTTCTGGCAGGCATGGCTGTATGGGCGGCAGTCGGATACCGGAGCGCAGATCCGCACGCTGCAGGAGATTCTTGCCGGGGATGAAACAAATGTGTACGCCTGTCGGGAACTGATCCGCATTTATGTGGAGCAGCAGGATTTTGAGGCGCTGCATGAGTTTTATGAGATTTATGCGGACACGGCGCTGGCAGGGCTGTTTGCGGATTATCTTGTCGCTGCGCCTGAGATCGAAACACCGCAGGAACCGTTCTGGGAGGACGATTCGCTCATAATTACCGCACAGGAGGGGCTGAATATCTATTATACGTTAGACGGATCATCCCCGATCACAGACGGAACACTGTACTATGCACCGCTGCGGCTGGAGGCAGGGCAGTATACGATTGCCGCAGTGGCATGTAATGAGGCGGGCTATTACAGTCCGGTGGCAGAGAGCACATTGACGGTAGAACGGCATTATCAGCTCGGTATGCCGCAGGTAACACCGGACAGCGGAGAATATCTGACACCGCAGACGATACATGTCAGTGTGCCGGAGGGATGCAATGCCTACTATACATGGAACGGTCAGGCTCCCACGACCTCGTCCGCGCGATACAGCGGCGGTATTTCCATGCCGGAGGGCAATAATGTGCTGTCGGTCGTTGTTGTAGACGCATACGGAAATGAGAGCAGCATCCAGCGTGTGAATTATATTTATATGCCATAAAAAATAAAGAAAAAGATTGTGACCAACATATCCTGTCACAATCTTTTTCTTATATCTAATAGTTAATCTTCCATAAATTCAATATAATCTTTGTCCATTTTTTTGATGCGGGCGAGTGCATACACATCAATGCCCTGCGCCGCGAGCTTGTCATGTCCGGGCTGGAACGATTTCTCGATCACAATGCCGATACCGGCAATCGTGGCATGGGCTTTGCGGATCAGCCGCAGGGCACCGGTCGCTGCCTCGCCGTTTGCTAAGAAATCATCGACAATCAGTACGTGGTCATTTTCGTTCACATATTTGCTGGATATGGTCAGCTCATAGCTTGTTCCCTTTGTATAGGAGGTAACGATCGTCTGGTATAAGTCGCTGTTGAGTGTCTTGGACGGCTGTTTTTTCAAAATCACCATCGGGACACCGAGTGACATGGCACAGGTGAGTGCGGGTGCGATGCCTGAGCTTTCGATCGTCGCTACCTTTGTGACACCTTTATCTTTGAAATGCTCTGCCAGTGCTTTTCCGATCTCCATCATGAGTACGGGATCAACCTGATGGTTGATGAAACTGTCTACCTTTAATATATTGTCATTGACAACAATTCCTTCACTTCGAATCTTATCTTCCAGTAATTTCATAACAAACTCCGCCTTTCGTTTCGTAGTTCAATAGTTACTATTATTATAACACTTTTTGGCCTGGACACAATGAAATATTTGTATGAAATGACAGGTTTCTGTATAGGATGTTACAAAGGTATGTGACGGAAATTTTGGGGTGGAGTTATGAAGCGAGAGCAGAAGTATGGATGGATAATGAAAAGGGAAAAATGGCTGGCTGCGGGTGTGCTCGGCATTGTGCTGACGGTAAGCGCGTGGGGCGGCGGAAGCGGGTATGAAACCGCATACGCACACGAGCAGCAGACAAAGATAGAGGAGCCGCAGAACCTATATGCGCTGTCGGCATGCCTGATGGACGCGGACAGCGGACGGGTACTGTTTGAAAAGGATGGCACGACACATCGCGCAAACGCGAGCACGACAAAGATCCTGACGCTGATCCTGACGCTGGAGCGGGCGAATCTCAATGATATTGTGACGGTGTCCGAGCGCGCCGCGAGACAGCCGGAGGTAAAGCTTGGCGTGCATACGGGGGAGCAGTACCGGCTGGAGGATCTGTGTTATTCCCTGATGCTTGAATCGCACAATGATTCCGCCGTTGCGATCGCGGAGCATGTCGGCGGCAGTGTCGAGAGCTTTGCTGCGCTCATGAATGAAAAGGCGCAGGAGATCGGATGTGAGCAGTCCCATTTTATCACGCCGAACGGGCTCGATGACTCTGATGAGACAGATTTTCACGGTACCTCGGCGGTGGATCTGGCAAGGATCATGTCCTATTGTATTCTGCGCTCACCGTTTAAGGGCGAATTTCTGAATATCACGCGCACCGCAGATTACAGCTTTGGCGATGTGTCCGGAAAACGCCATTTTTCCTGCTACAATCACAATGCGTTTTTGCATATGATGGACGGGGCGCTCTCCGGTAAAACCGGTTTCACCGGGGATGCCGGCTACTGCTATGTGGGCGCGCTCGAACGCGACGGGCGTACATTTGTGGTCGCGCTGCTTGGCTGCGGCTGGCCAAACAATAAGACTTATAAATGGAAGGATTGCCAGAAGCTGTTTTCTTATGGAATTGACAATTATGAATACTGTACACTCCGGCGGGAGATCGGTGTGTGGAATAAGCAGGTAGACAATGGGGCATCGGATAGTGGTGATCCGTATGAGACACCAGTGGTATGTCTGAAAGAAGAGCAGCACGAGCCGATCACGATGCTGCTACGGAGTGACGAGACGCTCGTCTGTGAAGAAAAAATCAAAGATTTGTCGACAGCACCAATATTCAGGGGTGAAAATGCGGGAGAAGTGTGCTATTATCTTGAGGAAAACGGCGGAACGAGGGAATTGCTCTACCGTGCGGATGTCTATGCGGCGGATGAAATCCGGGCAAAGGACCTGACGTTTTATCTGCGTTTTCTGATACGAAAACTGGTCACTTAATATTTGCTAAAATTTTAACGATTTCTACATAAATTCTATTGAAAATCTTTCCCAAAACATATATAATTATTATAGCGAAATTTTTGCTTTCTAAAAATTTAAGCACTAAAAATATATACGGAGGTAGAAAGAATGAGTAATGGTAATGATAATTTGGCAATGCAGCGCATCGCCGGATTAGTCGACGAAAACAGTTTTATGGAAATCGGCTCACTTGTTACTGCAAGAAGCACGGATTTCGACCTGTCCAGCACAGACACTCCTTCCGACGGCGTTGTGACCGGACACGGTCTGATCGACGGAAATCTTGTGTTTGTCTACAGTCAGGATGCAGGCGTACTTGGTGGTACGATCGGAGAGATGCACGCGAAGAAGATCGCCGGTCTCTATGACATGGCAGTGAAGATGGGTGCACCGATTATCGGTCTGATCGATTGTGCAGGTATGAGACTTCAGGAGTCTGTAGATGCATTAGAGGCAGTCGGAACACTGTACGCAAAGCAGGTAGCAGCATCCGGTGTGGTTCCCCAGATTACAGCAGTATTCGGAACCTGTGGTGGCGGCATGGCAGTCGTACCCGCTCTTTCAGATTTTACATTTGCAGAGACAGAAAAGGCAAAGATCTTTGTCAATTCACCGAACGCGATTCCCGGAAACAATGCAGGAAAATGTGACAGCTCATCTGCACAGTTCCAGAGTGAGGAAGCCGGAACCGTAGACGGTATCGGATCAGCAGCCGAGATCTACGCACAGATCCGCGAGCTGGTAGCTATGCTTCCCGGAAACAATGCACAGGCAGGCATTGTAGACAGTTGTGCGGATGACTTAAACCGTGCATGTACAAGCCTTGACACGATGAAGGGTGATCCCAGATACGTGCTCAGCGAGATCTCTGACGGACATGTTTTTGTTGAGACAAAGGCTGGTTACGCAAAGGAGATGGTGACAGGCTTCATCAAGTTAAACGGCATGACAATCGGTGCTGTTGCAAATGCAACAGAGCTGTATAAGGACGGTGAGAAGGCAGAAGAGTTTGAGGCAAGTCTGACTTCCCGCGGATGCAATAAGGCAGCTGATTTCATCGCATTCTGTGATGCATTCGAGATCCCTATTGTTTCATTTACCAATGCAGCCGGATTCAAGGCATGCATGTGCGCAGAGAAGAATCTGGCAAAGGCACTGGCACGCCTGACCTACGCATTTGCAAATGCGACTGTACCGAAGGTAAATGTGATCGCTGACAAGGCTTACGGCAGCGCATACGCTGTTATGAATTCAAAGGCACTCGGTGCTGATCTTGTCTATGCATGGCCGGATGCCAAGGTTGGCATGATGGATGCAGCTCTGGCAGCAAAGATCATGTATGCAGATGCTTCAGCAGATGTGATTGCCGAGAAGACAAAGGAATACGATGCGCTTCAGGACAATATCCAGTCTGCTGCAAGACGCGGATATGTGGATCGTATCGTTGATTATGCAGATACCAGAAAATATCTGGTAGCGGCATTTGAAATGCTTTACACCAAGAACGTAGAGCAGCCCTATAAGAAACATGGTGCAAAATAAGAAAGGTGACGATTATGACGAAGATTAAGAAAAAATTATTACTGATCGTCAGTCTGTGCCTTCTTGCCGTTGGTGTGTTCGGATGCGGCAGTGATGAAAATGCCACATATAACGGATATACCGTGGATCAGCTTGCTGCAAACAATACCGGTATTCTGGATGAGCTGGTAGCCATGAGCGATGATGACCTCGCTATGTATCAGACGATGCAGGATCAGATTGATGCAGCAACCCTGAAGGTGATCAACAGCTGGGTCGACATCAAAGCTGAGCTTGGCGATTTTGTTGGTTACGGTGAAGTGTCTGTCACAGAGGCAAACGGAACAACTACCGTGGAGCAGACTGCGAACTTTACAAACCGTGATATCAAAGTGACCTTTGTGTATGATAAGGACATGCAGGTAGAGGATATCAATATTGATAAGGTATACACGCTGGGTGAGACGATGACAAAGGCTGCGATGAACACAGCAATGGGTATGGGAACCGTATTCGTGATGCTGATCATCATCAGTCTGATCATCTCATGCTTTACACTGATTAACAAGTTACAGAGCAAGGCAGAGAATAAGAAAGCAGCAGCGGCACCTGCTCCGGCAGCTGTTGAGGCAGCACCTGCCCCGGCAGTACCACAGACCGATGATCTGGAACTGGTAGCTGTCATTGCGGCTGCGATTGCAGCGGCTACAGGTACATCTACCGATGATTTTGTAGTTCGTTCTATTAAGAGAAGATAAGAATTAAAATTTCAGGAGGAAATAATCATGAAGAATTATACAATTACCGTAAACGGAAATGTTTATGATGTAACCGTAGAAGAAGGTGGCGCAGGCGCAGCAGCTCCTGTTGCCGCAGCAGCACCGAAGGCAGCTCCCGTTGCCGCCGCAGCACCGAAAGCAGCAGCTCCCGCAGGCGGTGCAGGTGCCGTTAAGATCGAGGCAAAGGCAGCCGGAAAGGTATTCGCTGTAGAGGCATCTGTCGGACAGGCAGTAAAGAGAGGCGATACCGTGCTGGTATTAGAGGTTATGAAGATGGAGACTCCCGTTGTTGCTGAGGCGGACGGAACCATCGCAAGTATTGATGTTGCAAAGGGCGACAGCGTAGAGGTTGGAACTGTTTTAGCAACGATGAATTAGTCGAATAGGAGGTCTCGTATGAGTTACGTTACAGAAACACTTGGTAATCTCATTCACCAGACAGCCTTCTTCAATCTGACCGTAGGAAACTATTTGATGATTGCAGTTGCCTGCTTCTTCCTGTATCTTGCGATCAAGAAGGAGTACGAGCCGCTTTTGCTTCTGCCGATTGCATTCGGTATGCTGCTCGTAAATATCTATCCGGATATTATGCTTCATCCGGAAGATGCAAGCAATGGCGTAGGTGGATTACTCTATTACTTTTATCAGTTAGATGAATGGTCGATCCTGCCTTCACTGATCTTTATGGGTGTAGGTGCGATGACAGACTTTGGACCGCTGATTGCGAATCCGATCAGCTTCCTCTTAGGTGCTGCGGCACAGTTTGGTATTTACATTGCATACTTTATCGCGATCCTGATGGGATTCAATGATAAGGCGGCAGCCGCTATTTCCATTATCGGTGGTGCGGATGGTCCGACCTCCATTTTCCTTGCAGGAAAGCTGGGTCAGACCGGTCTGATGGGTCCGATCGCCGTGGCGGCATATTCGTATATGGCACTGGTACCGATTATCCAGCCCCCGATCATGAAGCTGATGACGACCAAGAAAGAGCGTCAGATCAAGATGGAGAACCTTCGTCCGGTTACAAAGCTGGAGAAGATCTTATTCCCGATCGTCGTTACGATCGTTGTATGTATGGTATTACCGACGACTGCTCCGTTAGTAGGTATGTTAATGCTTGGTAATCTGTTCCGTGAGTCGGGCGTTGTCCGTCAGTTACAGGAGACAGCTTCCAATGCAATGATGTATATCGTCGTTATCTTACTTGGTACTTCCGTTGGAGCAACTACAAGTGCAGAGGCATTCTTAAATGTCAGCACATTAAAGATCGTTGCTTTGGGACTGATTGCATTCGCATTCGGAACTGCTGCCGGTGTCCTCATCGGTAAGTTACTCTGTGTAGTGACCAAGGGCAAGATCAACCCGCTGATCGGATCAGCCGGTGTATCAGCCGTGCCGATGGCTGCCCGTGTATCACAGAAGGTCGGAGCGGAAGAAGATCCTACCAACTTCCTGCTGATGCATGCAATGGGACCGAACGTTGCCGGGGTTATCGGTACTGCGGTTGCAGCCGGAACATTTATGGCGATCTTCGGAATCTAAATATAATAAGGAGGAACTTAATCGATGTCTGATAATAATACGACGAAAAAACCGTTAAAAATTACAGAGACGATCCTGCGTGATGCGCATCAGTCTCTGATCGCTACAAGAATGACTACCGAGCAGATGCTTCCCATCGTTGATAAGATGGACAAGGTCGGCTACCATGCTGTTGAGTGCTGGGGCGGTGCTACATTCGATGCGTCGCTTCGTTTCCTGAAGGAAGATCCGTGGGATCGTCTGCGCAAGCTGAGAGCCGGATTCAAGAACACAAAATTACAGATGCTGTTCCGCGGACAGAATATCTTAGGATATCGTCCCTATGCCGATGATGTTGTAGAGTATTTCGTACAGAAGTCTATCGCAAACGGTATTGATATTATCCGTATCTTTGACTGCCTGAACGATCTGAGAAACTTACAGACTGCCGTTACTGCTACCAACAAAGAGGGTGGACATGCACAGGTTGCACTGAGTTACACCTTAGGTGATGCTTATACCTTAGAGTACTGGACCGAGATGGCGAAAAAGGTCGAGGATATGGGTGCAAACTCTGTATGTATCAAGGATATGGCAGGACTGCTTACTCCGTATAAGGCTGAGGAACTGATCAAGGCGATGAAGTCTACGATCAGCATTCCGATTGAGCTGCATACACATTACACCTCAGGTGTTGCTTCCATGACATGCTTAAAGGCTGTAGAGGCAGGCTGTGACATCATTGATACCGCAATATCTCCGTTCGCACTCGGAACAAGCCAGCCTGCAACTGAGGTTATGGTTGAGACCTTCAAGGGAACAGCTTATGATACCGGATTGGATCAGATGCTGTTAAAAGAAATCGCAGATTACTTCCGTCCGATGCGTGAGGAGGCAATTAAGAGCGGACTTCTGAATCCGAAGGTATTAGGCGTAGATATCCAGACTCTGTTATATCAGGTTCCCGGTGGAATGCTGTCTAACATGGTATCACAGTTAAAGGAGCAGAACGCAGAGGATAAATATATGGAAGTGCTTGAGGAGATCCCCAGAGTTCGTAAGGATCTCGGTGAGCCGCCGCTCGTTACACCTTCTTCACAGATCGTTGGTACACAGGCTGTATTCAATGTGCTGATGGGTGAGCGCTACAAGGTCGCTACAAAGGAGACCAAGGATGTCCTGCTCGGAAAGTACGGGCAGACTGTAAAACCGTTTAATCCTGAGGTTGTTGATAAGGTATTAGGTGAGGATAAGAAGAATGCAATTACCTGCCGTTACGCTGATCTGCTTGAGCCCGAATTAGACAAGATTGAGGCTGAAATGAAGCAGTGGAAGCAGCAGGATGAGGATGTTTTAACCTATGCATTGTTCCCTCAGGTAGCTACCGAATTCTTCAAGTATCGTCAGGCGCAGCAGACAAAGGTAGATCCGGCTGTTGCAGACGAGAAAAACAAGGCATATCCGGTATAATTGCTGATATTTATCATATTCGCATGATTGCTTAAACAAAAAGACTGTTACAAAGGAATCACAACTCTAACCACTTCCCAGGTTGAACCGATTCCGGCGTAACAGTCTTATTTTATATAGTAAGAAATACGAAGGAATTTCCTGTTATGAAAAATCCTACCACATAAAACTTGACGAAAAAAACAAATGGGGGTAGCATAGAGGTATCGGTGTTTTCCGATAAAAGACATATTGGAGGTCTGTTATGAGAAAGATAACAAAGCGAAATTTGTGTGCGGGATTGCTGGCATTGCTGTTGGCAGTATCCTGTCTGCTGACATCGGTACAATCCGCACAGGCAGCTACGACCGGTGCCGGAAATTACTATTTAAAGGTAAACAAGGGCACGAATGTCGTGACGGTATATAAGAAGGATGGTACACCTTACACAGCATTTACCTGTTCGGTAGGCTATGCGACGCCGGTAGGAACCTATTATACACCGGCAAAATATCGTTGGTGGACGTTAGATGGTCCTTCCTATGGTCAATATTGTACACGTATTACCAGAGGTTTTCTGTTTCATTCGGTATGGTATTATCAGCAAAAGGAAAATGCCCAGTCCTACAGACAGTACAATAAGCTGGGTACAACTGCCTCGCATGGCTGTGTGCGGCTGACGGTGGCAGCATCAAAGTGGATTTATGATAACTGTCCTTTAGGGACAAAGGTCACTATTTTTAGCGGGTCAGCCAAGGACGATCCGCTCGGAAAGCCAAAGACAATTACCGTAGACGAGTCCAAGTACATGGGCTGGGATCCGACGGACCCTGCCAAGGAGAACCCATATAAGACCAGGGACACAACACCTACGATCAGTATTTCTTCCAAAACATTGGCATACGGTACAAAGTTTGGTACAGGAAATATGACCTGCAAGGATTCCGGCGGTTTTGATATTACTGACTGGGTCAAGATGAACGGAACGGTCAATATGAAAAAACTCGGTACATATACAGTGACCTATTCTGTTATCGATTCGTTCGGACGTTCCGCGTCGAAAACAGTGACCTATAAGGTCGTGGATAAAAACGCCGCAACACTGACTGGAGTCAAGGCCAACGTGACGAAGAAAGTGGGGGATACCTATCAGCCGATGGCAGGTGTGAAGTCAAAGGACATGGCAGGAGTAGATCTGACGAAGCGGATTGTTGTATACATAAAAACACCGGATGCTGCCAACTATAAGAAATGTACGGCTGCTACCGTTAAACTGGAGCAGGAAGGCAAATATCAGCTGAGATATGAAGTCGTCAATCCAAACAGCGGCAAGAAGACGACAAGGAAGCAGACGATCAAGGTCATCGACCGGGGCGCTCCGATCCTTACCAGTGATGCAAAGTGGAAAAAACTCAAAGTGACTGCCGATGAGCGGGAGCTTTACTGGGATGAGCTTGCCTTCGATGTGAATGCAGAATTATCCGGTGGAGCGGATCTCACCCAGAATATCAAGATAAAGATCGTATCGCCGTCCGGAAAGAAAGCGACAGTTGCAGACGGTCAAAGCTATGTATTCAGTGAAGCCGGCGAGTATACGCTGACCTACACCGTAACGAATCCGAATGCGCCGAAAGCCAGCCGGACGACCACACATGACCGTGTTCTTGTGGCTCCGGAGGAGGGTTCGCAGACAACGGATGATTCACAGACAACAGATAATTCGCAGACCGGGGATGATTCACAGACAGAGAATGGTTCGCAGACCGGGGCTGGTCAGCAGACGGAGGCAGGTCTGAATGAGTAACACAAATGAATTGACGAACCGTATCAATCATGCATACAGCAGTATGAGCAAGGGGCAGAAGCTCCTTGCTACATACATTACGGATAATTATGACAAGGCGGTGTTTCTGACAGCGGCAAAGCTGGGAGAGGTCGTCGGTGTCAGCGAGTCTACGGTCGTCCGGTTTGCATCCCATTTAGGGTATAAAGGGTATCCGGAGTTTCAGAAGGCGCTCGAGGAGATGGTGCGCAATAAGCTCAATTCGATCCAGCGGATGGAAGTCACCTATGGCCGGATCACGCAGTCGCAGATTCTCGAGACTGTGCTGCAGGCAGATGCGGAAAAAATCAAATGTACATTAGAGCATATCGATCAGGGTGCCTTTGAGATGGCAGTCGATACGATTTTAAAGGCAAAGACGATCTATGTGGTCGGTATCCGCAGCTGTGCGCCGCTTGCCAGCTTTCTGGCATTTTACCTGCATCTGATGTTTGACCGTGTGATACAACTGAACACAAATAATTCGAGTGAACTGTTCGAGCAGATGGTGCGGATCAGCAAGGAGGATGTGATTATCGGAATCAGCTTTCCGCGCTATTCGATGCGCACATTAAAGGCAATGGAGTTTGCCAATAACCGGAACGCAAAGGTAATTACACTGACAGACAGCGTCCATTCGCCGATGAATCTGTATTCCTCCTGCAATCTGATTGCAAGCAGTGACATGGCTTCCATCGTGGATTCACTGGTCGCACCACTCAGCGTAGTGAATGCGCTTATCGTCGCCCTGTGCATGAAAAAGCAGGGAGAGGTCGTAAAGACGCTGGAAGAGCTGGAGCATATCTGGGATGAATATCAGGTCTATGAGAGTGACGAGATCAACTACATCGATGATTCGCTGAAAATGCGGTATGCCAAGCTGGGAGATGACCATGCATAATTATGAATTGATTGTCGTCGGGGCAGGTGCCGCAGGAATGATGGCGGCGGTCTCAGCGGCGGAAAACGGCATGTCCGGGGAAGAAATTTTAGTGCTCGAGCGCAACGAGAAGCCGGGCAAGAAGATCTATATCACGGGAAAGGGCAGATGCAACCTGACCAATGCCTGTGAGGTGGAGGATCTGTTCCGGAATATACCGAAAAATGCCAAGTTTTTATACAGCGCATTTTATACGTTTACGAACGATCAGGTGATCGGTTTTTTTGAGGCTGCCGGAATGAAAACGAAGGTAGAGCGTGGAAACCGTGTGTTTCCGGTGTCTGACCACGCATCGGATGTGATCGGTGCGCTGAAACGGATGATGGACCGCGCGCGGATCCAGGTTGCCTGTCATGCGAAAGCAGAACGCATGGAGCGTCGGGAGGATGGACGCTACCGGATCAGACTGGCGGACGGACGTTGTTATGAGGCAAAGCGTGTGCTGCTGGCGACCGGAGGAAAGTCTTATCCGATGACCGGTTCGGACGGCGGCGGCTATGAGCTGGCATGCATGCTCGGGCATACGGTGACGGCGCTTCACCCTTCACTTGTGCCGTTTAACGTCGCTGATGAGGATATCAAGGCGCTGCAGGGACTCGCACCGAAAAATGTGCGTGTAAAGATCACAGATCCGGGAAAAAATAACAAAGTAATTTATGATGAATTTGGAGAGATGCTGTTTACGCATTTCGGTGTCAGCGGACCGCTGGTGCTCACTGCCAGTGCCGTCGCAAACGATGCGATACAAAAAGGACCGCTCACACTACATCTCGACTGGAAACCGGCATTGTCCGGGGAACAGCTCGATAAGCGGCTGCTCAAAGAATTTGAAGAAAATAAAAACAAGCAGTTTAAAAATTCACTCACAGGGCTTGCACCCGCAAAGCTGCTGCCGGTTCTGATTGCGCGCAGCGGCATTCCAGAGGAAAAAAAGGTCAATGAGGTCACACGTGAGGAGCGGGCGGCACTGATCGCCTGCCTGAAGGATTTTACGATGACGCTGTCTGCGCTGCGCGGGTTTGAGGAGGCGATCATCACACGTGGCGGTATCTCATTAAAAGAAGTGAATCCATCGACGATGGAATCAAAGCTGCTGCCAGGTCTGTATTTTGCGGGAGAAATGCTCGACCTGGATGCGTTTACCGGAGGCTTTAACTTACAGATCGCATGGTCGACCGGATATCTGGCAGGTCAGAGTGCGGCGCAGCAGCCAGAATCTGTATACGAAAATGAGAAAGGATACCTATAATAAATGGCTATAAACATTGCAATCGACGGACCCGCAGGGGCAGGAAAGAGCACCATTGCAAAAATGCTCGCAAAAGAGCTCGGATATGTCTATGTTGACACCGGTGCGATGTACCGCGCAATGGCGTATTATTTTTTACAGCAGGGAATTGCCAAAGAGGATGCGGCAGCCATCAACGCAGCCGTAGACGGTGCGGATGTGACGATCCGCTATGAGGACGGCGCACAGAAGGTGCTGCTGAACGGCGAGGATGTGACCGGAGGCCTGCGCACGGAGCAGGTCGGAAATATGGCATCCAGCACGAGTGTCTATCCGGCTGTCCGGGTAAAGCTGGTGACATTGCAGCAGAAGCTGGCAAAGACCGCAGATGTCATTATGGATGGCAGGGACATCGGCACCTGCGTACTGCCGGATGCACAGGTGAAGATCTATCTGACGGCGAGCGTGGAGACGCGCGCGAAGCGCCGTTATGACGAACTGGTCGAAAAAGGGGAGCATGCTGACCTCGCAAAGATCGCGGAGGATATTAAAGAGCGTGATTACCGGGATATGCACCGCGAGATGTCACCGCTGCGGCAGGCGGATGATGCGGTACTGGTAGATTCCTCGGATATGAGTATCGAACAGGTCGTTTCGGCAATACTTGGAATCGTGAAGGAGAAACAGGCATAGCATGAATGTGAAAGTGGCGAAAAGTGCCGGATTCTGTTTCGGAGTCAGGCGTGCAGTCGATCTGGTGTACGAACAGGCACGCATATCCGGCGCATTATACACATACGGGCCGATCATACACAATGAGGAAGTCGTCCGCGATCTGGAGGAGAAGGGTGTCAGGGTCTTACAGCCGGACGATCCGCTGGATGGGCTGGAGAAAGGTCGCGTGATCATCCGCTCCCACGGAGTCGGAAAAGAGATTCAGACGCAGCTTGAATCTGCCGGCTTTGATGTGCTGGATGCGACCTGTCCGTTTGTAAAAAAGATCCATCGCATCGTGGCGGAGCATTCAGCCGCGGGCGACCACATTGTTATTATCGGAAGTCCGACACACCCGGAGGTGCAGGGGATCTGCGGATGGTGCGATCCAAAGCATACGACAGTCATTGAGACCGTGGAGGAGGCGGAACGCTTTGGTCTTGCGGAGAAAAAAAATCTCTGCATCGTTTCACAAACGACATATAACAACAAGAAATTTAAGAATTTAGTTGAAATTATTCAAAAGAAAGGTTATTATATAAACATATGTATTTTAAATACAATCTGTAATGCAACGGCGGAACGGCAGACGCAGGCACGCAAACTTGCGGGAGAATCCGATGCGATGATTGTGATCGGAGGCAGTCACAGTTCCAATACACAGAAGCTATTTGAAATATGTAAGGATGAATGTAAAAATACTTACTATATACAGACACTGGAAGATTTGGACTCGACAGAACTTCGTGGACTTGGCAACGTAGGTATTACAGCAGGGGCATCCACCCCAAATAATATTATTGAGGAGGTTCAAAAGTATGTCAGAAATGAGCTTTGAACAAATGCTGGAAGAGTCTTTAAAGACAATCCGACAGAATGAAATTGTGGAGGGTACGGTCATCGATGTAAAGCCGGACGAGATTGTCTTGAACATCGGATATAAGTCAGATGGAATCATCAGCCGCAGCGAGTATACCAACGAGCCAAACGCAGACCTTACCACAATGGTTTCCGTAGGAGACAAGATGGAGGCAAAGGTAAAGAGAGTCAATGACGGTGAGGGACAGGTTCTTCTTTCTTATAAGAGCCTTGCAGCAGAGAAAGGCAGCAAGCGCTTAGAGGAAGCATTCGAGAACGGTGAAGTGCTGACTGCAAAGGTTGCACAGGTTCTCACAGGCGGTCTCAGTGTGATTGTTGATGAGGCACGTGTATTCATTCCCGCCAGCCTCGTAAGCGACACTTATGAGAAGGATCTCTCTAAGTATGAGGGACAGGAGATCCAGTTCGTGATCACAGAGTTTAATCCACGCAGAAGACGTATCATCGGTGACAGAAAGCAGTTAGTAGCTGCTAAGAAGGCTGAGCTGCAGAAAGAGTTGTTTGAGAAGATTAAAGTCGGTGATGTTGTAGAAGGAACAGTTAAAAATGTAACAGATTTCGGTGCATTTATCGATCTGGGCGGCGTTGACGGACTGCTTCACATCTCAGAGATGAGTTGGGGCAGAATCGAGAACCCGAAGAAGGTATTTAACGTTGGCGATACCGTAAAGGTATTCATCAAGGACATTAAGGATACCAAGATTGCACTTTCCATGAAATTCCCGGATGCAAACCCTTGGAACAATGCAGATGAGAAGTTTGCGGTTGGTAATATTGTAAAGGGAACTGTTGCACGTATGACAGATTTCGGTGCTTTTGTAGAGCTGACACCCGGAATTGATGCACTGTTGCACGTTTCACAGATCGCAAAGGAGCATATTGAGAAGCCTTCTGACGTATTAAAGATCGGACAGGAGATCGAGGCAAAGATCGTTGACTTCAATGAGGCAGATAAGAAGATCAGCCTGAGCATGAAAGCATTGCTGGCTCCTGAAGAGGAGAATGCGGAGGAGGCACCCGCGGAGAATGCTGAGTAATTGTTAAATTGATTCCCTGTGGGAGTTATCCCACAGGGAATTTTTCGGTATCATCAGAATAAGTATTTATGTAATAATTTATGCAATAAAATGAGGGAAGAAATTTATGTTGGATCATTACGAGCAGTTTAAAAAGGATATTTTTGCTCTTACAAAGATTGATTTGAATGCATATAAGGAAAAGCAGATGCGCCGCAGGATCGATACGTTGATCGGAAAAAACAAGATCGACAGCTATGAAAAATATGTGGAGCTGATCAAGGCAGATCGGGATAAATTTGAGCAGTTTGTCAATTTTCTTACGATTAATGTCTCTGAATTTTACCGGAATCCGGAGCAGTGGAAGATTCTGGATGAGGTGGTATTCCCGAAACTGATCAATACGTTCGGAAAGCGGCTGACAGTCTGGAGTGCCGCCTGTTCAACCGGAGACGAGCCATATTCGCTCGTCATGGCACTCAGCCGTCATTTACCGTTAGTCAATATACATATCATTGCGACCGATATCGATAAGCAGGTGCTGGCATCCGCAAAGGTGGGTCTGTATAATGAAAAGAGCATCGCCGGTGTGCCAGACGATCTGAAGAAAAAGTATTTCAAACAGATCGGAAACTCTTATCAGATCGCAGACGAGATCAAGCGGTGCGTGGAGTTTCGGGAGCACAACCTATTGCGAGATCCGTATCCGTCCGGCTGCCATCTGATCGTGTGCAGAAATGTAGTGATTTACTTTACGGATGAGGCAAAGGATCAGATCTACGGAAAGTTTTTCCAGTCACTTGCGCCCGGAGGAATGCTCTTTATTGGCAGCACCGAGCAGATCATGAACTACAAAGAGCTCGGTTATGAGCGCAACAAGTCATTCTTCTTTGAGCGTCCTAAGAAGTAGGCAGCATATCCGGTGGAAGAAAGCTGCAAAGGATATGTGTCATATATTCTGCGAATTGAGCAGAACTTAAAAAATCATCAGTCACGGCGACCCTTGAGTAACATGTCTCAGGGGTCGCTTTTTGTCGGTAAGCAGGATCCACACAGGCAGCGACCGATTTGTGAATCGCCATATCCTCAGCCGGCAGATAAAAATAATTTTTATAGTCTAAAAAATACATCCGCGCCATACGTTGATACAGAGGAATGCGGACATGTACGCGGTCAGTATGCGTGCGCAGGTAGACACCGCTGACCGGATGGCGGACGGACAGTGCGCCGGGAAGTACACACGGCGCATGCAGTGTCACGATCAGTTCCTCGGCGGGAGAACCGTCGAGCTCTGTGTACGGCTCGATGGAAACGCAATCGATGGATGCCGCACAGGAGAACAGTCTGTCGTAGGCAAAAATGTCAAGCAGCCGGTACATATTCCGGACATCCTCGTAATTATGCAGTTGCAAAAGATGCGCGGCATCGTCGCTGGGAGCTTTTGTATAGGTTTCGTATACCTTGATCAGTTCGCCGCCGGAATAGCGGTCCTCGCGGTCAATGCCTAAAAACTGTTCCAGCGCTTTCTGGCGGCAGCTTTGCAGCTGCAACATATTTTTTCGTCTGCGGCATTCTTTATAAATATCAAACAGCTCGTACGCATCAAAACACAGTCCGGTTTGGTGAACATCCGACCGTGCGCAGAGAAACGGCAGGTCAAAGCTGTTGCCGTTGAAGGTGATGATGCGTCTGACGCCGGCGCTTTCCAGATAGGAGCGGAAGCAGCGAAGAAGCTCCGGCTCGTCCGACGGCTGGTCGGAAAAAAACTGGTGCAGTTCAAATGATGTGCCGCCTGCGTAGAATGCAAGCCCGATCAGATAGATCAGGTGGCGGCTGCGTGAAAGCCCTGTGGTTTCAATATCTACAAACAGATCGCCCGCGCGCAGGATAGTCTGCGTGAAAGCGGACGGTGAAAAGCTGACATTTGTATCGATCCAGTGCTGCATGGTCATACTCCTTTTTTCTATAAAAATGGTAGGCGTTTGCGAAACTATTGTATCATATCGGGCTGTTTGGCTACGACCACAATAGTCTCCCGCTCAGACTGCTCCGATTGCCCGACGGTGTCTCGCTTTGTTTTGC
>CALBJL010000152.1 GCA_937893485.1 uncultured bacterium | reverse complement strand
CTTTTCTCTGCCCGCGCGCGTACATTCCTCCATCCGGAAAATAAACGAGAGCCCATCGCCCTCCAACAGCTCCAGATCAAGAATAATAACATCTACCGCCCCACGATCCATGAAATCACGTGCTGCCTGCTCACTTCCAGTCACATACACAAGCTCCATGCCCTCGTAGTTATACAATGTCTGCCGGTAAATATCACAAACGCCCTCCTCGTCTTCCACCAACAGAATCTGAATCGGTTTTTCCATCGCTTTTGTCATGCCAAACACCTCTTTCAACATTATTCTGTCTCTATTATAATGATTCGAGAGCTTGTACACCACAAAATTTTTCCGACCATTTTCGACCACTTTTTTGTAATTACATTGTACCTTATACTAAAGAGAAATTTCCAAATTGATTGTATCACCAATCCAAAGTTTTCTCAATATGTTTGATGATTTTTTCATAAAAATTTGAAATTCTACTTTCCACTTTCGGTCAATTTTCCAATCGCCCTTTATGAATATCTCTTGATCATTCACCTCCGCAAATCTTTTAAACAGCTCCGGATAGTACTTCTTTTGAATCTTATTGCATTCAACAACTGGATTCTTTTCCAGTTTCTTCTTGGCTCTTTTACTCTCTTTCATAACTGTTCGGTACTCTCACAGTTACGATGCAAAATCCATTCCAAATCGGCTTTGCCGATGGGATTTTGCATTACCGAATCATATTCTTACGGTCTCAGCAGCAAGTGCTTCGACCTATACTGCTCAGCTCCACTCGATTTTTTCCTGATAACCGGCAAGTCTAGTCTCACGCATCATCTGCACAATAGGAATTAATTCCGCATCCGTGATGCGATCCAGTATTTTCAGACGTTTTTCTGATATTATCTTTCCTGAACAACTCTTACGATAATCTTCCGGTGTGAGATGCCAGTAATTGAACGAACCATGAAGTGTATCTCTATAGTAATGTGCCAGTTTTTGTGCGATCAGCAGTCCCTCCGGGTCAAAATCCCCTGCATAAAACACGCTCGTTCCTGCTGCCGCAAGTAATTCCAGCGCGACCAGCCCCGCCAGTCTGGGCTGCCCGTTCATGCACATACATGATCGGTTTTTCTGTGAATTTCCACAAATCTCAGCAAATACAGACGGATTTTCCACAATATAGATCCCGTGATCCCTGCATAGGATGCGCTCCAATCGGTTCAGCACTGTCAGCGGCATCTGCACCATATCATTCTCAGCTAAAAAGCCGTCCAGCCCAGCATGATAATCACCGTCCTTTTTCTGTGCCCGCACACCGGACAGCATCGTATAATTCGACACATCATCTAACAGGATACCGACGTTTAAAAAACATTTTTTACGATAGAATGCCGGAAATAACTCTGATCTATGTGGCAGATATCCGCGCACAGCCAGTTCTCTTTGAATCAACTGATATATAAATCTTCCTTGTGGACAATTCTGGTCAAATGCATGCGGATTCCCTGTCATACGCGCAGCAAAAACAGCCAGATATAATGTCTCGTCCGTCCGATAGGGCAGGTGATTCAATACCTCCGCACCCAATATAAGCTGCCCTCTCCACGCCTTATCCGATGCTGTTCTGACACTGTTCACAACATCCAAAAGCGCCGAAAATAACATCTCTGCCGGCGTTCCACGATACGTATTCAGCAACTCTGTGACGATCTTTTCACGCAACTGATCCCGAATCTGCTGCTGTGTGCGTTTCGCAATAGGTTTCTGTCCAAAATACAGCTCCAGCAAACGCTCCGGCACAACCTGCGCAAAGCGGCTGTCTGCCAACGCATCCGAAAAACGTGTGGCGGATATGGATACACTCTTTTTACCATGAAAACTTTTTGCAAAAAAGCCTTCCAGCTCCCCAACTTCATCTTCAGCCAGCCCACGCAATACCACACTTCCGGAAAACGCCCCATACGAACGGTATTTTTCCCAAAAACCGCGTAACAGCCGCTTCCACATCGGATTCGACCGGAAATAGATCAGGCATTCTCTCTCAATCTGACTCATTTTCAGTTCTTGCTCCTGGCGTTCTGCCAGATCCTTTTCCCCATCCTGACATTCTAACAAATTCTTTTCCTGTTCCCAGCATTCTTCCAGATCTTTATCCTGCTCCTGCTGATTCACCGCGACTTCTCACCTGCCTATCCTAACTGTGTTCTCCGAACTTCTACTTCCTGTTCATTTTCGAGCAGTTCCTTTGCCCGTCCATTCCACAAATACGGCATAACCGTCACAAATTTTGCATTTTCCGGACGGATCAGCTGATAGATCGCCAATGCATCCAGCGTATCACAATCGCCCCACAGCACCTGCGAATTGATGATAAAATCAAACGAAAATTCCGTCATCAAGCGGAACATATCACGGATATTGCGGTTATCGACACCTGCAAACGCCTCATCCAGCGAGATCAGACGCGGCGCATCCGCGCGTCCACCCTGGTACTTTGCCACGACTGCCGAAAACAGCGGCACATACATAGACATCGCTTTTTCGCCACCGCTAAACGTGCCGAATACGCTATTCGTCAGCTCCTTGACACGCTCACCGCTTTTCTGCGAGAACAACTGGAATTCAAACCACCTGCGGTAGTCGAGTGTCTCTTTCATCACCTGATAAAATGACACCATTCCGGCATTATCCTTCGCATGTCTGCGCGCTTCTTCTACTTTCGAGCGAAAATGTGCCGACAGGCGTGCCGCCTCTGACTCGCTCATCAGGCGGTAATCTTTCTTCAGCAGTTCAACCAGTTCTTTTGTATCCAGCTGATCCTCTGCCTCTGCCGTCCGGCTGCGCCAGCGCAGACTCAGCTTCAGACCACTCGACGTATTCATGCTGCCCATCAGTGTATTCATCTTTTCCACCCATGCATTGGACGCGTTGATCTTGCCACGGATCTTACGGCTCACTGTATTGGCGAGAATATCCTCAAACAATTCACGGTCACCCGATTTTATCAGATCCTGCAGCTGTGCAATATCTTCCTCCAGATGGGAAAGCAGCTTTGTAAACGGAATCTTTGTTCCCTGATAACGCGCCGTAAAATCCTGCCGCAGCCCCTGTGGTTCACCACTGGGACGTTCTGTCTCCAATTCGCCAAACAATTCACTCTGCATCACCTGATATTCACTCAGATAGACACGATTTTCAAAATACACCTGATTCAGGCTGGTGATTACCGCATCCTTACCCACAGTACGCATGTCCGTACTCAGATAATCTGCTACATTTGCCGCATTCAGTGTAATCTGCTCCGGCAACATAACATAGCCAAGTGCCAGCTCCGATTCAAAGCATTTCCTGCGCCAGCTGCACCGCTGCTCACAGAGCTGACGTTGCTGCGCATCTTCCAATGCCTGCTGTTCCAATGTCTTCAATTCCTCATGCAGCTGTGCTTTTCTCTGCTCACATTTCTTCCACTCGACCGGATATTCCAGTTTGAGCCAATGCAGACATGCATCCAGACGATCCTTGATCTGTTCATAATCTGTTAATTTGAGCTGCTCCACGATAGACGCATGCTCTGCCTGCACCTGTGCCAGCTGTTTTTTTGCATTAGACAGGTCATAGCGGATATCATCCATATCTGCATCTATTTCTTCCAGACGATCTTCCTGTTCCTGTATATAATGCGCACTTTGCAGCAGCAATTCATGCAATGACCGCAGCTGAACCAGCTGTTTTTCATATTCGGACGAAGCAGCCGCAGCCTCCTGAAATACAGTATACGCACAATTCAGATACAACTGTTCCGCCAGTTCGAGTGCACGCTTTTTCATCTCACGGATCTGTTCAGCTAATTCCTTCCACTCCTGCTCGACCCGGTCACATTCCCTCTGCTTTTGACCGTATGCCTCCCTCTGCTCCATGAGCATCTTTCGCGCTGTCCGCAGGTCATGGTCAGTCGGAAGTCCTGCATATTCCTCCTCCAGCTCCGCTTTCTGCTGTTCCAGTACTTGCTGCTCCTGTAGGATCTGTGCGATCTCAGCTTCAAGCTGTGCAATCCGCTCCCGGCACTGTTCCATCCGTTTTATGCGGTTGCGCTCCCTCGCACGTGTACCTAAAAATCCTGCTACATGCTCTCCCGTGACTGTACCAGTCAGGACACCCATCCGGTAGCAGCCATCCTCAGCCACGGAAACCACACCCTCATCACCATATGCAATCTCCGACAAAATGCCGGTCAGACGCTGATTCGAAAAAATATCATTGACCGAATCGTTTAATTCCAGCACATCAAGCAGGCTCTTTTCACAGTAGGAATGCTGCACAAACAGATACCGATCCTCACATCCCGGTGCATCTGCCAATACCTGCTCCCGGTATTCTTCCTCGATCACCAGAGCATCTAAAATACCCATCTGCAGCAATGCCTCCTCCAGGCGGTTGCATGCATCTTCACCCAGCTGATCCGAGAATTCAATGACTTTATAAAATTCCTGATACGGAATATGCAGTTCATCCAGACGCGCACGGTTTTTTAATACACCTTCTGAGCGCTCCGGCTCCGGATCTTTTGCATGTTCCCACTCACTCAGTTCCTGCTGTTGCTGTGCCTGTTCCTGTCTCTTTTCATCCAATAACTGGCATTTTTCGTAAAGTTTTGTATCCAGCTTATTTTTACAGGTGATCCGCACATCTGATACCAGTTCCCGGACACGTGAAAAGTCATTTTCGGATTCATTTGATCCTGTCTCATCCAATCCATAGCTATCCGCAAAATGACAGCATTGCTTTAACTGCCCCTTGTCCAGAACCAACTGCCGGTTCTGCCCATTCCACTGGTAAAGTGCCTCTTTCCACTCATTCTGTGCCTGTACGAGCAACATCTCACGGTCATTGATCTGCCTTTGGATGCCATCCAGATCCCGCAGACATTCATCCCGCTGCTGCAACAGCTTCTCTGCTTTCGGCTCTAACAGATTCGTCTCCCGCAGGATCTCATATGCCTGATGGATCTTGTCCCGAGTCATCCGAAACTGTGCCTCATGCGCGGCAAAAGAAAACGACTCTGCCAGATGCTCCTCAAGCTCTTTGCGGAAAAATGCATGTTCTTCAAACCCCATACTCTCCGCCTGCTCCTGCATCTCATCCAGCAGTTCCGTCAATTCCTGTTCTTTCTGCTCCTTGCGGTCCTGCGCTGATCGCTGGCGGCTTTGTACATCCCGGTACAGTTCCTCCTTGGATGACAATGCCTCCTGCTTTTTATCGATCGTCTGCTGCTGACGTTTCGCTTCCTGCTCCAATTCTGCCTCTCTCGTCTTCAGATTCACCGCATCACTCTTGCTCAGCGTCTCACGCTCCTTTTCCATGGATGCATGTTTTGCGTCCATCTGCTGCAACTGTTCGTCCAGATCAGTGATCTCCCGCTCATCCGCTGCCATCTGCCGCTGACGCCCGGCTTCCTTTTGGTTCAGCTGTTCCATCTTCTGCTGTACCTCACGATATGCTCCAGCCTTTTCGTAAAGTATCAGCTGATTATATTTATCATACACGCGCCGAATCTTCTCCGCGGCCTGCTTTGCCTCCTCGCGGCTTTTGAGATTCATCGTCATCTGATCCATATTCTCGATCGCTTCAGACATCGGACGAAGATCATCGTCCGACAATGGCTGCAGCGAATCGCTCAGAATATCATTGATCACGGATGGCTTGAAATCTTTGGACAATTTCGGTGTACGCAGCTGGATCAGCAGGTCGATCATCTCCTTGTATTCATCCACTGTCTCAAAGCCGAAAATCTGACGGTTCACATACTCCATATACTCTGCCTGCCGGTCAAATACCTGTCCACCTGCGCCGATACGGTTTTCCAACTCCCTGCGTGACAGAGTCACTTTCTCATCCATCTCTTTATATAGAAAGAAATCCACTCCGACACGCCTGCCATCCGTCAGTGAAAAATACCATTTATCCAATGGTTTTCCCCTGCGCGCACGGATGCCCATGCCGATCGTCAGATAATGCTCACTCTCGCTGCGTTTAAACTCCAGATACAGATAGCCGATACGTTCCTCGCGTCCATCATCTTCTTCGAGCAGATAGCTGCTCATCTTACGGTCTCGGGAACCAAACGGATCCAGACGCTCCGGGCTCATGTTTCCGTCCAGCAGCAACGGAACCACACTCTGCATTGTCACCGATTTTCCAGAACCGTTTGATCCACGCAGAAGCATCCTTCCCTTTACAAACGGAAACTCCTGATCATCATAATACCAGAAATTGATTAATCCGATCTTGCTCGCCTGCCACCTGCTACTCGTGTTCATCCTCTGTTCCTCCTGCAAAATCATCCGGATACGCACCCGCCAGCTTGCCTGCTGCCGGATAGATCTCCACCAAATGTTCCCCTTCGTTTCTTTTAATAAACATCCACAGCTCCAGCGTATCCATCACTGTCTGCACATATTCGCCATCTGTCATCTCGCGGTAATTTTTCGTAAAACCGTTCCCATTTGCTCTTCGGATCTCACGCAGCATCTGCTCAAATGCCACTGTATCCACGATACAGACTTCATCCTTCCCAATGTGCCACTCCTGTCGCTCCACGCGCTGTCGAATCTCCGCCAGACATAGGAGTAAAATATCCGACAATACATTATTTCCGGGAAATACCACACCCATATGACAGTCCTCACCGGTCATCAGGTATGCACTGCCCTTATGGATATGCACATGACAGTCAAAATTCTGTTCTAAATCATCTGCCAGACGCCGTCCATAATATTTCAAATATTCAAAATCTTCTTCCGCCCCCTGCGCCCGGTACATACCCGGAGCAAACATCAGACGCTTGTACACACGGTGTCTGCGCGCGATTCCACGATCTTCATCCATCGCAAACCAATCACTCTCCAGAAAATCCTCTGGTCTCACGTACTCCGTGATATCTTTGGAAAAATTGCGCATAAAATAGCGGGACACACCGGTATTCTCATACAATACCTCTCCCGCCGCGTCATCCATAAACAGATCATCCGTTCCATCCGTGATCGCCAGAATTCCTTGTGAGACTGCGTAGCGAAGCACCTTAATCAGCCTGCGTCTGCTCGTATATACCGTCCAGTCCACCGTCTCTCCCGGCATATTTGCCGCAAGATATTCCGTCAACTGCGATAAAATGAATTGTTCACCCGCATCCTTTTCTTCTAAAAACATGAGCAGAATGCACAAAAACGCATATTCCTCGCGGGATGTAAAATCCAGTATTCCCATAAAATTTTCCGGGATGACCGGAATCTTTTCCATCTTGACCATCAAGGCATTCTCCATCACCTGGCAGCCCAGCTTGTCTGAAGCAAATTTACGCACCTCACCGATTGCATCACGAATCCTGTAATACAATTCCTTATCCTCTGCTTTCAGCACCCAGCGCTGATTCAGCAGGGCTTCCAGTTCCTTCACGGTTCTTCCTCCTGAAATACGATCGACATCTGTGGCATCGTGAAATTACCATCCTCACAATGAACTACACAGCGTCTCTTACTCT
This sequence comes from uncultured bacterium, assembly GCA_937893485.1. Taxonomy (GTDB): domain Bacteria; phylum Bacillota; class Clostridia; order Lachnospirales; family Lachnospiraceae; genus W0P33-017. The sequence goes on along the minus strand of CALBJL010000152.1, from coordinate 5,375 downwards.
GACTCATATCTAATACAAAACGCCGCCCGTCTTCTGTTCTGGCGGTGCCTGCCGGATCTTCCATCGCATCCGAAATCCATTTCAATAGAATCTCCCGCACGTGTGCATCGATCACAGGAAGTGTCGAAAAATCTATTTTCCCATCTATCTCCAGCTCCAACAGCCTCTTTTGATCTTCACGCTGCTGCTCAATCAGACGCGCCCTCGTTTGCTGACGCTCCGTAGCAGACTCGCGGATCGCACTGCGTCTGGACTTTTCCCGGTAAGTACGCACGCGCGGCTTTAACGTGATCTCCAACGGTGCTTCCTCATAGACACCCTGGTTCATGCTATCCGTCTCACGCACCAGATCTCCCGCCACATGATACGGACGTTCCATACCAAATACCATCGCTGACATCCGATGTGCCTGCTGCACATCACTGCACGCCAGAAACAATTCTGCCACCTTGCGGTATTCTTCCCTTCGATTTGCGCCAAGCGCATTCTTCTCACTCAGCTGCGCCGCATATCTCGTGATCCTGCGGATAATCTCATTCGTCGCATCAAACAGCTTTCCAGCCTCGTTTTCTTCTCCATTGGATGACACAAACCAGTCATAGATGCTCTGATAACGCCCTCTCGTCTTTTCCTCTATCAGCTCGCGCGATACCTCCACATCCATACGCGGAATCAAGAGCTCATATTGGATCACTTTCTCAAACACTGCCTGCTTCACATCCTCAGACAGCGTACGCAGATCCTCCTCGATCACTCCAACATTGCGCTGCAGCCCCTTGATAAAGCTGCGCAGATATTCCACCAGACGGTCTTTGAACACCAGAAACTGGCTCGTGTGCATCATTTCCTCAGCCTTCACACTATTCAGATCCCTGATATAATCCTGATAATTCTGATTCAGCCGTACAAAATCATTATTCAGATCATTCCACCAGGTGTAGACCTGATTCACATCCTGCCCCGCCATCTCTGGAAAACGTGCGATATTTATCCGGATACGTTCCAATAATGTCGGTTCCAGCGAAGCCCCCTCTATAAACAGATTTTCCAGACGCAGCACCAGACGCTCAATCTCGACACTGTACTCTGACATCTGGTAACGGAACTTCTTATTTTTAAATTCTTCAATCGAAGATACCTTCCGTGTATCCTGAATCGTATTCAGGTTCTTCCATTCCACAAGCATAGCCAGATCCTGCTGGCACTGCTCCGGTGTATAGTCCGCAAAAAAAGAATGCGCTGTCATCTGCGCATACACATCTTCCTGATACATCCAATATCGCAGCTTTTCATAATTTTCAAAAAAAATGCGCATAATGCAACGATATCTGCTGACATTATCCGCATTCAAATATTTCACCTCTGTAAGTGCTTTTGTTAATTTATCTGAGACCTGCACAATCTTCTCCCATTCACAAAATCATTGCTATCACTATGTCCGCTAACTGCTCAAAGTGTAGCATATGGTGACGATAGATGCAAGGGGGAATTGGGGAAATATGGAGCACAAATAATTATCCCCCATCTTCTTATCCTTAAACACTTGAATCTTATTACCGCCATGTGCCTATATCTCAATTACCCCCAATCGGACATCCCACACTATATATTTTTTCCTCACGCTACTCTAAATAACAAAATGATTGCGGTGCTACATTGATCCCATAATCTTGTAATAATTTAGGTATTTTATATTCTACAACATGATTTAATTTATATGCCACCGCTTTAGTCTTGCCCTCATAATATGAATCAAAAAATGACTGGTCTACGCCCGCAGCCTCCTTGGTCATGTTCCATATTTTGAACGGTTCGTCAACTAAAACATCTTCTACTACTGCTTCTCCAACTACTTTCATAACCGGACTTGTCGAGTATATAATAATTTTATCTACCTTCTTTTTACACAAATTTTTTCTGAATTCATACTTTTTCTCTCCACACATTATACGTCGCACATACTTTGGATTAATAGATAATAATATCGCACACATATACATCCACCTTTTTCTAAATAATCTGCATTCATCATACAATATTTCATTTTCAAATGCAACGATTTGCGAACATACGTTTTGTATTATGCTTTCAGAGCTTACTCCCCCAGCATATATTATTTCTTCAAATTGTGCATTTGTAAGTTGCATAAATCCCCAATACTCATGGCGATCCAGTCCTATTTTCTCTATCAAATCATGTCGTACAATCCTCTTTTTCAAGGCTACATTATAGGTCATCTTGATGGATGGCCTTACATTCACCACGTTGATACCATTTATACAAATCGTCTCGATCAAATACGCTATATTGATTTGCATATGTAAAAAATTCATTAAAGGAGCCAAAATCACTTTGCTTTCTCACTTCTTCAATCACACAAATAGAAGTTGCCACAGCGGAGTACTCTGCACTTCTACCATCTTCAGCGGTTCTGTATAATACAATAATATCGCCATACTTCAATACATCTATCTTTCAGGAAATAACTTTTTCCTACTCCGTGCACTCCACTCAATAAAATAAGCTTTTTCCCCATATATTCCCCATTTTTATATTATGCAACCCTTCAAAATAGAATATCACCTTTTCACTATATTATCGACTTCTGGTTCTGTAAAACAACGGTACTTCATTCTGAAGGTCTGAAGGTGCTTACCCACACGCCGAAATGTTTAGCATAATAAATCCGCTATGATTTTAAAAAACCTTTTTATTTAAGCTTATTATATTCTTCTAGCGCATAACCATCGGTCATACCTGCAATAAAATCAACGATTGCACGTACTAATATCTTTCTTTTCTCAAAAATCACAATGTCACGATCGGAACATTCAAAATTACGATGCTGCAAATATTCCTTGACTAAATCCGTATCAATTGATCGAATTGTTATGTCTTCTATTTCTTGATTCACAAGCTTTATACTTCCATCATTCAGATTTACAGCACTATTGGAAACCGCCTTATTCTTATGCCGCAAAGTCTCCAAAAAAATTTTATGTATCGTTCCCACATGCAGTAATCTAGGATTCGAATAATACTTTTCGAACAGACTTTTCACCACCATATTTGCGTTATAATCTGCACGTGCTACATCATTGTTGCATATAACTTTCTTTTGAACAACCCTCTCTAAATATAGATTTACTGCTTCTACCTCCTGAGAAAATTCTACTAGTTTCACATTTTGCTCCAACAAAGGTGTCGTCGTTCCATTTACCGTCTCTAAATAATCATGAATTCTCTCCCTCGAATGCTCAATCGTTGTATTAATAAAATATTTTATAATGCATGTTACGATCCTTGAAATCTTCAACTCATTAACATCCGCTATCAATCGTTTTGATTCTTCAACGCTATTGAGCTCTTGTTCAATTTCCGCTTGTAATTGTCTGCATTTATCTATTTTTAATCGATCAACAAACTCATCAATTGACATCACACCGGAAGTTAACGCATCGTCAACATCATGTCCTCTTTGCGCTATTTCATCTGCGATTCCAACTACCTGCCCCTCCAACGTTGAGCATACCTGCACCTCTGAATTTGAATCTATATAAATCTTTTGTATATATTCCTCTCTTAGAAAATCTTCAAGCTTTATTTCGAACGGCTTGATGCGTGTATGTTTCAATACACCTTCCACCACCTGAATACTTACATTCAGCCCCGGATATTCTGTACAATGCTCTTCCAACTCCGTCAGAATCCTAGCACTTTGGTAATTGTGCTTAAACCCTCCGAAACACCGATCATTTAATAATCCTTTGCCGACACCCATATCTATAAACTGTTTTCCAGACAGAATATCGTCCAATGTCCTTTCTCCCTGATGTCCAAACGGTGTATGCCCCAAATCGTGTCCCAACGCAATCGCTTCTGTCAAATCCAAATTCAATCGTAAGGCATATGCTATGGCCTTTGCAATTTGATTTACTTCAAGAGAATGTGTCATTCGAGTTCTATAATAGTCTCCTTTTTCAGCACTAAATATTTGGGCTTTATCTACTAATCGCCTAAATGCCTTGCAATTAACGACTCGTTCCCTATCTCTTTGAAACTCGGTTCTGGTAATAGCAATATCATCATTTTTATAAACTCTGACTGCTTGACTATCGCGCCATGCCAAAGAGCTAAGCTTATAGTCGCAATCTGTCAATTCAACCTGATCATCATGTTCCTCTGCATACGGGACTTGCTCGTTGCAAGCCCTTATTCGTTCATTCAATTCTTGATATAGACTATCCATATCACTCTTTATCACATAACATCCTTCTTTAAAGTCCTTTTCAATATCCAGATCAATTTTATCAACAATACTCTGTATGACCCTTTCATGTGATTCCTTGGTCAACTGAATCTTCATAAAATACTCTATATTGTCACTTTCACTAATATTAGCATCTGTTCCAATAATTACATCCTCAATATTTTTTGCATCAGCAATATTATAAGAGATTAATAAAATAAGTGTTTTTTCTTTAGAATCCTTCTGCAACCCCTCTTTCAACTGCTTTAATTTCTTTGCATTTAACGTACCCGTACGCGTATTATAATAACGCTTTTCTCCTGATTCCAAACTTTCTTGTGCGTATGCATGTATCTTACTTTTAACATCATTATTCCTTACAATCAATACACTTCCCATAATCATCCTCCTACCCCAAGCACCATGTGTCCATTACAAATCATTCGATATAAACAAATCTCTCTGATACTTTATATCTCGTTTTTAAAGACCTTGCCGACCATCAAAAACAATTCCTCATACACATACAATTTTGTAATATAAATGTTTATTTTCATAATACTACACACCCTATATCTTTAATAGTAAACCCTATACCTCACAATATCCATCGCTATTTTCCGACTATTTTCGACCCAAAAAACAGAACCCTCAGATTCACCAAGAGTTCTGTCTTCTTTCATTATTTTTAATCAATGTTATGCCAACTATCTTTCAGCCGGAACCACTGTACGATACTTGTAAGCCACCATTTTTATTTAACAAATGACTAGTACAGCCCCTCCGCATTCTTAAAATAAATCCCTCGCATCCCCAGCATCCGCGGCGCATTGAAATCTTTGTTGATATTATCCCCTACATATGCCATCTGTTCAAATGGCACGCCCAAGCGGCGCTGCATAATTTCAAAGCAAATAGCATTCGGTTTACGAAAAGCAGATACATCTCCGTTCCCCGCCTGTTCATCGGTTACGATAATCTCATCAAACAATGACGCTAAGCCTAAAGATCTGATCTTAGCGTATTGACCCTCAACACGGCCATCTGTCAGTAAGCCCAATTTATAGCCTTGTTGCCGAAGATCGCGTAACATTTGCTCTACTCCCTCATACAACTGAATGTCCGG
>CALBJL010000151.1 GCA_937893485.1 uncultured bacterium | reverse complement strand
GGATCATCATCCTTATCGGTGTTTCCACCGGGGTTCCAGCCGGGATTCCAGCCGCCTCCTCCGTTGTTACCGCCGTTATTGTTGTTATTATCCTTATTATCGTCCTTCTTGTCATCATCCTTTTTCAGCCGCAGCGTGATCACCATAAAATCTTTTGTAACTGCCCCGATCTCCTGCTCCAGCGCCAGATAACCCTTCTGCGCGGATACACGCGCCATATACGTAATCGGTCCCGGATAGATACGAAAATCCAGCCGTCCATCGGCATCCGTCATATATTCCGTGATACCGTTAATATTCGGCCCGTGTCCTGCCTCACCCTTGATCGTAGAATTGAGCGTTACATAAATGCCCTTGATGGGCTGTCCGGTCTCATCATCCACAACACGCACAGTCACGGTATACCACCCTGTATAATCCTTGCCGTTCTGGTATTCCTCTACTACGACTGTCGATGCGCCATCGCCTTTTTCGGAATTCGACATCTGCTGTGCCAGTACCGTATCCGGCAATAGGAGCGTCATACACAAAAACAGCAGCAGACAGCAGGTACACACACGTGCCCCGGCAGCCTGCAGCCTGCGCTTTCTCTGTCTTTTTTTCTCTGAAATCTTCGTAGAATCTCTCATATCTGTCCCTTTTTTCATAGCCATCGGCTCCTATCCTATTCTTTGACAGTCAGCAGGATCTGTGTTCCGGCGGATCCCACCTGTTCGTGTTCCTCTTCGCCTGTTTCTGTGTTTGTCACGGTGTCATACGCAACAAACGTCGCGACACACGTATACTGACCCTTCGGCAGGTCTACATCCAGTCTCTTGTCCTGCACATAGCTGCCCGGATCGATCAGCCCTGTCTGCATCACGACCTCACCGACATATTCTCCGGCACCCGCATCCTCACTGGCACCGATACATGTGACCGTCACCGCAAAGCTGTATTTATTTCCTTGGATATTCTCGATACGGATGTCACCGGCAGCCGTACCGTTCTCATATTCCGGGGTCGGATTGATGGAAATATTCAGTCTGCCCTCCGCCACACTGCGGTTAAGCCTGTCCTGAATCTCCTCATCATTCATGCCCGGCAGTATTCCAACCGCTGCATCAATCTCCTTCTGAATCCTGTCTGCGTCCCGGCTTTCCAGATAATGGTACAGCGTCAACCCTCCCATAAGCAGAAATAGCAGGAATACAAGCAACAGAATCAAGCGCTTTTTTCTATCCTTCTTTTTCTGCTCCTGCTGAATCTCCCGCCGGAGTATTGCACTGATCTCAGCCGTTGATGTGTCGTTTGTCATTTTCTCCTAATCCTCCACCGTGATCACCAGCGTCATGCTGGTTTTTCCAATCTCCTCCATCGTTTCCGGGTCCAGCGCACTGAACACTGCCAGTCCGTCATAGGTTCCATCGCCTGCATCCGTCTCCGCGTCGCCCTCCTCGATGTAAAATTCCTGTCTGATCACACCGGAACGGTAGACCAGCTCTGCATTGTCCGCATTCCCCTTCTCCGGGTACAGATAAACGTCTGCCTGTAAATAATATTTATTGGCAGGCACATTCTCGATCCGCACATTGATCTTGCCGTCGCGGATCACCGGTGTCGGGTTCATGGAGATGTTGACACGTCCTTCCTCAATGATGCGGTTGAGCTCTGCCTGAATCTCCGCCTCGGATTTGCCCGGCAGAAAGCCCTCTAAGGCATTCCGGTCGAGCTCGTAACGGCTCTTCGGGCGAAAATGTTCATATAAAAAATATCCTCCGGCTATCCCGCCTGCAAGGAGCAGAAGAATCAGTAAAATCAGCCATTTCTTCCGTTTCTGTTCACTGCGTTTCTTCTCCTGCAGCCTGCTTGTGATCATTTCATTAAAGCTGTCAATCTCTGCCATCGTCGTTGCTCTCCTTACTCTGGTCTTGTTTCCTGTTACTCCGCACGCATCACATCGCCGTTCGCATTCAACGGACTCACACGATAGTACAGCCGAAACTGCGCAACCGCCTTGACATCCTGCGCCACCTGATAAGCCGGATCTACCTTTGCTGTCACCGGAATGGTGAGCTTGCTGTCCGCCGGTGCATTCCCGTCATAGGGCGCAATTGATGTATATGCTGTACCGTTATAAAAACTGTTCGTGGAACTGACTGTGTTCACATCCTGCCGCGCCGTATTTCCTGCGGTGACTGCCGGAAGCGCAATGCCCCCGACCGTCATATAGATCTTCTTCTTCGCAGCGGAAAGCTCACCTTCCGTATTGACCAGTGACCAGCTGCCGCCTGCCACACCTGACACGCCGACACCTGTCACTGCCACCCGCTGGGTTCCGGTGCTCGTATTCACGATCGCGTACTCCTCATCGGGCAGTGTCACGGTCGCGGTTCTGCTGTTCGCATCCTCCGTCACACACATGACATAATAGAGCGGCACCTCAAAGGAAACATTGTCCTCGGTCAGTTCTGTCACACCGACATTCACCTCGGTCTTTCCGTTTGTCGATACCTGCTGGGCCGATACAGTCCGCACCGCACCCATAGACAGGGCGAGTGCAGCCAGCGCAAACGTGGCTGTACCGGCCACCTGATGGAACTTTTTTGTTTTTCTGCGTTCTGCCACGTTCTCCTCCTTAGTTCAGTCCTGCCGCTGCCTTGTTGTCTCCGACATAAGTATTTCCGATCGGATCTCCGTTGTCATCCAGTGCAGACACTACATAAGTAACCTTAAACTGTGCGGCTGCCTTTGTATTTCCACGGCTCGCTGCCTGTACCTCTCCGGTAATGTCCAGTCCCTTATAGCCATCTGTGCCGGGAGCAATGCCGTTCGCAGCCTGTGCCAGCGTCTCACCCTTTTTGATGGCTGTTACTTTATCCGTTTTACCCTTTGTTTTTCCGTAAAATACGGTGTTTTGTCCCTGTGTTCTGATATCAACAGTGGCTGTCTTAGACGTTGGTGTAACTGCCGGAAGCACCAGATCACCGATTGTCAGCTTGACCTCTTTATCCGTTCCCGGTGTGCCCTGTGTGGTACTCCATGTACCTACGCTCTCTACAGATACCGTCAGCACGCCGATATCATGTGCATCGGGATCTATGGATGTATTCTTGATGTCATAGCCTTCCGGACACATCAGATTCGTCTGGTTGGCAATGGCTGCCGTAGTCACATAGAGCGGCACTTCGAAAGATGCCTGTCCGACCGTCGTGGCAGATTCCATAATACCGATCGTCGTATGTTCATCGCCTGTCGGATTATTATTTACCTTCTTCGCAAATACAGGTGTGCTCTGTGCCACCACCGACGCGATCAGCAGCGCTGTCAATACATTTCTTCTTGTTTTCAGGTTCATAAGCTCTGTTCTCCTTTGTTCCTTGTAATTACTTTATTAGCGGTCTTCCGGACGGTCAGTGTAATGTCCACTGCCACCTCCCCAACCGTAAGTCCGGTCTCCCGGTCCAGTGCATACGCCACTGCCGTTGCCGGATAAGACCCTTTTTTCAGTGTCTGTGCGAGTTCCCCAATCAGCAGCTCCTGCCCGGGAGACAGAATACCGCTGTCATAGATCTGTGTGCCATCCTCTGTCCGGACGATCACCTGCATGTCATACAGGTTCGATACGCTGTTGACTACGCACCAGTCAGCGATCTGTCCATCTGCGGACACCGGCGCTGTGTTCAGCCTGACCCGGAAACCGCTCTCATCTGCCTGCTGCTGTAGCTGCAGCCGCAGATCCTCTCTTGTAATCGTCTCCTGTGCGAGCTGTTTCGCATCCCGGTCTGCCATAAACCAGCCTCCAAACCGGATCACCATTACTGCCAGCACCGCGAGCACGACCGCCGCCGCGAGCAAAAGCCCTGCGATCTGCAGCTGCATTCCCCGCCTTTTTTTTCTCCTGTGTACGTCCAGCCGCTTGTCCAGCTCAGCTGAAAGGCTGCTGCTTTCTGTGCCTATCCTTGTTTCCATCTTTGCTTCCAAATTAGTTACCTCCCGCGATTCTGAATCGGTAGCTCATCGTATTTCTGATGAAACCATCCGGCACATTGATGTTGTTCACGTGATAGCCCGCATCAAACGTATAGTTTGCCGTGCTGCCCTGCGATCCGTTTTTTCCGAGAGTGCCCAGTGTCACCGGCTTTGCATCTAACGTCTTTACGTTTGTCTCTGCCATCGTAGTAGCACCTGCCCCTTTGATAAAGAGCGCGAGCTCGTCTGCTGCAAACGTGTCTGCCTTTTCTTTATTTACAAGTGACAGCTTATCCTGCTCCACCGTTGTCTTAAATCCTGCGATCTGTACCTCTACTGTTTTCGCACTGTTATTTTTCACCTCACAGATCGGAGCGAGCAGCTCCGTAGTCGCTCCCGGATCTGATTTCTTCACGGCGATGACATTGACTGTCATCGGCACAGACACATCAATAATATTGTCATTCAACGGAATCGCGAGTTTCACAGTATTGTTTGCAGCATCCTTTACGTATACCCAGACCGCATCCTGTTTGTGCGCATCCACAACTGCCTTCGGCACAGTCACCGTCACCTTGGCGGTCGCTCCGCCCGGTACCTGGGACACTCCGTCTGCGAGCAGCACGACCTTAGCCATATCATACAGTCCGTTTGTGCCCGGCTGTGCATTGATCTGGTTTCTCAGTTTCACCGCCTCCTGATCTGCCGCCGTTGTATCAGTCCCCGCCAGATTGCCGACCGACCAGTACGCAGCCGTAATACCATTTGCCGTATAGGTCAGCCGGTTCTCGTTGGCATCCGCATCGCCGGGCTTTGTAGTCGGAAGCTGTGTCCGGTCGGGATAATCCTTATCACTGAGACGGAGTTCATAAATATAGTTCTCATTTTCGGAATCAAATTCCATTTTTACATCGGTTTCTGCCTTCTGTGGTGCATCCACATCCAGAACAGTCGTCATTGTATCTCCGTCCTCACACATGATATGCATCACATACCAGTACGTGCCCGGATCAAGATTCGGAATATCAACCTCCGCCGTCGCCTGATGCTTGCCATGAGTACCCGCGACAGCCTGATTTACAGTTGCTGTAATCTTGTAAGGATTTAAAGCCTGTACGGCAGCGCTGAACGTACCGTTCTTGATAAACTGTGTATCCATCACGGTATAGTTCGCAGCTTCCGTTTCATTTACCTTATCCTTCGGCAATGCAACGATATACCCGGCTGCATGATCTGTCATGATCTCATGCTCATTCTCTTTATCATACAGGATATGAATTTTCTTTGGCTTTGCAGCAGCCGTAAGTGTATCCGGCATGTCATCCGTATATTCGATCCATCCTGTCGCGATGTGTGACTTTCTCGCATCAAACTCAATATATACATTGCCGTTCTCATTGGTCTGCACCACAGCCAGTCGTGTAGAAAGTGCATCCTCATACTTTTTATATTCTGTATCCGCCACTTTCGTATTTGTAAACTGAACGAGTCGGTCACCCAGCTGATTTTTCAGGTTAAGCGTCTGGTTATCAT
>CALBJL010000150.1 GCA_937893485.1 uncultured bacterium | reverse complement strand
AGACAGTGACAAAGAATACAGCGGATGATACATTGATGCTCGGAAGCCGGGATCCCGAAACACATGAGCCGCACGAATATTACTGCAAGCTGCCTGAGCCGATCGAGCAGCGTACGATCGTTGTCGTTGACCCGATGCTCGCAACCGGTGGTTCCGGATCTGATGCCGTATCCATGATCAAGCAGCACGGCGGCAAAAATATCAAGTTTATGGCTATCATTGCCGCTCCCGAAGGTCTTGAGCGTCTGCACAAGGATCATCCGGACATTCAGATCTATGTCGGTCACCTCGACCGCTGCCTGAATGAGCACGCTTACATCTGTCCCGGACTCGGCGACGCCGGAGATCGTATTTTCGGAACAAAATAATATCATTTTTATTGATAATAACTGATCATACAAAGAGCCGCTCGGTTGAGCGGCTCTTTCTGATTCGTAGATTCGTATCTCATTTATTTAAAATTTGGGAAGTCCGTCAAAGCCTGCCTGTAAATCGGCATCTGTCGGGATGTAATCCTCCATCTCTCCGTTGTGGAACTTCTCATATGCAACCATATCGAAATATCCGGTTCCGGTCAGACCAAACAGGATCGTCTTTTCCTCTCCTGTTTCCTTGCACTTCATCGCCTCGTCAATCGCTACACGAATCGCATGTGAGCTCTCCGGTGCGGGCAGAATACCCTCAACACGCGCAAACTGCTCTGCTGCCGCAAATACGGATGTCTGCTCTACGGAACGCGCCTCCATATAACCCTCATCGTACAGCTCTGACAGGATCGAACTCATGCCATGATAACGCAGACCACCCGCATGGTTCGGTGACGGGATAAATCCGCTGCCGAGTGTGTACATCTTTGCCAGCGGGCATACCATGCCGGTATCACAGAAATCATATGCATACTTACCGCGTGTCAGGCTCGGACAGCTTGCCGGCTCTACCGCGATAAACTGATAATCAGCCTCTCCGCGCAGCTTTTCTCCCATAAACGGTGAGATCAATCCGCCCAGGTTTGAACCGCCTCCGGCGCAGCCGATAATGATGTCAGGCTTGATTCCGTATTTATCCATTGCGATCTTTGTCTCCACACCGATGATGGACTGGTGCAGCAATACCTGATTGAGCACACTGCCGAGTACATAACGGTAGCCATCGGTATGTGTTGCCACCTCTACTGCCTCGGAGATCGCACAGCCCAGACTTCCGGTCGTACCCGGATGCTCTGCGAGGATCTTCCTGCCGACCTCTGTCGTATCGGAAGGCGACGGTGTCACGCTCGCTCCGTATGTACGCATCACCTCGCGGCGGAACGGTTTCTGCTCGTAAGAGCATTTTACCATGAATACCTTGCAGTCCAGATCGAAATAAGAGCATGCCATAGACAGCGCAGTTCCCCACTGTCCGGCTCCGGTCTCTGTCGTCACACCCTTCAAGCCCTGCTTCTTCGCATAGTATGCCTGAGCAATCGCAGAGTTGAGCTTGTGGCTGCCGCTCGTATTGTTACCCTCGAATTTATAATAGATCTTTGCCGGCGTGCCCAGCTTTTTCTCTAAACAATATGCCCTGACAAGCGGTGCCGGACGATACATTTTATAAAAGTCCTGAATCTCCTCCGGAATCGGGATCAGGCGGTCGTTATCGTTGAGCTCCTGCTTCACCAGTTCATCGCAGAATACCGTGCCTAACTGCTCTGCCGTCATCGGCTCGTGTGTTGCCGGATTTAACAGCGGTGCCGGCTTGATCTTCATATCCGCACGCACGTTATACCATTCCTTCGGCATCTCGCTCTCTTCCAGATAAATTTTGTAAGGAATTTTCTTGTCCATCATTATACCTCCCAGTATGTTAGCTTTGACAACTAGTTCTCTTTATTGGCAGCATATTTTTCCATCTGCTCTTTAATCAATGCGGCATCGTCGAAATAATTGATCTTCATCGCCGCACGCACCTTCGACAGTGTATCCGCAGCTACCTTCTCGGCTTCCTCGGAACCCTTTTTCAGGATCTCATAAACCGCAGGAATGTCCTTCTCCCACTGTGCCCTGCGTTCACGGATCGGCGCAAGCTCTGACTGCATCACGTTGTTTAAGAATTTCTTCACCTTTACATCGCCGAGTCCGCCGCGCTTGTAGTGCTCCTCCAGCTCCTCAATTCCCGCATAGTCCGGTAAAAATTCTGCGAAATGCTCCGGTCTTGCGAACGCCTCCAGATAGATAAATACCGGATTGCCCTCGACCTTTCCGGGATCGGATACCTTCAGGTGGTTCGGATCGGTAAACATCGACATGATCTTTGTGCGGACATCCTCCTCCGTATCGGACAAATAGATGCAGTTGCCGAGCGATTTACTCATTTTTGCCTTGCCGTCGATACCGGGCAGACGCATACATGCCTGATTGTCCGGCAGCATGATCTGAGGCATTGTGAGTGTCTCGCCGTAAACGCTGTTGAATTTGTGCACGATCTCTCTGCACTGTTCGAGCATCGGCATCTGATCCTCTCCTACCGGTACGGTCGTCGCCTGAAATGCGGTGATGTCTGCGGCCTGACTGATCGGGTAAGTGAAAAATCCTACCGGAATGCTCGCCTCAAAATTGCGCATCTGAATCTCTGACTTTACAGTCGGATTGCGCTGCAGGCGCGATACGGTTACAAGATTCATATAATAAAAGCTCAGTTCGGTCAGTTCGGGGATCATCGACTGGATAAACAGTGTCGATTTCGCTGGGTCTAAGCCACAGGACAGATAATCCAGTGCGACCTCCACGATATTCTGACGCACCTTTTCGGGGTTGTCCGCGTTATCGGTCAGCGCCTGCGCATCCGCGATCATGATATAGATTTTGTCAAACTCGCCGGAATTCTGCAATTCCACACGCCGTCTCAGTGATCCTACATAGTGTCCTACATGGAGTCGTCCGGTCGGACGGTCTCCGGTCAAAATAATCTTTGCCATTTTCTTTCCTCTTTTTATATCTTTTTATTGATCCGGTCGCTGCATTTCTGCCACACCGCTCATCCGTCTACGCCAGCCCGTTCTGATAGGTGTGCACCTCACGGCGCAGCCAGTCGATCCACGCGTCAAAGCCCTCTCCGGTCTTTGCAGACACGAAAATGACCTCTGCGTCCGGGTTCAGCTTGTGAATGCGCGCGACAACCGCATCCTTGTCAAAATCATCAAACACGCACAGCGTATCACATTTATTGATCAGCACCAAATCACAGACCGTGAACATGAGCGGGTATTTCAACGGCTTGTCATCGCCCTCCGGCACGGATAAAA
>CALBJL010000149.1 GCA_937893485.1 uncultured bacterium | reverse complement strand
CGGAGATTTTGTAGAGATCTCCCAGAAGCTGCCGAAAGCGATGACAATCTCAGAAGTCAAGTACGGACAGGGTGTATCGAATGTCCGTGTAGACTTAGTACAGTATGCACTCCAGTTTGTTGGCAATCCGTATGTCTGGGGTGGTACAAGCCTGACACACGGTGTGGACTGCTCGGGCTTTACGATGCAGGTATACGCAAAGTATGGTGTGTATTTACCGCATTCCTCACGTGCACAGCCGAACTGTGGACGCACAATCAGTGCAGCAGAGGCACAGCCGGGAGATCTGTTCTTCTATGGCAGTGGCGGCAGCATCAATCACGTAGCGATCTATATCGGTGGTGGTTGTGTTGTACACGCCAGCAACCACAGAGACGGTATCAAGATTTCGAATGCATATTACCGCACACCGTTAAAAGTAGTCAGTTATTTATAAGAAACACGACAGAAAGCAGGCAGTTTTTATAAGCTGCCTGCTTTTTTGATGCAAAAAAATATAATTTTTCACAAAAAAGGTAGCGCTTATTGAGAAAATTTGTTAAATTAGTATAAAAGGGTGATTACGCGCCATAACACCCGGGAGAATGAGCGGCGCGGTCAAATAATCGCAAAGGAGAAGTAAATCTATGGTAGAGCAAAGCTATTATGAGAAAGCAGATGCGATCATTGGGGAACATGGTGCAAAGCCGTCTGCTTTGATCCCAATCATTCAGGATATTCAGAGCGAATATCGCTACCTGCCGCCGGAATTGCTGTCATATGTGGCTGAAAAGATCGGTATCACAGAGGCAAAGGCATATGGGGTAGCCACATTTTATGAGAATTTTTCGTTTGAGCCGAAAGGGAAATATGTGATCAAGGTATGTAACGGTACTGCCTGTCATGTGCGCAAATCCATTCCGATTCTGGAGCGTCTGTACACGGAATTAGGTTTATCCAAGGATAAGGTGACGACGGATGATATGCTGTTTACGCTGGAGACCGTATCCTGTCTGGGAGCCTGCGGACTGGCACCGGTACTGACGGTCAATGACAAGGTCTATCCGTCCATGACACCGGATGCGGCGGCAGAGCTGATACAGCATTTGAGAGACGAAAAATAGGATGATGGGGAGGAAATTATGCAGAAGGTAGAAAACAGAGAGATTCTGAACAATTTGCGGGATTCTGAGGGGCAACAGATCGCGCAGAGCAGATGCCGCATTTTAATCTGTGCCGGCACCGGCTGTCTGGCAGGTGGTTCCGGTGAAGTGTATGATAAAATGTGTGAGCTGGTGGCAAATGAGCCGGATGTGGAGGTACAGTTTGGCGCAGAGATCGCACATGGTGACGGACCGGTCGACATCAAAAAGAGCGGCTGCCACGGCTTTTGCGAGATGGGACCGCTCATGCGCATCGAGCCGATGGGTATTTTGTATACAAAAGTAAAGCTGGAGGACTGTGAGGCGATCTTTGAGCGCACGATCAAGCATGGGGATGTGATCCGGCATTTGCTGTACAAGCAGAACGGCATCGAGTATCAGAAGCAGGAGGAGATACCGTTTTATAAAAAACAGACCCGTCTCGTGCTCGAAAACTGCGGACATATCGATGCGGAGCATATCGAGGAGTCGATCGCACACGGCGGTTATCAGGCACTTGCGAAGGTATTGTTTGACATGACACCGGATCAGGTCGTCAACGAGATCTTAGAGTCCAATCTGCGTGGACGCGGAGGCGGAGGCTTCCAGACCGGATATAAATGGAAACAGGTGGCGAGACAGCCGGAAAAGATCCGTTATGTCGTATGTAACGGTGACGAGGGAGATCCCGGAGCGTTTATGGATCGCAGTATCATGGAGGGCGATCCGCATAAAATGATCGAGGGTATGATGATCGCTGCTTATGCGGTAGGTGCACAGGAGGGCTATATCTACGTGCGTGCCGAGTATCCGTTAGCAATCAGCAGACTGAAAAAAGCGATACAGGATGCCGAGCAGTGGGGCTTGCTCGGTGAGCATGTCATGGGAACCGATTTCAGTTTCCGGTTACATATCAACCGCGGCGCGGGCGCGTTCGTCTGTGGCGAGGGCAGTGCCCTGACCGCTTCGATTGAGGGAAACCGCGGTATGCCGCGTGTCAAGCCGCCGCGTACCGTAGAACAGGGTCTGTTTGAAAAGCCGACCGTGCTCAACAACGTAGAAACGTATGCCAATGTACCGATGATCATTTTAAAGGGCGCAGCATGGTACAAGACGATCGGTCCGGAGAACAGCCCCGGAACAAAGGCATTTGCACTGACCGGAAGTGTGAAAAATACAGGTCTGATCGAAGTGCCGATGGGAACGACGCTGCGTGAGGTCATTTTTGACATCGGTGGCGGCATCAAGGGAGATGCCGACTTTAAGGCAGTTCAGATCGGAGGTCCTTCGGGTGGCTGTCTGATCACACCGCATCTGGATATCAGTCTGGACTTTGACTCGCTCAAAAAGATGGGTGCGATGATCGGCTCCGGCGGACTTGTGGTTATGGACAGCAATACGTGTATGGTAGAAGTTGCACGTTTCTTTATGAATTTTACACAGAACGAGAGCTGTGGCAAATGTGTTCCGTGCCGTGAGGGTACGAAACGGATGCTGGAGATTTTAGAGCGCATCGTTGCCGGTAACGGGGTATTGGAGGATCTCGATTTATTGGAGGAACTGGCGACCATGATCACGGAGACCGCATTGTGCGGACTCGGAAAGAGCGCGGCGCTGCCGGTCATGAGTACGTTAAAATTATTCCGCGACGAATATATCGAGCATGTTGTAGATAAAAAATGCGCATCGCATACATGTAGTGCACTTCGCCATTTCGTGATTAGTGCAGAACTTTGTAAGGGCTGTTCCAAGTGTGCGAGAAACTGCCCGGTGGGAGCGATCTCCGGCAAGATCAAGGAGCCTTTTGTCATTGATGATGCGGTATGTATCAAATGTGGTGCCTGCGAGAGCAACTGTGCCTTCGGTGCCATCCATGTAGAAGCATAAGGAGGGGAAAACGTGAGCGCAGAAAATAAACAGGCAACCAAATATATTACGATAAATAACCGGAAAATTCCTTTTACGGATGAGAAAAATGTGTTATCCATCATCCGCAAGATCGGTATTGATCTGCCGACTTTTTGTTATCATTCCGAGCTGTCCACCTACGGTGCGTGCCGTATGTGTGTGGTGGAGGATGACAGGGGGCGCGTGTTCGCATCCTGCTCGGAAGTACCGCGTGACGGCATGGTGATCTATACGAATACACCAAAGCTGCAGCACCATAGAAAAATGATTCTTGAGCTGCTGCTGGCTTCCCATTGCAGGGATTGTACGACCTGCCGCGAAAACGGTGTGTGTACGCTCCAGAAGCTGGCGCAGCAGTTAGGCGTAGATAAAGTGCGTTTCCCGAATACGAGGGAGCAGCTTCCGGTAGACGACTCTTCAAACTGCATTTTCGTTGATCCAAATAAATGTATTTTATGCGGTGACTGCGTGCGTACCTGCGAGGAGATTCAGGGACTCGGTATTTTAAGCTTTACATACCGCGGCTCGCAGATGCGTGTCACACCCGCATTTAACAAACCGATGGCACAGACAGACTGTGTGGGCTGCGGACAGTGCCGTGTCGTATGTCCGACCGGAGCCATTACGATCAAATCCAATGTACATGCGGTGTGGGAGGTCGTATCCGACCGGAGCAAACGTGTCGTCGTACAGATCGCACCGGCAGTGCGTGTGGCGATCGGTGACAGCTTTGGACTGCCCAAAGGCGAAAATGCAATCGGCAGGCTCGTCGCAGCATTGCGGCGCATGGGCTTTGATGAGATCTACGATACGAATTTCGGCGCGGATCTCACAGTTATGGAAGAATCAAAGGAACTGGTAGAACGTCTGGAATCAGGCGAAAATCTGCCTTTATTTACATCCTGCTGTCCGGGCTGGGTAGCTTTCTGCGAGAAAAAGCATCCGGAATACCGCAAACATATCTCTACCTGCCGCTCACCGCAGGAGATGTTCGGAGCGCTGATCAAAGAAGAAGCCCGCGTAAAGCATGAAGTGGCGATTTCCAAGGGTGAGCCTGCGGACGAGCGTGAGACAATCGTCGTATCGATCATGCCCTGTACCGCGAAAAAGAACGAGATCGTGCGTCCGGAGCATTTTACAGACGGGGTACAGAACGTAGATTTTGTGCTGACGACGGTGGAAGTGACCCGGATGATCCGCGAGGCAGGTATCGATCTGGCACAGATGCCCTCGGAGGCTTTAGATATGCCGTTTGGACTTTCGTCCGGCGCGGCAGCGATCTTCGGCGTCACGGGAGGCGTGACCGAGGCAGTATTGCGCCGTCTCGTAAACAGCAGCAGAATCGAGGATCTTGAGGAAATCAGCTTTACCGGAGTACGCGGCATCGACGGCGTGAAAGAAGCGACCGTGACGCTTGGTGAGCGCGAGGTGCACATCGCAGTCGTCAACGGGCTCAAGTGTGCGGATGAGGTGCTGAAACAAATGAAGGCTGGTGAAGTTTCCTACGATTTCGTAGAGGTCATGGCATGTAAGCGTGGCTGTATCACCGGAGGCGGACAGCCGACACCGATCGGACCGCGAACCAAAAAAGCACGCTTTGACGGCATGTATGACATTGACCAGGCAGCCCAGATCAAGCTCTCAAACGAGAATCCGTTTATCAAGACATTGTATGACGGCATCTTAAAGGGCAGAGAACACAAGCTGCTGCATAATGAGTAGTATGTTGCAAAGCATTTGATGTGACAGAGCAGGAGGTCTTTTTTTGACCTCCTGTTTTTGTGCTATAAAAAAGAATCCTGCGAGCAGGATTCTCCGCCTGCGGCGGGTCGCTGCTGCGACATACTTCTGATCCGCCGCAGTGCGATCCTCGCGGAGCGTTTTATGTGATAGGAATTTCCTATCACATAAAAATTTTTTGAGGGATGTGTCACAATTCTGCTTTTTGGATCGTTATAAAAATATACAGACAGAAAGGTATGCACATGATATAATAATTACACAACAGAGGGATAAAAGGGAACACAGATGTTATTATATCTGGCACTCATAGATACAGAGGAAGAAAAACGAAAATTTGTATATTTATATGAAAACTACAGGCAGACCATGTATTATGCGGCGTACCAGATTCTGAAAAATGCGCATTCTGCCGAGGATGCAGTGCATCAGGCATTTTTGCGCGTCATTGATCATATGGATCAGATCGATGAGACAAATGTGTCAAAGACGAAAGGCTTTCTCGTAGTCATTACGCAGCATATTGCGATCGACCATTATCGCAGGCGGAAACGTGAATATCTCACGGATTTTACAGAGCAGGAACCGATTGTCACGGAGACTGGACCTGATCCTGCGTCGTGTGTAGATACGGATCTGATTGTACAGGCATTGTTGAAGCTGCCTGTCGATGATTCAGCGGTTTTGCGTCTCAAATATGCACATGGTTATAGCGGTGCGGAGATTGCTGCGATACTGGATCTGACGGAGGCGGCTGTGCGTAAGCGTATTTCACGTGCAAAAAAGCGGCTGGCAAAGCTGTTAGCGGAAGGAGATGATGTGTGATGACACAATGGGATATTGATGACGAACTGTTATCGGTATGCGTACCGTGTGCAGAGCAGCTGATGCTCGATCGGATTCCGCCGGAACAGACTTTACAGCATCACTTTTCTATGCATTTCCGCCGAAAAATGAGAGCGCTGTGCAGATATGAAAGACGGTCGCTGCGGATGCGTCAGATCGTCCGCTATACGAAAAATGTTGCGGCTGCCTGTGCAGTGATTGTAGTCCTGCTGCTGAGTGCAGTCATGAGTGTGGAGGCGGCGCGAAAACAATTTTTTGAAGTCATTACAAAGGTATATGAACAACTTACAGAGATCAGAGTACATGATCCAGAGAATGCGTCGCAGGTTCTCACATTATGCAAGCCGGAATATGTACCAAATGGGTATGTACTAAAGGAGCAACATGTATATAGTGATATATTGTATGATGTGTATTATGTCAATGAAAATGAAAATCCAATCAATTATTCACAGGAAATTCTTGGCGGTACATATATTTTTGATACAGAGGATGCATATACAGATACACGTATGATTGGTGGTTGGGAAGTACATGTAATTGAAAAAAATGGGTATTCTCAGGTGTATTGGTATGATGATAGCTTTTTTTATACATTAGATGGAAAGATAGAACTGAGAGAATTAGTGAAGATGGCGGAGAGTATTATTATAAATTAAATTTTTTTGAATAAAGTGTCACAAATTGTTTTCTTGATTCGTTATAAGTATATCAACGAAGGAAAGGAGGCAGTTTAGACATGAGAAAAAGTATTCTAACAATCGTTCTTTGCAGTATCATTCTTATGGCAGGCAGTATACCAACTATAGCAGCAGAAGTACAGCCGAGTGAGATTGTAGAGAGCATTGAGTCAGTGGCGCCGCATATGATGCATATTACAAGAGCGGAATGTACATTGACAATTTCAACAACAGGAAATGCATCCGTTGTTTGTAAAGTTAAAGGGACTCAGGGTAATGTTACTCGTACAGTAATTACTGCGAATTTACAGCAATATCAAAATGGTCAGTGGATCACGGTAAAAACTTTTTCAAAAGATAGTGCGTCGTATATCAATACGATGGATGAAAGCTATCAGGTATCAAAAGGTTATACCTATCGTGTTGTGGCAAATGTGCGAGCATACACCAGTTCTTCATCAGAAGGACGAACAGTTGTCAGTCAAGAAGTGACCTATTAGGAGAGGGGAAGTATTGTATGAAGAAAATTATTTCAGTATTATTAGCTACTTTTATGAGGAAATTTGTTTCTGCTATATTTTTGATAGCTGTTTGTTTTTCAATCTTCGTCGTTCCGGTTTCCGCG
>CALBJL010000148.1 GCA_937893485.1 uncultured bacterium | reverse complement strand
TCCATCGTGCAAAGGCAGCAAAATCAGACATGACTTTGCTCGCGCTGCTACGTTTTTCTAAGCTGCGACCCCACAAAATTAAATAGCCACCGGAATATGCTCGATCTGCGGCCCCGTCTCGTAGTCAATCAGCTTCACATCATCGCGTGTAAATTCATAAAAATCCTTCACCTCGGGATTCAGCCAGAACTTCGGTGCGGGATATGACTGTCTTGTGATCAGTTCCTCGACAAGCGGCACATGCCGGTCATAAATATGTGCGTCCGCGATCACATGCACGAGCTCCCCGACACGCATATCACACACCTGTGCCAGCATGTGGACAAGCACGGCGTACTGGCAGACATTCCAGTTGTTCGCCGTCAGCACATCCTGCGAACGCTGGTTTAACACCGCATTCAGCGTCAGCTTGTCATCGCCCTTTTTCTGCGTCACATTAAACGTCATGCTGTAGGCGCACGGATATAGGTTCATCTCATGCAGATCCTGATGCACATAAATATTCGTCATGATCCGGCGGCTGAACGGATTGTTTTTCAGATCATAGATCACGCGGTCTACCTGATCCATCATGCCTTCCTTATACTGATGCTTCACGCCGAGCTGATAGCCGTATGCCTTTCCGATCGAACCGTCGGCATCCGCCCACTCATCCCAGATATGGCTGTGAAGGTCATGGATGTTATTCGATTTTTTCTGCCAGATCCACAGGATCTCGTCGGTCGCACTCTTGATCGCCGTGCGGCGCAGTGTCAGTGCCGGAAACTCCTTTGACAGGTCATAGCGGTTCACGACACCGAATTTTTTGATCGTGTAGGCACTGGTGCCGTCCTCCCAGTGGGGACGCACCTTCTCGCCCTCGGTACTCGTGCCGTTGTCTAAAATATCACGGCACATATTGATAAATAGTGTATCTGCGTAACTCATGTTTCGTCTATGCCTCGTCGATCGCTTTTCCGATGTCGTGGCGCATATATTTGTTCTCGAACGTGATCCATTCGGTTGCCTCGTATGCCTTTGCACGCGCGGTCTTTAAGTCCGGACCGGTCGCTGTGATGCCGAGCACACGGCCGCCGTTCGTCACGATCTCACCCTTGTCGTTAAACGCAGTTCCCGCATGATAGCAGAAATAGTCGTCTTTTCCCTCAAACTTCTCAAATCCGTGGATCGGGAAGCCTTTTTTATAAGCAACCGGATAGCCGTCCGATGCCAGTACGACACAGACACATGCATTATCCTCAAACTGCAGGTCGATCTGATCTAAGCGTCCTTCCACACATGCTTCCATGACGTCGATAATATCATTTTTCATGCGCGGCAGAACAACCTGTGCCTCCGGATCACCGAAACGCGCATTGTACTCGAGCACCTTCGGTCCCTCGGGTGTGAGCATCAGTCCGAAGAAAATCACGCCGGTAAACGGTCTGCCCTCGGCTGCCATCGCATCCACAGTCGCCTGATAAATGTATTTTTTACAGAAAGCATCTACCTCGTCCGTGTAGAACGGGCTCGGGCTGAAATTGCCCATGCCTCCGGTGTTAAGACCCGTATCACCGTCTCCCGCACGCTTGTGATCCTGTGCGGAGGACATGATCTGAATCGTCTTACCGTCTACGAATGAGAGCACGGATACCTCGCGTCCGGTCATGAACTCCTCGACAACCATATGATTGCCCGCAGCGCCGAACTTCTTGTCCTCCATGATCTCTTTCACACCTGCCTTTGCCTCCTCTAAGGTATTGCAGATCAGGACGCCCTTGCCGAGTGCGAGTCCGTCCGCCTTGAGCACGATCGGCATTTTCGCGGTCTCTAAATATGCAACCGCTTTCTTCGGATCGTCAAACGTCTCATAGCCGGCTGTCGGAATGTTGTATTTTTTCATCAGATCCTTGGAAAATGCCTTGGAACCCTCGAGAATCGCGGCATTTTTGCGCGGTCCGAATACCTTTAACCCCTCTGCCTCAAATGCGTCCACGATACCACCGACGAGCGGATTGTCCATTCCGATGATTGTAAAATCGATCGCCTTTTCCTTTGCAAATGCGATCAGCTTGTCAAATTCCATCGCACCGATCGGCACGCATTCTGCCTGCGCAGCGATACCTGCATTTCCGGGTGCACAATAGATCTTGTCCACGCGCGGGCTTTTTGCAACTGCCATCGCAATCGCATGCTCTCTTCCGCCGCTGCCTACTATCAATACCTTCATCTGGGTTTCCTCCTCAATATGTGCTGTCTCTACTCTGTGATTGTTACAATTCCGTCCGCTACCTGTATTTTGTCGTTGGCGATCAGATCAATCGCTCGCGGCATAATGATCCACTCTGCCTGCTCCATGACGCGCTGCTGCAGCGTCTTTGGTGTATCATCCGGTTGGATCTCAACTGCTTTCTGCAAAATGATCGGTCCGGTGTCCGTACCCTCGTCCACAAAATGACAGGTCGCGCCGGTCACCTTGACACCGCGTTTCAATGCCTCCTCATGCACCTTCAGCCCGTAAAATCCGGTGCCGCAGAACGACGGAATAAGCGACGGGTGGATATTGATGATCCGGTTTTTGTATGCAGCAATGAGCTGCGGCGGAATAATCACGAGATAACCCGCCAGCACGACCAGATCGATCTTTCTGTCCACGATCGTCTGTGTCAGTGCATCGTTGAACTGCTCTCTCGTCTCATAGGATTTCGGTGACAGGCACATCGCTTCGATCCCGTGCTGCTTTGCGCGCTCCAACGCATACGCATTTGCATTGTTGCTGATGACAATATCGATGGCGGCATTTGTGATCGTTCCTGCATCAATCGCGTCGATGATCGCCTGCAGATTCGTTCCGCCACCGGATACGAGTACCGCTATCTTTAACATAAGGTCACTCCCTTTTCTCCGTCCGTGATCTTTCCGACTACATAAGGTGTATCTCCGGCTGCTTTCATCGCCTCCATTGCCTTGTCCACATCTGCCGGATCGACAGCGACGATCATGCCAAGACCCATGTTATATGTATTGTACATCATCTGTTCCTCGACATTTCCCTCACGTGCCATCATCGTAAAGATCGGCGGGATCGGGTAGCTGTTCTTCTCGATCACTGCATGCTTGCCCTCGGACAGCATACGGGGAATGTTCTCATAGAAACCGCCTCCGGTGATATGGCTGCATGCCTTCACACGCACACCTGCGTCTTTTACATTTTTCAATGCTTTTACATAGATTCTCGTCGGTGCGATCAGCGCCTCGCCGAGTGTCTTGCCAAGCTCCTCATGATAGGTGTTGAGCGTCTCTGCGTCCATCTTGAAGATCTTGCGCACAAGGGAAAATCCGTTGGAATGCACACCGGTGGATGCCATGCCGATCAGCACATCGCCGTCCTTTAAATCCTCTCCGGTGATGATGTCCTTTTTATCAACGACACCGACTGCAAAGCCTGCCAGATCATACTCATCCTCAGGCATCAGCCCCGGATGCTCGGCAGTCTCCCCGCCGATCAGCGCACAGCCGGACTGCTTGCAGCCCTCAGCCACACCGCTGACGATCGTTGCGATCTTTTCGGGATAATTTTTGCCACATGCGATATAATCCAGGAAAAATAAAGGCTCGCCGCCTGCGCATGCCACATCGTTGACACACATTGCAACCGCATCGATACCGATCGTATCATGCTTATCGAGCAAAAATGCCAGCTTTACTTTCGTGCCGCAGCCGTCTGTACCTGACAGAAGCACCGGCTCCTCCATCTCTTTGATCTTATCCAGTGAAAACGCACCGGAAAAACCGCCGAGTCCGCCCAGCACTTCCGGACGCATCGTTCCTTTTACATATTCCTTCATCAGCTCGACAGACTTGTAACCTGCCTCGATGTCCACTCCTGAATGCTTGTAATCCATGTGTTTGTCCCTCCTGATCTTCATCTATCTATTAGTAGTTTTTATATCCGACTTCCTGTAATTTGGCATCCTTTGCGATGACCTGCTCCTTCAACGTTTTTGAGTATGCTTTCAATTTATCCAGAATTTCTGCATCGCCAGTAGCCAAGATCTTCGCTGCGAGCAGTCCGGCATTGGCACCGCCGTTGATCGCTACGGTCGCTACCGGAATTCCGGTCGGCATCTGTACGATCGAATACAGGGAATCTCTGCCGCCTAAGGATGTCGTGTGCATCGGAATACCGATCACCGGCATCGGGAAGATCGCTGCGCACATGCCGGGCAGATGGGCTGCCATACCCGCACCTGCGATGATCACCTTGTAGCCGCGCTCCTCTGCGCTCTTTGCATATGCAAAAAACTCCTCCGGTTCGCGGTGTGCAGAGATGATGTTCATCTCATAGTCGATCCCGAGCTGGTCGAGAATGTCTGCTGCCTTTGCCATGATGGGCATGTCTGAATCACTGCCCATGACGATACCTACTTTTGCCATGATTGTTCTCCTTTGTCGTTCTAATATTTTCAGGTAATTGTAAAGTGCTTTCATGAGGTCGCAGCTCCCGCAAGCATGTCTGTTTTGCTTTCATTGCACGACCCATTCCGATGAGCCTCGGAAAA
>CALBJL010000147.1 GCA_937893485.1 uncultured bacterium | reverse complement strand
CGCTGCCAGCAACGTGTAATGACTGGATGTGCCCTTTGCGCAGACCACTTTCTTGCCTCTCCATTCATCCGCGGAACCATAGATATTTCCATGCCCATTGATATGACCTTTTCCTGCTTTGACGATGTCGCTGTCGTTGCGTGCATAGATCTGCACAGACTGTTCGTCATCCGTCAGCACGGCTACGACTCTCGTCCCATTTGCAATATTTCCGGTAATCGAGGGCATCGCACCGATTGTCGCTACATCGATATCTCCTGCAGCGATTGCTTCATTGATTGTCGGTCCGTTATCAAAAAACTGTTCATCCACATGTAATCCCAGATCACTGTATACCCCGGAAGTATTCGCCTCATGCATCAGAGCCGTAAATCCGGTCGTCATAGTTGCCAGCCGCACCGTCGGTTCCTGCTGTCCGGTATTTTTTCCGCAGCCTGTGGCTGTCAGTAAAGCTGCTGCCAATACCAATACACCTGCCCATTTGATCTTCATTGTCTCATATCTCCTTTTCTATTAGTATTTTTTTAATTCATATTTTGTTTTTTCTTATGATTCGCACATAAAATATCACAATACACTATATTTTTCATTCTATTTTGGAATTATATGGTATTTTTTATTTATATTATTCTGTTATAGAATTAAAACTATATTTTTGCTGCTATAATATTAACCGTAATTTACACCAGATTTTGACAACAAACAAAGGAGTATTCATATGAACATGATCATTAACGGACAGGACTTGCCCGCATCGGATGGCGAAACCATCAATGTCATCAATCCTTATAATAATGAATGGATTGATTCGGTTCCCTCCGCAACAAAGGAAGATATCGATACTGCCGTCAAGGCAGCGAGATCTGCATGGAGAAGCTGGAAAAAGACACCGGTCTACAAGCGTGTAGATCTTGTAAACAATTTTTTGACTTTAGTGGAGCAAAACCGTACCGGTCTTGGCAAACTGCTCAGTCTGGAATCCGGCAAGACCATTACCGAAGCTGCGGTCGAGATGAACAATATCTTTACTGCGTGGCATGCATTTTCCGAGAAAGCCAAGCACCTATATGACACAGTCATTCCTGCCGGACTGGAATACAACCATGACAACAATATTGTTTTAACAAAACGTGAGCCGTTGGGGGTCGTCGCCTGTATTATTCCGTTCAACTTTCCCTGTAATCTATTTAACCAAAAGGTTGCGCCCGCCATTTTGGCTGGAAACTGTGTCATCGTGAAACCCGCTACAGATAATCCGCTCACGATCTGCCGGTTAGTCTCTCTTATGAGAGAAGCCGGTTTCCCGGATGGTGTCGTACAGGTAGTTACGGGTCGTGGTTCATCGATTGGTCAATACCTGTCAACCCACAAAGGCATTGATGCCATCACGCTCACCGGCTCTACCACTGTCGGTATAGAAGTCGCCGAAAAAGCTGCACCCTCGCTCAAGCGTATTGCATTAGAGCTTGGCGGAAATGATGCATTTATTGTATTAGAGGATGCTGATCTGGAGCTGACGGTCAATGAAGCGGTAAATGCCAGATTTTTTAATGCCGGTCAGATCTGTTGTGCACCGAAGCGTTTTCTGATTCATCGTTCACACTATGAAGCCTTCGTCACAGCAGTCACCGAACGCATCGCATCGTTTACATTCGGTGATCCATTGAACCCTGATACGAAAGTCGGAACGGTCATCAGCGAGCGTGCTGCCAGAATCGTAGAAGACCAGATACAATTAACTGTACAGCAGGGCGGACGAATCGTTCTGGGCGGCAGCCGTGAAGGTGCATTCGTTGCTCTTACCGTGATCCGCGATGTACCGTTTTCCGCAGATGTCATGCATGATATGGAGATCTTTGGACCGGTAATGCCGATCGCCGCTTTTGATAGCGCGGATGAAGTACTGGAACTGGCAAATGCTACGATATACGGATTAGGCGGCAGTGTATTTACAAGAGATATGAAAAAAGCGATGAAATTTACAGACAATCTGGAGTGCGGCAGCGTCGTCATCAACGGCTCAAGCTATTTCCGCAGCTTTGAAATGCCGTTTGGCGGCTTTAAGTATTCGGGAATTGGCAGCGAAGGTGTATTGTCCACCTTTGACGAACTGACACAGTTAAAATGTATTACGCTAAAAGGAATCGGAAATTATTAGAAGGCAGGAGGATCTGACCATGAAGTTATTAAGTTTACAGTCGGGACTCAACCAGTTTGAGTCCTGCAATGCTTTTTTGAATGAATTTGAAATTAACAAAAACGATTTGATTATCACATGCAGCTATATCTATGATGATTTTTTCAAAAGCTATGATCTGCCGGCACAGGTCATTTTTCAGGATCACTATGGAGCCGGTGAACCGAGTGATGCGATGATTGAAAAAATGATTGCCGCCATCGACCCGGAGCGCCCGTATGAGCGAATCTTTGGTATCGGCGGCGGTACGGTAATGGATATCTCCAAATTATTTGCATTAAAGCAGATGATGCCCCTTGTGGATCTGTTCACCGGGAAAATAACACCGGAAAAGAAATGTCCTTTAATTCTGGTTCCTACCACATGCGGAACCGGAAGTGAAGTGACGAATGTATCGATCGTCGGATTTCCGTCCTTAAATACCAAGCTGCGGCTCGCAGCAGATGCATTATATGCGGATGAGGCTGTTCTGATACCAGAATTGACTAAGCATCTGCCGCATTCCGTCTTTGCCACCAGTTCGATTGATGCACTGATCCACGCGATTGAATCCAGCCTGTCCCCGCTCGCCACACCGTACTCCAAAGCATTCGGACACGAGGCGATCCGCATGATCATCCATGCATACAGGCAGATCCGTACACAGGGCTTTGACTGTCTGGATGCCTTGATGGACACCTTTTTAGTTGCCAGCAATTTCGCAGGTATTGCCTTCGGCAAAGCGGGCTGCGGCGCAGTACATGCTCTCAGCTATCCGCTCAGCGGTAAATACCATGTCGCTCACGGCGAGGCAAATTACGTGTTGCTCACCAGCGTGCTGAAAAAATATGCCTCAAAAAAATGTTCGTCTAAATATTCGGAAGTAATTCAGATTCTGTCAGACGCGCTCGAATGTGAGCCGGGTGAGGTAACTACCAGATTAGATGAGTTATTATCCGTTATTCTCGAGAAAAAACCAATGCATATATACGGTGCGACACCCGAAGACATCCCTGCATTTGCAGAAAGTGTCCTGACTTATCAACAGGTCATTATGTCACACAACCCTACAGAGCTTTCAAAGGAAGACATTATGGATATTTACAACGACTGTCTGTAAGGTGTTTCCCGGACGATGCTCTTTACAATACCGCGACCGCCGCGGTTATCCCGTCGGCGGTCCGGACTCCTTGCAGATCCTCCGAACAATTCTACCAGCCGTATGATTCCTACCCGTTGGTCTTTTGTACCAGTTCAGCCACTATTTCACGAATCATTTTTTCCTCGCAGTCTACTGTTACGTCTGCGTATTTTTCATACAGCGGAACCCGCTCCTCATAAAGATCCATCAATGTCTGATCCTTTTTCAAAGCCACGCCGCGCTCCTGCAGATCACCCAGACGCTCTGCGACAGCCTCATAAGACAGCTTCAAATAAACCACCTGTCCGATCTGTTTCAGATGCTCCATTGCCTTCGCACGATAGATCACGCTCCCTCCGGTGGCAATCACGGTCTGATCGCACTCCAGAGAAGCATTGACATCCTCTTCCACCTGCAAAAACCCTTCGATCCCCTTTTCAGCGATAATATCATGAAGCACCTTACCGGTTCTGTCCTGAATCACCAGATCGCTGTCCAAAAAACGATAACCCAGCTTTTTTGCCAGCACGACTCCAACCGTGCTTTTACCCGCACCGGGCATTCCGATCAAAATAATATTATTCATTCATTTTTCCTCTCTTATAACGTTTGCGACTAAATCCGACCATTTCATCGTCATACACCGCTTTGCTAATTGTACCATCAATCAGCATATCTGTCATTCGGCTTTTTTACTTTCTAAAATCATATCGCTCAGAGCATTTCCCGGCGGAACAATCGGCAGCACATTCATTTCCCTTCCTATGATAAATTCAATCAGCGTAGGTGTCCTGGTATTGCCCTTTGCGGCTTCAAAGGCATTTTCTATCTCCTCCGGTTTTGTAACACGAATGCCTTTCGCCCCGTAGCTTTCCGCAAGCCGGACAAAATCAGGCGTATATTCCGGACAGTCGTGCTTCGGCTGATTACAGTCTATCTCGCAGCTCCTGCGGTAGCGCCATACAGGTTCCCGAATAATGTCTGTGATAAAACATTTCCTGCCATTGCCGCACATTTCCCAGGTACCCGTTATTGAAAACGCAGATAATGATCGGAAGCTCATAAACGACTGCCGTTGCCATTTCCTGAATATTCATCTGCATACCGCCATCTCCGGAAATTGCAATGACACTTTTCTGCGGATTCCCCAGTTTTGCACCGATCGCCGCTGGAAAACCATATCCCATCGTTCCCAGTCCGCCGGAGGTCAACAACTGCTTTTTCTCATCGAGTGCCAGAAACTGTGTCGTCCATAACTGGTTTTGCCCAACATCCGTGGTAATTACAGCATCGTCGAATAAACGATTGACCGTTTCGATGATTCTTTTTGGCGTTAAGCCATCCTTCTGCATGGCGAGCGGATATTTCTCTTTCCATTGCCTGATTTCCGCTGTCCATTCCGAAACAGCCAGCGGCTTTGCCTTTTCAAGCAGCACACAGATCGCGTTTTTTGCATCTGCTACAATCGGTACATCGACCACAATATTCCGCGAAATGGAGGCTGCCTCAATATCAATATGGATCACCTTTGCGTGCGCCGCAAATTCCTCTATTTTTCCTGTAATGCGGTCATTAAACCTCGTTCCTATGGAAAACAAAACATCGCACCGGCTGATTGATGTTGTATCATAATACTTGACACTTCTGCTTCACGGATTTATAAAAAAAG
>CALBJL010000146.1 GCA_937893485.1 uncultured bacterium | reverse complement strand
CGGGGCTGTGCCGGATTTTCGCACAGGATGGCTATCGGGCCGCTCCGTTCAAATCACAGAATATGGCGCTCAATTCATATGTCACAAGAGAAGGGCTCGAGATGGGGCGTGCTCAGGTCGTACAGGCGCAGGCTGCCGGAATCGAGCCATCGGTGCGTATGAACCCGATTCTGCTCAAGCCGATGAGCGATGTCGGCTCACAGGTGATCGTGAACGGGCAGGCGCGTGGCAATATGAGTGCGACGGAGTATTTTGCCTATAAAAAGAGTCTGCTGCCGGACATCCGGATCGCCTATGATGCGCTGGCAGCCGAAAATGATATCATTGTTATAGAAGGTGCCGGTTCACCGGCGGAGATTAACCTAAAGGAAAATGATATTGTAAATATGGGTATGGCGGAGCTTGTCGATGCGCCGGTGCTGCTCGTCGGTGATATTGACCGTGGCGGTGTGTTCGCTCAGCTTGTCGGTACGGTGGCACTGTTGGAGGAGCAGGAGCGCGCGCGGATCAAAGGGCTTATTATCAATAAATTCCGCGGTGACCGTTCGATTTTAGAGCCGGGCATTGAACAGTTGAAACAGTTTTGCGACATTCCGGTGGTCGGTGTGACGCCGTATCTGAAAATAGACATTGAGGATGAGGATTCGATGGCTGGACGCCTGACGCGCCGCGTGGCGGACGGGGCGCTGGATGTGGCGGTGATCCGTCTGCCGCATCTGTCCAATTTTACGGATTTTCTTATGTTAGAGCACGCGGAGCATATTGCATTGCGGTATGTGGATCAGCCGCGGGAGCTGGGGATACCGGATCTGATGATTTTGCCGGGTACGAAAAATACGATGGGCGATCTGCGCTGGCTGCGCAGCAGCGGCATGGAGGCGATGCTTGCGAAGGCGCACGCAAAGGGCAGTATCCTGTTCGGCATCTGTGGCGGTTATCAGATGCTGGGGCAGCGGATCAGAGATCCACTGATGACCGAGGGCGGTGGTACGCTGCAGGGACTTGGTTATCTGCCGACGGAGACGGTGTTTGGGGAGCAGAAAACGCTGACCCGTGTCCACGGCTGTATCGGTCAGATCACGGGCGCATTGCGGGAGCTGTCCGGCTGCCCGGTCGACGGCTACGAGATACATATGGGTGAGACACACAGAGTCTCAGATGCATCGTCGCTCGTGCAGTTATGGGATGATACAAACGGCACGGAGAAACCGGATGGTGTGGCACTGGATACGGTTTACGGCTCGTATGTGCATGGATTTTTTGACGGAGAGAGTGTTGTGCGTGCGCTCGCATCGGCGCTGGCACGCAGGCGGGGGATCACGCTGCACACAGAAAACGGACAATCGCTGGAAGCATACCGCGAGCAGCAGTTTGATCTGTTGGCGGCAGCTCTGCGGGAACATCTGGATCTGGAGTATATTTATGAGTTGATGGGGGTGTAGGGGGATCGCCGTTTCCTTATCGAAAAAATAAGAGCTGTGAGTACTCACAGCTCTTATACTGCAACGAATATCTGGCTACCGTCGCCTCTGTAGCATCTCTTGTGACCTCGAAAGGTGTGTGGTTGCAACGAAATTTACCACCTCAGATATTCGCCTTATTCATATGGTTATAATAGCAAAATTATTCTTTTTTGTAAAGAACAACCTTGTTGCGTAAATAGCTTTGGAGTCGTTTATTGCTGATTTTCCAACCTGAAATGACCGAATTAGCAAATTTTCCATGATGGGAATCGGTGCAGATGCGAAGGACAATGAAGGTATGTTCGTTGGGTTCTTTTCCAGATGAAATTTTTCTAATAACGAGACCGGTGTTATCATGTTTTTCGTCTTTTATAATAAAGTCAGGGCAGGCAATGGTAGCATTTAATTCTACCAGTACATCATTATAGGCATCGGGATGTTTGTCAGCGATGTGCAGGATTTGTTTGTCAGTGAGAACCACCTGATCGGTATCTATGTTATTAGAAATGCATTTATACAGTCTTTTATCAAGAGAACAGAGTTCTTTTATGTCTTTATTTATCAAATTGATACTCTCTTTACAAGGTTATGATTTGTTGATCGGATATGTAACAGATTTTTATATCGTTATATTAACAAGCTATGAACAAATTGTCAAAATTTTTGTGCTATATATTAGGACTTTTTGAATTGTGTGCAAACAATTCTTTTGGTATAATTATCAGTTGTGGTCATCCGGTCAGATCGGATGGCGGCATGGCAGGAGCAGCATATCATTTCACGAAGAAGCTATAGAGAGTGGGATAAAAATATGGATCGTACAAATAGAACGACACAGCCGCAGCAGCTCATATTTGAACAGCTTGAGCCGGTGCAGATTGAGCGGCGCAGCTTTGAGATCATCACGCAGGAGCTGGGCGGGCGGACGTTTGATCCGCTGGAGGAGCCGGTGATTAAGCGCGTGATACACACGACGGCGGATTTTGATTATGCGGATACACTGGTGTTTTCGCCGGGCGTGATCGGGCAGGCACACCGGCTGCTGACGGAGGGAGCAAACATTGTCACTGATACAAAAATGGCAATGTCAGGAATTAACAAGGCAGCACTGTCAAAGCTGGGTGCGAAGGTGTATAATTTTATTTCGGATGAGGATGTGGCGGAGGCTGCCAGACGGGATGGTACGACGCGTTCTGCGGCAGCGATGTCAAAGGCAGCGCGTTTAGATGGGAAGACGATCTTTGCGATCGGCAATGCGCCGACAGCATTGCTCCGCCTGTATGAGCTCATGGAGCAGGAGCAGTACCGGCCGGGGCTCATTATCGGTGTGCCGGTCGGCTTTGTCAATGTCGTGCAGGCAAAGGAGCTGATTCTCTCTGCGGATGTGCCGTCGATTGTAGCCAGAGGCAGAAAGGGCGGTTCGAATGTGGCGGCGGCGATCGTGAATGCCCTGATGTACCAACTGACGAGAAATTAAATTGTGGAAGAGATTATGAGATTACAGATGATAGGAATCGACCATGGCACGGCACAGATCGCCGTGCGTGAGCGGTTTGCATTTACGAAATCTGCGGCGGAGCTGGCGTTGCAGACATTGAAAAATACACAGGGTGTCCGTGGCTGTGTGCTGTTATCTACCTGTAACCGGATGGAGTTGTATGTGAGTCTGGATGAAGATACGCAGATCGATCTGTGCGCGTGGGTATGTGAATACAGACAGCTTTCCGTGGAGGCGGATCGGGCATATTTTTGCCCGCGAGAGGGAGTGGCTGCGGCGCACCATTTGTTTGAGCTGGCATGCGGACTCTGTTCGCAGATTATGGGCGAGGATCAGATATTGACGCAGGTTAAAGCGGCGATTGCACTGGCACGTGAAATATATACGACCGATAACTGTCTGGAGGTACTGTTCCGGCAGGCGGTTACCGTGGCAAAACAGATCAAGAGCAGCATTATTTTTGAAAAAGGAAACCGCAGTGCGGCATCTGTGGCACTGGAATTGCTGCGTGAGCAGGGTGCAGTATTTGAAGGAAAACGTGCACTGGTCATCGGAAACGGCATGATGGGGCGGCTCACCGCGCAGGCATTGATGAACGCGCGGGCACAGGTGACTGTGACGGTGCGCCAGTATCACAGCGGTATGGTTGATATTCCGGAAGGTGCTGACCGTATCAATTATGGTGAGCGTTATGAGAAGCTGCCGGAAGTGGATTACATTTTTTCTGCGACAGCCAGCCCGAATCTGACGGTTACACCGGAGGGGCTTGCGGGGATTTCGCTGGACGGAAAAATATTTGTGGATCTTGCAGTGCCAAGGGACATTGATCCGGCGGTCGGAAAACTATCCGGAGCGCGTCTGATCTGTATGGATGATCTGCAGGTCGAGCCGTTGTCTGCGACGCAGCAGGAGCAGTATCGGCGTGCACAGGAACGGTTGGCGCTGGCGTGTGAGGAGTTTTCCCGTTTTTATTATAACAGGGAGCTTATTCCGCGGATCGGCGCACTGGCGGATGCGGCAGCGGATGATCTGTGGGGGCGTATGCACAGGGATTGTGCCGGATTTACGGATGAGCAGCGGGAGCTTGTCCGGTCAGCGGCGGTGCGCAGTGGTGGAAAAGTCTACGCGCATTTGCTGTATCTGCTGCGGGACGGACTGGACGCAGATACTTTTTCACGTTGTATGGAGCTGTTAGAGAGAGGATAACTGATGATGGAACAAAAATATAAATATTTTCCGTTGTATGTGAAGATGGAGGATGTGCATATTGTGATTTTCGGCGCGGGAACGATCGCAGCCAGACGCGCGGCGGCGCTGGCGAAAACACCGTGTCGTCTGACCGTGATTGCACCGGAATGCGGGGATGGGATGCAGGCGCTGTTTGATCAGTGGCAGGAGCGCATTCAGTATGTCAAAGACCGTTACCATCCGGGCTGTCTGATGGAAGAGGATATGGATGTGGTGATCGCTGCGACGGATGATCCGGCGGTCAATGAGGCGATCTACCGGGAGTGCAGGCATCGGGAAATCTATGTGAATGTGGCGACGGATCATAAGCTGTGCAGCTTTTATTTTCCGGCGACCGTCGAAGTGCCGGAGAGTGAGCTTCTGATCGCGATTGCGTCGAGAAATGCGAATGCACAGACGCATCAGCGCGTGCGGGAGCTGCGGGAGAAAATTGAGCAGGGATTTGGAGAAAAGTTATCATGAAACGTATCATTCGGATCGGAAGCAGGGAGAGTGTGCTCGCGGTGGCACAGGCACAGCTTCTCATTGATTATATGAAAGAAAACTGTGAACAGATTGAACCGGAACTCATTACAATGAAAACGACGGGAGACCGTATTTTAGACCGCACGCTTGATCAGGTCGGCGGCAAGGGATTGTTTGTCAAGGAACTGGAAGCGGCATTGCGTGACCGGCAGATCGATCTGTGCGTCCATTCGCTCAAGGATGTGCCGATGGAGATGCCGCAGGATCTGCCGATGATCGGATGCTCAGCGCGGGAGGATGTGCGGGATGTGCTCGTATTGCCGCAGGGCGTCACTGTATGGGATCACAGCAGACCGGTCGGCACTTCCAGTAAACGGCGCGCGCAGCAGTTGGAGGCGCTCTATCCGGACATCAACTGTGCGCCGGTGCGCGGAAACGTACAGACCCGTTTAAAAAAACTCGATCAGGGAGATTACGGCGCACTGATTCTCGCGGCAGCAGGGCTCAAGCGGCTCGGTCTGGAGGCGCGTATCAGCCGGTATTTTGAACCGGAGGAGCTGCTTCCCGCCGGAGGACAGGGCATATTGGCGCTGCAGGGCAGAGCAGGGGAAGATTATCACTTTCTGGATGGATTTTTCGATG
>CALBJL010000145.1 GCA_937893485.1 uncultured bacterium | reverse complement strand
GGTGAAGACAGATGGCAAAACAGCTGATTAACGGAAAATGCTATGACTGGTCGAGTGTGTCCATTGGGCTGACAGGAATGGACAGCATTGAGCTGCAGGAGATCTCCTATGACGATGAACAGGAGCTGGATCCGGTTTATGGAAAAGGCGGGAAGATCCGCGGTTATGGAACCGGCAACCAGAAAAATTCGGTGAAGCTGTCCATGATGCGGGAAGATTTTGACGAGATGATCCGTGTGATGAAAAAGCAGGGAGTGAAGCATTTTTACAAGTGCATCATCCCGAAAATCACCGTCAGCTATGCGGATGAGGGAGCCCAGACCGTGACTGACACACTGACAAATGTGATTTTCTCAAAACGTTCGTTAAAGGCGGCGCAGGGAGATAAGAGCATGAAAGTGGATCTGGATGGAATCGCGGTCGGTGGCATCAAAATCAATGGAATGAAGGCGTAGAACCGTTATATTTGACATAAAAGGAGGAACGAATCATGGATAAATTTGAAAATAGCACAGCAGTGAAAGGTGAAACAGGGCAGATGCCTGCGACAACCGCGGCGCAGGAAACAGTACCTGTATCAGAGGCGGCGAAAAAGAAAGCGGAGATGGAAAAGCTCCGTAGCAAGTATAAAGAAGCAGACGGAAAGATCTATGAGATTGAGACATCCATCCAGGAAGACGATGAAAACGAGACGACACTTGATTTTATCTTCAGAAAGCCCGGGACGCCGTCGTATGACCGCTATGTCAAAACATCAGGAACGTCAGGAAGTAAGGCACTCAAGGTGTTTGTGACAGACAATATCTGCGAGGAACAGCGCGACGAACTGAAAGCTGCCATGGAGGAGTATCCGGCACTGGCGATCAGCCTTGGTGAGAAGCTGCTGAACATGCTGGGGCTCAGTAAGGATACAACCGTAAAAAAGTTATAGAGGATCAGGCGCAGCAGATAAAAAGTAACATCGTAGACTACGGCAGGCTTCTCGTTTACCAGTATCTCCCGGAGCAGCTGATTCCGGGAGATTTTGAAAAGGCAGACTTTGATACGTTTTTCCGGGTTGTCGGGATGGCGACCGTAGCCAGGGAGCTGCGGACGGAAGATATTGAGGTCGGGGTCAATCAGGGCTTTGTGAAGGCAATGCCGGAATCAGAGTAAGAGGGGGTGGCATCATGGGTATGGATTCGGTATACCGGTTATCGGTTGTGCTTGGAATGATCGACAATATGACGGCGCCTCTCTCAGGTGTTACGGATAAGGTGACGGATTCGACGGAACGCATCAGCCAGTCGTTTGATACGATGCAGAAAGCCGGTGCGGTACTTTCCGGCGTGGGAGCCGGAATTCTTGGTGCCGGACTGGCGACCGTCACGGCAACCTTTGACACACAGGATGCGCTTGGCGAGTTATCTTCTCTTGGCGTTGAAGACCTGAAAGCGGTGGAAAATGCCGCAAAGAGCTTTTCCGACACATGGGCAGGTACAACCAAGAGTGATTTTATCACAGCCTCCTACGATATCAAATCCGGTATCGCGTCTCTGACGGATGAAGGAATTGCACAGTTCACGGAGCTTGCCGCGCTGACCGGAAAAGCGACCAAGTCAACGACGGAGGAGATGGGATCCCTGTTTGCGACCGGATACGGTATTTATAAAGGCGCATACGATGACCTTTCCGATCTGGAGTTCGGGGAGATGTTCTCATCCGGTATTGCAACGGCTGTAAAGAATTACAAAACCGCCGGATCAGAAATGGCAAGTGCGATCAGTGCGTTAGGAGCGACCGCAACAAACAACAAGGTATCGCTGGAGGAGCAGCTGGCGATCCTCGGACAGCTGCAGACGACAATGAGCGGCTCAGAGGCTGCCACAAAATATAAGTCATTCCTGAATCAGGCAGCATCAGCCGGGGAAAAGCTGGGACTTACGTTTACTGATGCCAATAATAACCTCATGTCAACACCGGAGATCCTTGAAAAGCTGAAGTCAAAGTATGGAGAAACGATCGATGCGGTTGAGAAGCAGGAGCTAAAGACTGCATTTGGCACGGATGAAGCGGTGGCAATGATCGACCTATTATACAACGATATCGACGGGCTGACCGGTGGTATTGATGCGCTGGCGTCAAGCATGAAACAGGGAAAGGCTGTCACGGAAGAGATGGCAGAGGCAATCAACAGCACGCCGAAGCAGCAGTTTGATGTTCTGAAGCAGAAGATCCATAACAGTGTGGAAGAACTGGGAGGCGGTTGGCTTCCGGCGGTCAATGATACGATTGGCAAGGTCAACGATCTGGTACAGAAGGGATCGGAGTGGATCAGCAGCAATCAGGAAACGGTACATACCATTATGAACATGTCCATGAAGCTGGGTGCGTTCCTGCTTGTAGTTGGAAGTGTGCTCGGGATTATCGGTACACTTGGAAAAGCCGTGATCAACATGCGGACATCCATTGGAGCACTGAAAAGCGCATGGAGTGTATTAAGCGGGGCGTTTGTATCATCTCCGATCGGATGGGTCATTGTAGCGGTCGTCGGGCTGGCGGCAGCCTTTATGATCCTGTGGAAGCGGTCTGATGCATTCCGTGAATACTGGACGGGGCTGTTTCAGAAGATGCGGGGTGCAGTGTTTGATACATGGAGTGCCCTGCAGCCACCACTTGAGAACCTTGCCCAGAAGCTGATGGGATTGTATGAAGCGGCAAAGCCGATCTTAAAGATATTGGGTTGGATTGGCGGTGCAGCAGCCACGTTTTTAGCCGGATCACTGGTCGGTGCCCTGCAGGGAGTACTTGCGGCATTGCTTCCGCTGACAGATGCGCTGTCCAGTCTGGTCTCATTTGCAACAAACGTGATCAATGCGATCGTCGCCCTGTTCCGGGGTGATTTTACCGGGGCATGTGATTTCGCAAAGGCTGCAGTCGATGATCTGAAGGATTTCTTTATCGGTGGTTTTGATGCAATACTTGCATTTGCCGATGGATTTGTGGACGGTTTTCTGAATGTTGTCGGTGGCATGCTGTCACTTGTAGGCATTGATGCCAGTGGGGCGATTGAAAAGATCAAGAGTACGGTATCTGGTGGACTAAATGCGGTCAAAGGATTTTTTGGAACGATCATGGGTGCAGCGGCAGATACGGCGAAGTCAAAGCTGGACAATATCAGACAGGCATATGAATCGAATGGCGGCGGCATCAGGGGAATTGTAGCAGCATCACAGGAGGCTGTGAAAGGTTATTTTACAGCAGGGCTGACATTCATTGATAACCTGACGGGCGGA
Organism: uncultured bacterium; assembly: GCA_937893485.1. GTDB lineage: Bacteria > Bacillota > Clostridia > Lachnospirales > Lachnospiraceae > W0P33-017. The sequence goes on along the minus strand of CALBJL010000145.1, from coordinate 2,775 downwards.
AAGCTGTCAGCAGTGAAGGAAAAATTCCAGTCGAAGCTGACCGAAGCGGCAAACGTGGTAAAGAGCGTCATTGATAAGATCAAGGGATTTTTCAACATTGACCTGCCGACTCCGAAGCTGAAAATGCCGCATGTGAACATATCCGGAAACTTTAGCCTGAACCCGCTAAGTGTTCCAAAGTTCGGAGTGGAATGGTATGCAAATGGTGGTGTCATGACATCGCCGACAATTTTCGGAGCATCCGGGGGAAAGCTGCTCGGCGGTGGTGAGGCAGGACCGGAGGCAATCCTTCCGTTATCTGCCCTGTGGGAAAAGCTGAGACAGTTTATCCATGAGGAATCAGATGGAGATGAAACGGATCACGGAAAAGCGGCAGCTGTTGTATCTTCTATTTTCAGGAAAGAAACAAGAACACTGGAGAGGACAGAACACCAGTCAACGGAAAAAAGTGAGCGCGAATCCTTGTCAGAGCGCAGGCGTGCCAATACGATCATCCAGAAGCTGGAGGTAAAGGCAGACATCAACAGGCTGCGAGATCTGAAGGCATTGTTTCATCTGGTGGATGAGCTGCTGGATGCACAGAATGCAACCGATGATCCTGATCCGGCGACTGCATAAGGATCTGACAGGGAGGTGACAGATAGTGCTATTAGTCCAGGAAAACGTGATCAAGCTCGGAGGGGTAAAACTCTCCGGGCAGGTCAAAAGCATTGATATAGCTGAAACGGCGACCATTGAGAATATTGAGGATGACAAGGGAAAGACCAAAGCCAACCAGCCGACCGGATATGAGGCAGCGAAGATCACGGTTGAATTCATCCTTGAAGATACGGCATCCCTGACACAGGAGGAGCAGATCGCATCCATGCAGCGCCTGTTCCGACCGTATGGGCAGACAAAGGCAAAGCTGTTAGAGATTGTAAATGAGGATTGTGCTGCCTGTGGGATTTCAACCGTATATTTTGAAAAGTTATCGATTAAGAACGTGATTGCACAGAGTGGGCGTACTGCCACGCTGGAGCTGCTGGCTCCGGTGACTGGAAGGATTGTCCTGAAGAAGAAATTAAACGGTGATGTGTCTGATGTCGTAACGCTTCATAGACAGGTGAGGAAGAGAAAGTTTAACAGCAAGAAAAACAGCGATCTGAGTCCGGTAAAGAGGAGTGTATCCCTAAGCAGCAAGAAAAGGAGCGCTGGCAGACTGATTAGATCGGCGGTGGTTGGATGGACGCAAAGAAGCTGGTAAGCCCTGCGTTCAGGGTTACGACAGGGCAATATGAGATTGCTGGCGGGATGGAAGTGGAATGCTTCAGCAGCCGTCAGGCGCGTGCCGACTGGTGCCGGATATCGTTTGCACCGGCAATGCAGGGAATGGTCACTTATGACGACATGGAACCGGCGGTACTGGAACTGGGGTATGAGGATGATTATGATGTACTGCTGTCCGGATATTGCAGAAAAACCTCCGGTGATACGTGGAAGGAGCTGTTGATCCGGGATCCGATGATGAAGCTGGAGAGGCTTTCGGTAAAGGCATCATTTACCGGCTGCACACCACAGGACATCATCAAATATGTGCTGATACAGGCAGGCATTGAGCACTATCGGCTGTCAGCTGAGGTGTATGCACAGAAAAATTTACTGGTGATTGATCACTGCTCCGGTGTGGAAACGATCGAACAGGTGAATACAGCATGGGGACTTGACAATGACTTTTTCTTCCGGGATGGCATGTTTTACTGGGGCTGTGTTCCGGATCAGGAAAACATCTATGTGTTGGAAGAAGATGAAAACATCCTGTCATTGAACCGGTATGGAGGACTATATGAGATAGAAACGTTTGGAGTGCCGTGGATCCACCACAGTCAGGCAATAGAGGTGGTACATACGAACTACACCGGTACCGTAAAGGTAGAAAAGACCATTATCAAGAGTGATGAGAGCGGATATGTGCGAATGTATATTTATTTCAAGGGAGGCTGATTGCCATGGGTGACATGATGAAAACCTTTGTGGACAGGGAGATCACTGAGCAGATTCAGAAAAAATATCCGCATCTGCGCCATCCTGCGGGAGTATGTGCAAGGATTGTAAAGGCTGGTGCTGACAGTCGACAGCTGGGGATCTATGAGTATACAATCCGCATTCTGGACGAAAACATGAATGCAGATACACAGTATCCGGAGATCCCCGGTGTGGTATCTGCTCTTTCACTTGAAAAAGATGAAGTTGTGGTAGTCCTGCTCCTGTATGGAGGGACAGACGTTTATATTGTTGGGAGGCGGTACACATGAATATCGTCGGGCTGGATGATGCGGATATCATGCTCAATGAGGATGGTCAGCCGGTTGTGGATCAGAAAGGGGATCTCGCAATCGTGTCCGGGGATGCGTGCTGGAAGCAGGATCTCAGGCTGGAAGCCCATACGGATGAGGGTGAGCTGTTTTATGAGGACGAGTATGGAAGCGAGGCATATGGTTTTGGTTTGAATGATTTTGTGCATATGGAGAATGATGAGTTTGCACAGACGGAGCTCAGCCAGCGAATCCGTGGAAAGCTTGCAAAACGGACATACCTTGATCCGGCGAAAACCACGCAGGAGATTTTATTTGAGAATGGTGTGTATAAGAGCCATATCACGGTAGCGAAAAATAATGAATCTGATGCCTATAACATAGATATTTCGACGGAGGAAGTGGAGGTGCAGAGCGAATGATTTCTGATGAATTGTTGGACCGTATCTGTCCGGTTGGCAGTGAGGAAAGCGAGATGGAG
>CALBJL010000144.1 GCA_937893485.1 uncultured bacterium | reverse complement strand
ATGGGTCGTGCAATGAAAGCAAAACAGACATGCTTGCGGGAGCTGCGACCTCATGCAAGAGTTTCGTAATTACCTAGTATGTTTACCGCGATACTTTATACCGCCCCCACCTGTACACGTGTGTTCGCCGGAACACTGGAGGTGATAAACGCACCGCCGCCAATCGTCGAATTGTCGCCCACGACCGTCTCGCCGCCGAGAATGCTGGCGTTGGAGTATACGGTGACATTGTTGCCGATCGTCGGATGACGCTTGACATCCGCGAGCAACTGTCCTTTGCGCGTAGAGAGCGCACCGAGCGTCACGCCCTGATACAGCTTTACATTGTTGCCGATCTCTGTCGTCTCTCCGATAACGACACCTGTTCCGTGATCGATAAAGAAATATTCGCCGATTGTCGCACCCGGATTGATGTCAATACCCGTGCCGGAATGCGCATATTCCGTCATCATACGGGGAATATACGGCACTTGGCTCACATACAGCTCATGTGCGATCCGATAGACAAAGATCGCAAAAAATCCGGGATAACAGAAAATGATCTCCTCTTTGCTCTTGGCTGCCGGATCACCGTCAAAGCCTGCCTGTACATCCTTGAGCAGCAATTCCTGTAATTCAGGCAGACGCGCCGCAAACCGGCAGCTGATCGTCTCAGCCTGAATCAGCAGTTCCTCCTGCGTGTGCTGCTCATGATCCGCGCACTCAAGCGCAGTCACGATCAGCTTGCGCATCTTATGGATCGCACTGCTGAATTTATATGCAACATAATCATCCAGACTGTCACCCAGCCCGTCCTCCCGCTCCATGAATCCGGCAAACATCACACACCGAAGCTCCTTAATGAGCTCTTTTACCTTGTCTCTGTTGGGAAGTCTTCGTCCTTCGACTGCCCGGAGCAGTTCGTGTGTCGCGTAATTTTTTTTGATACCGAGAATCGCCTGATTGAACAATTCCTGATTTTCTTTTTGTTTCATTGTTTTGCCCCGTCCTCTCTAATAAAACTACAGTCTCTATATCGTCGGTATAAGGGAACATATCTACCGGCTGACATCTGGTCGGCTGATAACCGATTTTTTTCATATATTCCACATCCCTGCCGAGTGTATGCGGATCACAGGACACATAGACCACCCGGCGCGGTGCAAGCGCTGCGACCGCATCCATGAATGTCTCCTTGCTGCCGCTGCGCGGCGGATCCATAAATACGACATCCACCTTCACGCGCTCCGATGGCGGTGCCGCCGCCATCAGCCGCATAAAATCGCCGGCATCTTCATTATAAAATGTAATGTTTTTACACTGATTGCGTCTGGCATTCACGATCGCATCCTTGACTGCCGACGGATTCAATTCTACACCGATAACCTGCGCCGCCTGTGCCGCAGCGGTCATACCGATTGTTCCTATACCACAATATGCATCCAGTACGGTCTCATTGCCTGTCAGACCCGCATAAGCGATCGCAGTTTCATATAATCGCTTTGTCTGCACGGAATTGATCTGATAAAACGAATTTGGCGAGATCCGGTAGCGGTTGCCGCACAGCTCATCCTCGATATAACCCTTTCCGTACAGCACGATATTCCGGTCACCGAGCACCATACTCGTATGCCGGTCGTTCACATTGAGCACCACTGTCGTAATGTGCGGATGTGCCGCACGCAGCGCTTTTAAAAAATGATTTTTTGCAGGAAGAATCGGTGAGGAAAGCACAAGTACCACCATGATCTCTCCAGTCACGGATGCCGTCCGCACCATGACATGGCGCAACAGCCCATATCCGGTGTCCTCATCATACGTCTTGATCTTAAAATCTTTGACCAGATCACGGATCGTCGCGATAATCTCATCCGCGCGCGGATCTTCAATCATACAATGCTCTACCGGAACGATCCGGTGCGTCCCGCCCGCATAGACACCACTGATCACTCTGCCCTTTTTATCGCGCCCAAATGCCGCGTGCACTTTATTCCGGTAATGCATGGGATCTGCCATCCCCAAAACCGGCTGCACCTTGACACCGTGGACACAATCTGCCACGAGCGCGCGCTTTTTCTCCAGTTGTGCATGGTAGAATACGCCCTGCAGCTGGCAGCCGCCGCATTTTCCGGCAACCGGACAGATCTGCTCCGTTTTTTCTATATTCATTGTTCTACCTCTGTATCCGGCTGAACCGGACAAACCCTGTCTAAACTCTACAACCTAGCATACCACATCCCCCCAAATTCCGACAACCGTAATTTTTCTTCCATACTCTTTCTCATTGACTTTTTTCGCAAACATGGTATAGTCAAACATGGAATTTCTTTACCTATCTAAGACATAAGGAGTCAGCAATGTTTTCCAATATGGGAGAAAAAGCACTGGAAGCAGCCTTGACAGAAGAAGGCCGCAGTGCTTTTATCACACAGAACGAAAAATTTATCATAAGCTGTGCCAGCCGATTTACCAGACGCTACATCACCAAAAGTGATGATGAATGGTCCATCGCGCTTATCGCGTTTTCGAATGCGATGGATACATATGAGGCGGATAAAGGCAATTTCCAGTCCTATGCGAGACTGTTGATCGAGCGCCGCCTGACTGATTATATCCGCAGTCAGGCACGTTTTTCCGACGAACAGATGACCGAGCCCTATGTATTCGAGGGAAATGTCGACGAGGACGGCGAGAACTCTGCCTACCAGCTTCATATTGTCCGCGCAACAAGCACTACCGACGAGAATCCGATCCGCGATGAGATCGTCGCATTGAACGAAATTTTAGCAGATTATGACATTTCATTTATGGATCTGACGAGCTGTTCCCCGAAGGCTGCCAAGACAAAATCCGCCTGCTGCGAAGCGGTGAATTATCTGTCTAAAACAGCGGAACTCGTGGAAAAAATGCGCAGCACACGTTTGTTTCCAATAAAAAATATTGCGGAAAATACCAAAGTACCCCGAAAAATACTTGAAAGGCATCGTAAATATATAATAGCAGCCGTGGAAATCATATGTAATGATTTTCCTCTGTTGCAAGAATATATCAAATAATTCCGGCACCTGCCGGATCAAAACAAAACTATATTTTAGAAAGGAGACGGAACGATGAAAGCCGTGATTGTTGATCTAAAAGACAGCAATGCTGTTATACTTCGTGATGATGGTCGGTTTGAGAAAATTAAAAATAAAAATTATTCCATCGGACAGGAAATCACGCTTCAATCGCAGATGCTTCATTTCCCGAAACAGGCTGTTGTCGCCGCCTCTGCCGCTCTGGCTATCACCGCCTGCGGTGGTCTTGGCACTTACACCTGGAGTAATCCGATCTCTTATGTCAGCCTTGATATCAATCCTTCGATTGCATATTCACTCAATGAATTTAACAGAGTCATTGCCGTGAACGGCATGAACGAGGAAGGCTCCGCCGTCGTTGATGCGATCGGCGATTCCCTCAAGAACACAGACATTACGACCGCACTTACGATCACTGTGGAGCAGTTGTCAAACGATGCTTATATCGATGCAGAGAACACCAATTATATGATTATCGGTGTGTATTCGGACAAAGAGAAAAAAGCATCCGATCTGATGTCTACCGTAGATGCCTTTTCCGCATCTGCCGTTGATACCTGTTCGATCACTACAGTCAATGTATCTAAGGAAACAAAAGAGACCGCCGATGCCTATGGCATCACAGCCGGTAAAATGGAACTGATCAATGAAATCACCGATGTAGCAGCCGATCCACAGGAGGTCGACCCTGCTGCACTGGCAGATCTGAGTGTTGCACAGCTCGAGGAAACGAAAGCTGCTGCCACGACCGGTGGGTCTGTATCAAGCGCAGTCGCATCTGCCGTACCGGATTCGTCTGATGAATCTAAAGAATCTGATAAATCCGCAGATGCCGCATCTGCGAGCATAGAGAGCGATCCGAATGCTGTCGTATCTGACAGCAAGCCGGAGGAATCCGTTGACAGCAGCTCTGCGAAGGAGGATGCCGTATCCGAGACAAAGGATACCTCCGCTGACCAGACTTCCGACAGCAGTTCGCCGACACAGACCACACAGGTTACTTCGTCTAACAGCGATAGTACGACGCCTGCAGGCGGATCTGCATCAGACAGCACATCCTCTGCGACGAACGGTACCGACACAAATGGAAATGGTTCATCTGTCAAGAAGGACGATACTACGGATAACAGCAAGAAAGACAATACTGCCGATGCATCTTCTTCCAAAGGTGAGACCGTATCTTCCGAGAAAAAGGATGATACCACCTCTTCTTCCAAGAAGGACGATTCTACTTCTTCCGAAAAGAAGGACGATAAGAAAGATAACAAAAAGGATGAGATCACCGAGGACGACAGTTCACAGACAAATACTGCTCCACCGGAATCTATTCCGGATACGGATATCGACGATGACCCCTCTACATGGATCATCGACCCATTCCATGAAGGCAATATGCTTAGCTAAGCTATTTCCCACATATATTTCCTAATGTAAAAAGCGTTCTGCACCATTTATGGCGGGCGCTTTTTTCATTTAGCGTTGCGCTTCCCACAAAAAAATGTTAGGATAGTTTACAGAGATTGATATAAAAATAACAATATAATTATACCATAAGGAGGATGTCTCATGAGTTTTCAGGATGAATACAAGCAGAAGCTGGTGACTGCCGACGAAGCAGTCAAGGTCGTCAAATCCGGCGATTGGGTAGATTACGGATGGTGCAACGGCACGCCCGAGGCACTGGACAAGGCACTCGCCAGACGTACAGACGAGCTGAAGGACGTAAAACTGCGCGGTGGTATTTTATTAAAACCGCTGGCTGTATTTGAGCGTGAAGATGCCGGAGAGCATTTCTGCTGGAACTCCTGGCATATGTCAGGAATCGAGCGCAAGCTGATCGCCCGCGGCTGTTCCTACTACTCACCGATCCGCTATTCCGAGCTGCCCCGCTATTACCGCGACGGCAACTGTTCGGATGTCGTAATGATCGTCTGCGCACCGATGGATAAGCACGGTTATTTTAACTTCGGACCGAATGCTTCGCATCTGGCAGCCGCATGTGAGATGGCAAAGACAGTTATTGTGGAAGTAAATGAAAATATGCCCCGCTGTCTCGGTGGTTTTGAGAACAGCGTACATATCAACGACGTAGATTATATCGTAGAGGGTGAGAATCCTGCGATTGGCGAGCTCGGCGCAGGCGGTCCTGCTACCGATGTAGACAAGGCAGTTGCCCGGCTGATCGTAGACCAGATCCCCAACGGTGCATGTCTGCAGCTCGGTATCGGCGGTATGCCGAATGCAGTCGGATCTATGATCGCAGAGTCCGACCTGAAGGATCTCGGTGTCCACACGGAAATGTATGTAGACGCATTCGTAGACATTGCCAAAACTGGCAAAATCAACGGATCGAAAAAGAGTATCGACCGCTATCGCCAGACCTATGGTTTCGGCTGCGGTACAAAGAAGATGTATGATTATCTCGATGAAAACCCTGAAATGATGAGCGCTCCGGTCAGCTACACGAACGATATCCGTTCGATCGCCGCATTGGACAACTTTATCTCCATCAACAACTGTGTTGACATTGACCTATTCGGACAGATCAGTGCCGAGTCATCCGGTACAAAGCAGATCAGTGGTGCCGGCGGACAGCTTGATTTCGTATTAGGTGCCTATCTGTCAAACGGTGGAAAGAGCTTTATCTGCTGCTCTTCTACGTTTACCGACAAGGCAGGCGAGATGCATTCACGTATCCGCCCTACATTGTCCAACGGCTCGATTGTCACCGACACACGTTCCAACACACACTATGTTGTAACCGAGTACGGTATGGTCAATATCAAGGGTATGTCCACTTGGCAGAAGGCAGAAGCGCTGATCTCTATCGCACACCCTGATTTCCGCGATGAGCTGATTGCAGAGGCTGAGAAAATGCATATCTGGAGACGGTCGAATAAATAATTGAATGAACATACGCTAAAAAAGCTCTGTGTCCTTCCGGCACAGAGTTTTTTGATGTTTATAAACCGCTTTTCACCTTATCATAATTATTCGCCGCATTCCATAGCAGCCACTCATTCACCCCGGCATCAGCTGCACCGCGGATCTGGTCGCTGAGCTGTCGTCCGGTGTAGGGAATATGTCCGTCCACCCATGTTGCCGTAAATGCCTGAAGCCACGGCCGCTGCTTTGCAATATGTACCTCCGGATCTGCGTCCCCGGCATCCTGCAGCCGCTTTTCGCCGTCTGCCACCGACGCACAGATCAGATCATACGGTGCCGCATCCGGCACTGCAATTCCGTACGCATTGTTTACATAATGTGACGGATAGACCATCGGACAAATATAATCGCAGTGCTTTGCCATCTCGACATAATTCTGCCCGATCAGGTTTCCGTCTGCCTCATTGCAGATGATCGTGCCAAACACATCCACAGACACATAGACACCCATAGGAGCCAGTGTCTCATACGCCTTCGTCAGAAATTCCGTAATCGCATCCTGCCTCGTCCTGCCCCTGGCCGCTTTCCCAAAATCCGCCTCTGCGATGCCCTGCGCTGTCGAAAAACGGATGTAATCGTACTGGATCTCATCAAATCCGAGTGCGGCCGCCTCCTTACTCAGATCAATCAGATAGTCCCACACTTCTTCCCGGTACGGATTGACCCACGCAAGACCGTTACTGTCATGAAAAACACTCCCGTCCGGATTTTTCACTGCATATTTGGGTTTTTTTTCTGCGAGAATCGGATCTTTGAACGCCACAATGCGCGCAATCAGATAAATATTCTTTTCTTTTAGCCGGCGGATCAGTTCCGGCATATCCGACACATAGCGCACCTGTGCGCCGATCTTCTCAGCGAGCGGCAGTCCCATCTCATAGGTGACTTCCCCGGAATCGTTTTTGATGTCGATCACCATCGCATTGAGCTGCGTATCCTCAACCATCTGCGTGAGCGCCGGCATCGTATTCTGTGTCCCGGCGACCGCTCCCGTGATAAAAATGCCCTTCACTTCCCTCGGTTCCCGTGGATCCTGCGCCAGATACGCCTCCAGTTCTTCGGCAGAATCCGGCTCCTGTGTCAGCTCCTCCTGCGGCTCATCCACGGGCGGTTCGTCCGGTGTTTTCTCCTCTTTCGGTGGCTGCTGCGGCAGTTCTGCCATATCACTGTCCGCAGGCTCTTCTGTCTGCGGCGGGATTTCGACCGCTTCATCGGCAGAATCCTCCACCTCCGCAGGTGCCATCGCAACCTCAGCAGACTCCCAAAAACGCGGAATCACGCCCCTGTGTATGAGCGCGATCACCATTGCTGCCGCTGCGACAATAAACGTAAGCAGATGAATCCACTGCCTGTAACCTTTTTTCATATCTATACTCCCTGAAACTCCCACCGTTTTCTGACTTAAATGCCGGACGGCTGTTATTTAATCATCAAATATGCCAGATACCCTGCATATGAGACGAGCATCACAACACCACCGAGTCTGGTAAGCTTTTTTTTCGGGAACACACAGACCCAGAGCATCACAGCCGCCGCGAGCGCCACCAGCGTGTCTATAATAAATGCCGGTTGAAACGACACAGGAACAATAAGCGCTGTCGTTCCGATTACAAACAGAATGTTGAAGATATTGCTGCCGACGATATTGCCGATTGCGAGATCCGCTTTGCCCTTTCTGGCTGCAACTACGGAAGTACACAGCTCCGGCAGACTCGTTCCGAGCGCTACGATCGTCAGTCCGATAAACCGTTCACTCAATCCGATCTCTCTTGCAATCTCAGTCGCCGCATCGACACTTATATCCGCACCCCAGATAATGAGTACCGCGCCAAGCACAATAAATACCAGCAGTTTCCAGACCGGTTCATCCTGTACTTCCTCGTCCTCCGATTTGCCCTTTTTCGCTATCACGAACAGATATGCGAGATAAACAATAAACAGGATCCAGAAGATCACTCCATCAAGGTGTCCGATCACTCCGTCCGTCATACCCATCACAAGCAGCGCGATGGTCACAACTGCCACAAACGGAATCTCATATCGGATCGTCGTTTTCTGTACCTCGACTGCCACAATAACTGCTGTCACACCGAGAATTATTAAGATATTTAAAATATTGCTGCCGACGACGTTTCCGACCGTAATATCTGCCGTTCCTTTCATCGCCGCCGTAATGCTCACTGCTGCCTCCGGTGCACTCGTTCCCATCGCTACGATCGTCAGTCCGATGACGAGCTGCGGAATGCCGAATTTGGCTGCGATTCCGGCTGCACCCTCAACAAAAATATCTGCACCCTTGATCAGCATGACAAAGCCAATCACAAGTAACACCAACTCCACTAATAAATGCATATTCATATCCTCTTCTTTCTATTATTACTTATCATTGCTCCGCAACAAAACAGGCGATCCCCGATATATTTCTCCCGTAACTTCATAATCTGACCTCTTCATTCCGAATAGATACATCATATATGGAAACTCAGAAAAAAACAAGGGTTCAAATGCAATGAAACATAAAATGAATCATCACATCTGAACCCCTGAACCTGTCTATCCGTTATTCTGCTGTGTTCAGCGCCCGCATGGAATTGAGGATCGCCAGTACAGATACACCAACATCCGCGAATACGGCTGCCCACATATTGGCATGACCGGTCGCACCCAACACGAGCACAACTGCCTTGACTGCCAGTGCAAACACTATGTTCTGCCGGACAATGCGCAGTGTCTTTCGGGCGATCGCCACGATAGATGCGATTTTTCGCACATCATCATCCATCAAAACAACGTCGGCTGCCTCTATTGCCGCGTCACTTCCCATGCTGCCCATCGCAATACCGACGTCGGCACGTGTGAGCACCGGCGCATCATTGATACCGTCGCCGACAAATCCCAGCTTGCCTTTTTCGGGCAGCTCATCAATCAGCCGCTCCACCTGTGATACCTTATCCGCCGGAAGCAGTTCATAATGAACCTCATCAATACCCAGTTCCTTTGCGACTGCCTCCGCAGCCTCCTTGCGGTCACCGGTGAGCATCACGGTCTTTTTCACGCCGACGCGCTTCATAGCGGCTAATGCTTCACGCGCTCCCTCTTTGACCGTATCTGAAATTACAATCGTTCCGGCAAAGCTGCCCTCACATGCCACATATACCACCGTGCCTGCACTCTTTGACTCTGTAAAGGACAGCTTCAGCGAATTCATGAGCTTGGCGTTGCCGACATAGACCTCTCTGCCATCAATAAATGTATGAATACCGTGTCCGGAGATCTCCTCAGTGTGCTCTACGCGTTCCATCGCCAACGGCTTGCCATAGGCTTCCCTGATCGAAGCCGCGATCGGATGCGTCGAATAGCCCTCAGCCAGCGCCGCCAGCTCGAGCAGATCCTGCTCCTCCATCCGGACAGGTGTCACTTCATTTACTTTAAACTCACCCTTTGTGAGCGTTCCTGTCTTATCGAATACAATCGTATCCAGCTCCGCTACTGCCTCTAAGTAGTTACTGCCTTTGACGAGCACACCCTTCTTGGAAGCTGCACCGATACCACCGAAAAATCCGAGCGGCACGGAGATAACGAGTGCACACGGACAGGAAATAACGAGGAATGTACATGCACGATAAACCCATGTTCCAAACAATGCTCCGAGGCTGCCCGCTCCGGTCAGCGAGAGCACGATCGGCGGTATGATCGCCAGAATGACGGCTCCGATCGTAACGACCGGTGTATAATATTTGGCAAAACGGGTAATAAAGTTCTCCACCCGCGCCTTTTTGCTGGATGCATTCTCTACCAGCTCCAGAATACGCGCTACGGTAGAATCGTCAAATTCCTTTGTCGTGCGCACCTTGAGCGTACCGCTGCCATTCACGCAGCCGCTGATAATATCATCACCAACGCCCGCCCGTCGCGGAACAGATTCTCCGGTCAGCGCCGCTGTATCAATCATGGACTCACCCTCTACTACGACACCGTCTAACGGTACACGCTCTCCGGGCTTGATCACAATAATTGTCCCGACCTCTACATCATCTGGATCGACCTGGGTGAGTACGCCATCTTCTTCAATATTGGCATATTCCGGACAAATGTCCATCATATCTGAAATAGACTGTCTGGACTTTCCAACCGCATAACCCTGAAACAGCTCGCCCACCTGATAAAACAGCATAACGGCAACGGCTTCTGAATAATCACCCACACCGAATGCGCCAAAGGTCGCGACCATCATCAGAAAGTTTTCGTCAAAAACCTGTCCGTTGCGGATATTCCGTGCTGCCTTGAATAATATATCATAGCCGATGATCAGATACGGAACCAGACAGATCACTGCCAGCAGAATATGCGGCTGAATCCGGTCTGTCAGACCGGTGTGCTCTCCGATCATGATCGCTGCCAGCAGAATGAATGCGATCACAATACGCACGACCATCTGTTTTTGTTTCTTCGTCATAATCTATACCTCGAAATCTATTTTTGTTTCTGATTGCCCGCATAAACGGCATCTCTGTGAGGACATGTCAGCCACGGACCAGCGCTCCTTATCTCAGGATCTTCATGTCCGGCTCTACCTTTGCACATACAGCTACAATCTCATCCATGATCGCATCAAAACGGTCATCATCAGCATCAACTGTCAGCTTCTGTGTCATAAAACTCATTGCCGCATCATTGACACCGTCGATTTTTTTGATTGCATCCTCCATCTTTGCTGCGCAGTTTGCACAATCCAGATCCTCAAGTTTAAATTTCTTCTTCATAATAAATATCCTCCTGTTTCTTATTTTTCGTTACTCTTCAATATGTTCGCGTCCCTGATCAATGATCAGACGCACATGATCGTCTGCCAGCGAATAGAACACCGATTTGCCCTCGCGTCTGCCACTCACCAGCTTTGCCTGCTTCAAGATCTTCAACTGGTGCGAGATCGCCGACTGCGTCATCTGTAATGCCTCCGCCAGATCACACACACACAGCTCCGACTGAAACAACACATATAAAATACGGATGCGCGTCGAATCACCGAATACCTTAAACAGCTCTGCCAGATCGTACAGTTCATCCTCATCTGGAAGTCCCGCACGCACCTTTTCCAGAAGGTCTGTGTGTACGCAAGTGTCCTCGCAGGTTTCAACATCATCGATTGCCATTGGTGTACTCCTTTCTGTTATGAAATCTTCGCCGGAACGTGTTCATGTTTATATATGATCAACTGTTCATATGTTCATGCTAGCATCACTTCGTGCGATTGTCAATACGAAAATGCAATAATTTTTAACTATTTTATGACCCCAAAAGCTCGCGCAGGGTTTTCTCTAATATCCCTACATCCAGCGGCTTTGCAATATGCGCATCCATGCCCGCCCCGATACAGTGCTGTACGTCTTCCGAAAACGCATTGGCTGTCATCGCGATGATCGGCATCGTCTTTCCCAACGGATTGCTGCCGTTCCTGATCGCTGCGGTTGCCTCCAGACCGTTCATTTTCGGCATCTGGATATCCATCAGGATCACATCATAATCGCCCTCTTTAACATTCTGAAATGCCTGCACGATCTCCTCTCCGTCCGGGTAGATCGTACACTGCGCATCATACATCTCCAGAATTTCTTTTAATATCTCTGCATTCAGCTCGTTGTCCTCCGCGCACAGGAACTTCATGCCGCGCAAAACGCTGCCCCGCTTCTGCTTAAAATCAGTGTCTCCCGCCGTACACACGACCGCCTGTACATTCTGTATGACCTGTCCATCATCAGAGACGAGCAATATCCCTTTTTCGCTGACCGCATAGGCTTTCGGTGTATCAATGCGCAGCATCAATGTCACCTTAAAACAGCTTCCTTTGCCGACCTCGCTGTCCACATGGATCTCTCCACCCATCATATCTACGATATTTTTTGTAATCGCCATTCCGAGTCCGGTTCCCTGTACCTTGTTTGTCACGGAATTTTCTGCCCGTGTGAATGGTTCGAAAATATGCCGGATAAACTCCGGTGTCATGCCATAGCCGTTATCTGTCACCGTACAGATAAATCTGGCATGGTTTGGCACTTCGCAGGGCACTTCTGACAAATCCAGTGTGATCATTCCCTCATCCGGCGTATATTTTACAGCGTTTGACAACAGGTTCAACAACACCTGCCGGAAACGTACCCCGTCACAGACCAGATACTCATGTACAAGCTCATGTGCATTGATCCGGAACGTCTGACGGCGCTCATTTGCCTGTGTACGGATAATCGTGTCGATCTGACCGATCTGATCTGCCAGACTGACATGCTCGACATTCAACCGCACTTCATTGGACTCGATCCGGCTCATATCCAGAATATCATTGATCAGTCCCAGCAGATGCCTGCTGGAAAACTGCACCTTTTGTATGTAGCTCTGCATCTTATCCGACAGTCCGTCCTCATGCTCCATCAGATTCGTGATACCAACGATCGCGTCCATCGGCGTGCGGATATCGTGCGACATATTACTCAGAAACGTCGTCTTTGCCCGATTCGCGTTTTCTGCCTCCAACAGAGCTTCCTCCAGCTCCTGATGGCTTTCCTGCAGCTTCTTATTTAATTCCAGCGACTCATTGACCGCCCGTTTTGCTTTTGTCTCCGCAATCCGAGACTTTCTTAGAAAGGCGATAAGCAGCACAAAAACAAGCACCATCACAGCTACCGCCAGATTGTCCTTGATGAATTCCATCAACGTGACTTTTTTCCACAAACTGAATGTAATCGTTGATGACACCGACCGGATCGCCCCCTGCTTTGTGAGCCATTTCTGTTCCCCTCGGGAAAGAGACACTGTACTCACCGCAGAGAGATAGCGTTCGTACAGCTCATCCTCATAAAACGGTCTGTCATATTCCATTTTCCGCATGGCGTTGTCGACCCGCTCCTTTGCCGCAGCAGTCTCCGGAAATAACGCAGCCACCAGAAACAGGCACAGAGACAAACAGCTACACATTTTTACAAATCTCTTTATCTTCATGCGTTTCAAACTTCCCCCTGAATTGACTTCTATCCATCTAATTGGTCACACAACGATAAAAATATATATCAAACAACCGTGGCTGTCAAAATAAATATTTCAAAAAACGGTATATTTTTTGAAACATTTTTTTGCCAGGATGCCCGTATTCCGCACGTTTTCGGGAATTTAGTATTTACGACCATTAAAAATCATGTTAAAATAGGGTAGTGTTTTGCTTTACAACGATAAAGCGTCCATTTATTATTTGAGGAGGTTAGGAATATGAACACAACAAACTTTCTGATTATCGCGGCGATCGTCGTCTATCTGCTCGCGATGCTTGCAGTCGGTTTTTATTTTAGTAAACAGACTTCCAGCACAGAAGACTTCTATCTCGGTGGACGAAAGATGGGTCCTATCGTCACTGCCATGAGTGCAGAGGCAAGTGATATGAGCAGCTGGCTTCTGATGGGTCTGCCCGGTGTCGCCTATCTGTCCGGTGTAGCGGATGCTGCATGGACGGCGATCGGTCTGGGTGTCGGCACATGGCTGAACTGGTACTTCGTTTCACGCAGACTGCGCCGCTATTCACAAAATATCGGTGCAATTACTGTTCCGGACTTTTTCTCCCGGCGCTATCATGACAAGAGCAATACGCTGAATGCTCTGGCAGCTCTCGTCATCATCATTTTCTTTATCCCGTATACCGCATCCGGATTCGCTGCCTGTGGCAAGCTGTTCAACAGCCTGTTCGGTGTCGATTATACAACCGCTATGATCGTAGCTGCGCTGGTCATCATCGGTTACACGGTCATGGGTGGTTTTGGGGCTGTATCCACAACAGACCTGATCCAGAGTATCGTCATGACCGTCGCTCTGGTAGCTGTTTTGAGCTACGGTATCACCCACGCAGGCGGCTGGGACGCTGTCGTAGACAACGCGCGTGCGCTGCCCGGTTATCTGTCACTGACAGCTTCACATGATGTATCGACCGGCAGCTCCGTATCCTATGGTGCATTATCAGTCGCCTCCTGTCTGGCATGGGGCTTTGGCTATTTCGGTATGCCTCATATTCTGCTTCGTTTCATGGCAATCGAGGATGAAAAAAAGCTCGTTTTATCCCGCCGGATCGCTACTGTCTGGGTATTCATCGCTATGGCAGTCGCTATCACGATCGGTATTGTCGGTCTTGGTATGACAGAGGCCGGTGCGCTCGAATTCCTCGAGGGCAGCTCCAGCGAGACAATCATCGTCCGTATCGCAGGACTGATCAGCGAACACGGTGTTCTGGCAGCACTTCTTGCCGGTGTAATCCTCGCCGGTATTCTTGCCGCTACAATGTCTACTGCAGACAGCCAGCTGCTCGCTGCGGCATCGAGTGTGTCCCAGAATATCATGCAGGATTTTTTACATATTAAACTGACCGACAAACAGAGCGTCGTCGTTGCACGTATTACGATCGCTGTAATCGCCGTCCTCGGTATTTTCCTCGCCAGAGATCCGGACTCCTCTGTATTTGGTATCGTATCCTTTGCATGGGCAGGATTTGGCGGTGCTTTCGGTGCTGTCACGCTGTGCGCACTGTTCTGGAAACGTTCCAACAAGTGGGGTGCGCTCGCCGGTATGCTCTCCGGTGGTGCAACCGTATTCCTCTGGAAATACCTTGTCCGCCCGATCGGCGGTGTATGGAATATCTACGAGCTGCTGCCCGCATTCTTCGTATCACTGCTGTTCATTATCGTTGTCAGCCTGCTCACTGCAGCGCCCGATGCTGAGCAGCTCAAAGAGTTTGCGGCTGCGAAATAAAATCAAAGACTTCCATACAACTTGTCTATATAATATTACTTAAATAAGTTTGCATTTTAAAAAGATCCCGCAAACACAAGGTTTACGGGATCTTTTATCAGCTTTCGGTTTTACTACTGCTCATCCTTCTGCTTTCTCTGATTCGCCAGATATTTTTTCAAGGAATCGAATACCATCTCACGTGAGTATACCCGCTTTGTGGTATCTTTTTTCGAGGTGCGGAAGCCCTGTACACGCTTCAATGCAACACGATGCGTCCAGTCCATCTCGCGGATCGAGCGCTCCATGTTTTCTTTCGAGAAACGCGCCCGCTCGTCAGCAAGTGCCACACTTGCTGCCTGTTTCTTTTCCTGCACGGAATTTACAAACAGATCCATGTGCTGATTCAGCGCAGTTTCGAGTGCCACAACATTGTGCTCAAAGTGCGTCAGTGCAGATACCGTCAATGTCGCATCCGCAGATACCACTGCCATGAACAGCAGCGACAACAGCTCCATCCATGAAGGCGAGATCCATCCGGTCATATTTTTTGTGAGCGGCGCGATCCCATAAACAACGATCAGACCTGCGACACCAAATCCACACGATGCCGGAAAGCACACCCGCCCGTGGATATTTAACGGTACATCACTGTAATCCCACCAGTATGCATGGAACAGTTTTTCCAATACATATGATGTCACATATTCCAGCACGATGCTTCCGAAAAAAGCGATCAGAAAAATCTGCCACCACACAAGCTCAGGCACACCATGTGCCTCCACCTGATCCACAATAAATGTGATCAATACGGCTCCCACACCATAGATCGGACACAGCGGGCCGTATAAGAAGCCTCTGTTCTGCCACTTTCCGGTCTTGAGCGTACAGAATGTGGATTCATAGATCCATCCCATACAGCTAAATAATATAAAATATACAAAATACTTGCTAATCCACATAATTTTCCCCTTTGTATTTATGAATAACTGTGCTTTTTTGCCCGCCTATGCAGC
>CALBJL010000143.1 GCA_937893485.1 uncultured bacterium | reverse complement strand
AGCCGGTGTGGGAGGAAAGTATTAGAATATTATAGGAAAGATTTCGACGACTGCCCCGCTTGCGTAAGCGAGAGAGGCTATACCTTAAAAACGGGAGGAAAGGTTATGAATGCAGCTCATAAGATAGTTGTGCTGGTTGGCAGTATATTTCTTGCTATCGGAGTTTTGGTTGGTATTATATTTGCAGTTGTGGCAGGATCTGGTAATTTCCAGGCGGGTATGCTTGCATTGCCAGGGGGATTTATACTGATAGGCGGCGGTATGGATATTGTCGTTGCAATATTAGTCCACAATAAAAAAGAAATAGTGAAAAAGGGTGTGAGATACCCGGCAAAGATATATGGCTACACGGAGAACACGTCAGTCGTAGTAAACAATACATATCTCATGGACACGATCGTGCATTACTTCGACGCCTACCATGTGGAGCGTGAGGCGGTCATACCGACAGGCTTTACAAGAGGTGCCGGCATGTACCCGATAGGACTGACCATCGACATCTTCGAGTACAACGGCAAATACGGATACGACCCTGCATCCGTCAGGGACGAGAAGCTTCCGGGCGAGGAAGAACTCATGGACGACAAGCCGGTAGCACCAGACAAACTGAGGCTTGTGGCAGTCAGGTGCCCAAACTGCGGCTCGAATTTCCGTGCTGCATCCGGCTACGCCAGCAAATGCCCTTACTGCGGAAGCTATCTGAATATACAGTAGGGATGTCCTATTAACTATGTAGTATGGCGGCTCTGACCGGGTGTTGCCAAATCAGGGGAATTTGAGGTCGCCGGTCCTTAGGTGGCGCCTCAAGCGGCACCTTAGTACCGCTGCAGACCGAAATAAGCGGGAGCGACCCCTGATTGGCAATACCCGGTCAGAGCTGCCTTTGTCACAATAAATTATAGGACATCCCTACTGTATATCAGCTATTCCCTTTCTGTAGTGGTTTGGGGTGACGCCCACCACCAGCCTGAATTGCTTGGTGAAATAGCTGACACTTGAGAAACCACATTCCAAGGCGATGTCCGTGACGTTCCGGTTTGTGGTTTTTAACATATCGGCGGCTTTCATGATGCGCCGCCGCTGTACATATTCTATGGGTCTGTAATGCAGGTAATTTCTGAATATCCTCTGACATTCACGTGTGCATATATTTACACTGCCAGCGATATCTGCCACGGTGATATTGCCGCTGATGTTCTGGTCTATCCATTCCATCATTGTTTTCATCCGCATCTCGGCGGTCCGCGGGATATTGCTTCCTTCTATATTATCTATCTGGTGGCTGATAAGCAGCAGCATTTTTGACAGACAGTCTCTGACCTTGAATTCATATCCCGGAAGATCACTGCTGCACGCATCAAAGCATTCGTCAAATGTATCGAAAAAATCCCTGTTTTCCTCGTCTGTCGTTATGTGTATATACGGCGCGCCCTTTTCTATCAGCGGTTTTACATATCTGGTGTCAAATATGCTTCCCGGTGCTCCGGAGACTATGGCGCTGTCAAACACAAATGACCGGAAGATGCATTCGTCTGGAACAATGGCGTTAAAAGTGTGGAGGACGTCAGCATTTATGAAACATCCCTCACCGGCATTTACAATATGTGTTGTGTCACCGGTTCCTACGGCAACTCTGCCGCTTTCAAGTACAAATATTTCCAGCTCGTCATGCCAGTGCGGGGCGATACAGCCCGATATGAAATTGTGTATGTCCGTATTGTTCGCAGTCAGATCAAACTGCTGTGTTCCGGCAAGCTTATACTCTCTGCCGTCTGTGTCGACGGTTACGGTGGTTCTCCTGAGAATCATGACATATCCCCTTTCTGAAAATTTTGTCGCTTTTGTTATATTATGAGACGGATTTGTTAAAGATTCAATACTGTTTTTTCGCTATTATGTAAAAAAAAGAAAGGAACGGATATATCATGGAAAGAACTCAGTCAAGGCATAGTATGGATATGACAGTCGGCAAGCCGGCAAAGCTTCTGATAAATTTTGCTGTCCCGCTGTTTGTGGGCAACATACTTCAGCAGCTTTATAACCTCATGGATACGTCCCTCGCCGGACATATACTTGGAGACGATGCGCTGGCGCAGATCGGTGCAACTGCAGCCCTGTACAGCCTTGTGACAAATATAGCATTTGGCTTAAACAATGGATTTGCTTTGTTTGTAAGCAGGAACTTCGGTGCGGGAAATGACAGGGAGATGAAACGTTCTGTGTGCTGGTCTGTTATACTGTGTGCACTGTCAACCCTCATTCTGACTACATCTCTTCTGCTGTTCCGTGTTCCGCTTCTGAGGGTTCTCAAGGTTCCAGATGACACCATGGCAGGTGCGCTCAGTTACCTCACGGTCATATTGGCGGGAATACCATTTACAATGGCGTACAATCTTGAGTCCAGCCTTCTGCGGGCGATAGGAAACAGTATCACCCCGCTGAAGTTCCTCTTATTCAGCAGCATACTCAATATCATATTTGACTACCTGTTCATGGCACCACTTAACATGGGAGTCAGGGGTGCTGCCATAGCCACGATCCTTGCCCAGGGTATAAGTGCAGTCCTTGGAATCTGGTGCATCGTGCGCAGATATCCTGAGCTCGGATTTGGAAAGGATGTCTGTACGTTCAAGGCAAAGTTTGTATTTGAGATGTTCTGGACGGGTCTCAGCATGGCTCTTATGAGTGCGATATACAATATAGGAAGTGTCATTTTGCAGAGTAGTATCAATGCGCTGGGAAATGCTTATATAGCCGCGCAGGTTGGCGCGAGAAGACTGGCTGAATTCTTCTATACACCGGGAGTCGCCCTTGGAACTTCGGTGGCGACATACGCCAGCCAGAACTATGGCGCAGGTAAGAAGTCCAGGATCAAACATGGAATATATACCGCTATAGCGTTATATGGAGTATGGTGGGTGCTTGCCCTCATATTCACATTTACCGTGGCTCGCAGTACGCTTGTGCTGATAACCGGAAGCTCAGATGACACGATCATAAGCAACGGGCTTATGTACCTCAGGATAAGTATACCTATGATCCCACCTATGGCGGTTCTTGTAATACTCAGAAATGCCCTGCAGGGCATGAGACATTCAGTGGCACCGCTTATATGCAGCGGACTTGAGATGGCAGGCAAAATACTTTTCGCCGTATTTCTTGTGCCCGTATATGGCTATGTGGCAGTGTGCGTATGTGAGCCGGTTACATGGGTGGTGTGCTTTGTATTTATACTTATTGCCACAATAATCTTCAGATCAGACTTCAGGGATTGTACAAAATAATCCCTGAAGGCAAATCTATAAAATCATTCGATTGGTAAAAATATACATAAAAATTTCTATAAATCACAAAATTTTGCTAATTAATCCAAAAATATTCTATTCTTTCAAAGCCTATGTCAAATTATAATGAATTCAGTCAATGAGGAACGACGAAAATAAAAAACACACAAAACCAGTACATAGGAGGAAAGAAATATGAGAAAAAAGAGAATTTTAGCTGTAGCAGCAGCTGCAACACTTGCTTTATCAATGGTAGGATGTGGATCAGGTGGAAGCTCAAGTGGTGGAAGTTCAAGTGGCGGAAGCTCAAGCAGCAGTGTAGCAAATAAGGACAAGCCACTTTGCTGGTTCAACCGTCAGCCATCAAACAGCTCAACAGGTGAGCTTGACATGGATGCTCTTTCATTCAATGACAGCACATATTATGTAGGATTTGATGCTAATCAGGGTGCTGAACTTCAGGGACAGATGGTTCTTGATTATATCAAGGCAAATGCAGCAACTATCGATCGTAACGGTGATGGAATCATCGGATACGTACTTGCGATCGGTGATATCGGACACAACGATTCAATCGCACGTACAAGAGGTGTTCGTTCAGCACTTGGTACAGGCGTTGATTCAAATGGATCAGTTGATTCAACACCAGCAGGAACAAACGTAGATGGTACATCGAAGGTTGTTCAGGATGCTAAGATCGATATCGACGGCAAGACATATACGATCAGAGAGCTTGCTTCACAGGAGATGAAGAATTCAGCAGGAGCTACATGGGATGCAGCTACAGCAGGTAACGCAATTGGAACATGGACAGCTTCATTCGGTGATCAGATCGATGTAGTTGTTTCAAATAATGATGGTATGGGAATGTCAATGTTCAATGCTTGGGCAAAGGACGCAAAGGTTCCTACATTTGGATACGATGCTAACAGTGATGCAGTTGCAGCTATCGCAGAGGGCTACGGCGGAACAATCTCACAGCATGCAGATGTTCAGGCTTACCTGACACTGAGAGTTATCCGTAACGCACTTGATGGTGTAGACATTGATACAGGTATCGGTACAGCAGATGAGGCTGGAAACCAGCTTGAGGAAGGTGTTGATTACAGATACAGCGCAGATGAGAGATCATA
>CALBJL010000142.1 GCA_937893485.1 uncultured bacterium | reverse complement strand
CATCGGAATGGTTCGTGCAATGAAAGCAAAACAGACATGCTTGCGGGAGCTGCGAGTTTCATTAAATCTGCTCACATGTCCCCAAACAGGTCGTTTTATAATTATCAATTTCATAAAGGAAGGGAAAGATATGTATCAGGTAGATTTAAACTGCGATCTCGGAGAGAGCTTCGGCAGATATACACTGGGGCTGGATGAGCAGGTGATCCCGCTCATCACCTCTGCAAACGTAGCCTGCGGCTATCACGCCTCCGATCCACTTGTGATGGACCGCACGATCACACTTGCAAAGGAGGCGGGCATCCATGTCGGTGCACATCCGGGTTATCCCGATCTGCAGGGTTTTGGCAGAAGAAACATGGACGTATCACCTGCGGAGGCAAAGGCATACACCATGTACCAGCTCGGTGCACTCGATGCGTTCTGCCGCTCAAAGGGTGTCACGATGCAGCATGTAAAGCCGCATGGTGCGATGTACAACATGGCAGGAAAAGATTATGCACTTGCAAAAGGAATCGCCGAGGCGATCTATGAGTATAATCCGGCACTTATCGTGATGGCACTGGCGAGCGGACAGCTCGTGCAGGCGGCAAAGGATGTCGGTCTGCGTGTGGCACGCGAGTATTTTACCGACCGCGCCTATGAGCCGGACGGTTCACTTGTCAACCGCAGAAAAGAGGGTGCTATGATTACGGATGAATCTGAGGCGATTGAGCGTGCCATCCGCATGGTCAAGGAGCACAAGGTACGCGCGGCAGACGGCACAGATATCGACCTGTATGCGGAGAGTATCTGCGTACACGGCGACGGCGCAAAGGCACTGGAGTTCGTCAACAAGATCCGAAGCGCATTTGCAGCGGAAGGCATTGAGATCGTGCCGCTTGCGGAAATTGTGTAAAAAAACGGATAAACCGATTGACTAATCAGGCAGAGTGTGTGATACTAGATGTAACATGTTAGTTAAAATAAAATGTGTTGGTTGATAAAGTAATGTTAGTTGATAAATTTATTTTAAGGAGGCGCATTTTATGCAAATGACATTTCGCTGGTATGGCGAAGGGAATGATAGTATCACGCAGGAACAGATCAAGCAGATCCCCGGCGTGACAGGTCTTGTGTGGGCACTTCATGATAAGCAGCCCGGAGAAGTATGGGAGATCGACGAGATCGAAAAGGTACGCAAGCAGATCGAAGGCTACGGCTTTAACATGGATGTCGTAGAGTCTGTAAACGTACATGATGATATCAAGGTAGGACTTCCGACCAGAGATCAGTACATTGAGAACTACAAGCAGACGCTTAGAAATCTTGCAAAGTTTGGTGTAAAGGTCGTGACCTACAATTTCATGCCGATTTTTGACTGGACGAGAACCGATCTGTTCCATCCGATGGGAGACGGATCGACTGCATTATATTATGAAAAGGCAAAGATCCAGCAGGATTACAAGGCAATGGCAAACTACATCCTTGAGAATCTGAACGGACTGACCTTCCCCGGCTGGGAGCCGGAGCGTATGGCAAAGCTTGATGAGCTGTTTGAGATGTACCGCCCGGTGACAAAGGAAAAGCTGTGGGAGAATCTGCAGTATTTCTTAGAGGCACTGATGCCGGTATGCCATGAGACAGGCATCAAAATGGCGATTCATCCGGATGATCCACCGTGGGATATTTTTGGACTGCCGAGACTGCTGGTGGACAAGGAATCCATCGGACGTTTCTTAAAGATGGTCGATGATCCGTACAACTGTCTGTGTCTGTGCTCCGGTTCACTCGGCGCGAACAAAGACAACGATGTACCCGATATTGTGCGCACATACTGTGACCGTGTCGCATTCGCACACATCCGCAATGTAAAGCATTTTGCCAACGGCGATTTCACAGAGACATCACACAGGGACTGTGATGGCGATACACAGATCCTTGAGATCATGCGCGCTTATCATGAGTGTGGCTTTGACGGATACATCCGTCCCGACCACGGCCGGCATATCTGGGGTGAGAAATGCCGTCCCGGTTACGGGCTGTATGACCGTGCCCTCGGTATCATGTATCTGTGGGGCTGCTGGGATATGTTAGAGCGTGAAGCCGGAAAGATTTAAGTAAATAGCACAAGGGTTGCTGGAACGGTCGATGAAGAGAAGTTAGTATCATTTTTGATATTTGACTTCTCTTTTTTTTGTTTTGTGATATTATAAGGTGAAACATTTTTTTGGTTTCAGAAAGGAAGGATGGATTTATGAAAAACAAAAAATTTCTGCTTGTTGTAATGATTGCGTTAATGGCAATGTTACTGACAGCCTGCGGCAGTGAGCCCGCACAAACACCCGACAATGCGCCGGTAGCTGAGGCAGACTACAGTGGCAGCGTGACTGACTGGATGTATGAGCCTGAGAGTGAGGATGAGCTGACCGCTTTACTTGTTACCATTGACAGAACTCCCTATGGAAGTGCCGGTTCCAGTCTGCAGCAGGTCAATTCAGCGGTTTCTTTGATGAAGCTTGCGATGGATGAGAGCGGCAACGCTGAGGAAACGGTAAAGACTTATCTGGAGGGAATGAATGATACCCAGAGGGACTTCTTTTCTTTCCAGTGGGAGCATGTGCAGAAAACGGCGGATGCCCTGATGGACGGCAGTCTGGATGCTGCGATTCTGGAAGATGCCGGTGATACGGACTTTGATCTGAAGGCGGTAGACAGTGAGAAGGTTAAGACGCTGACCGAGACTGTGACGAATCTGCTGCGTGATGCCGGTGTCACCGACGAATGGAAGAATCACACCGATCTGGAGCCATTTAGTTCTGCCGGGGCTTAAGTAGCGAAAAAGAAAAAAGACCGTTGACCGCGCCGGGTGCGCACAAAAAGTCAACGGTCTTTTTGACTCATTTTTTTACGGCTCTAACTTAAAGACCGGATCGGCAGGATAACCGCCGCTGCATTTCTGCATCGCGCGCTGGATCGAATCCCGCGATTCGCCCCAGTCCTTATCCTTGTTGCGGTAGTCATTTTTCTCGACAAACCATGCGACATCCTTCTGGACGCGCTCCATATTTGTCTGCATCATGTCAAAAATCTGCGGATAGAGCTCTTTTTTCTGTGCGTCGCCCAGGCGTGTTTCCGCGGCTTCGATCAGATCCGCAAAGTGGGGCAGGCAAAAACCCTTGCTCTGGCGGAACAGCTCCTGAAACTCTGGATCTTTTTTCAGCATATCGAAAAACACATCCAGATATCTGCCGTAAATTTCACGGAAATGGTCGCAGACATAACAACTGTCATTCTTTTTCTGTGCCCATTTACCGATCGAAGTCTGCGGCTGCCGATCTCCCGACATATCGGTCTTTTTCATGCGGCCGAGCATGGAGGATTTAGAGGGCGTGAAATTTTTTAATTCCTTTGACAGTTCCTCATTCAGCTTTTTTAAGTGCGTGCTCAGAATCCATGCACTGCCGAGCCGGTTGCCGTAATCGTACATCATTTTGTAGTGATGCCTGCAAAATCCCTGTGCGTCAGTCGCCGCACGGATATCGTCCTCCATGTATGCCGATCCGAGAATAAACGAGATCGCGTGCTGCTCCGCGGAGCGCTCAAGGCTGCAGAACGGACATTCGTCACCGGCGCGGAATGCCTCGGTCAATGGAAAAGTCGCAATATTTTTATTCATAGGTCAAAATCTCCTTTTTATGATGCGGTTATTCCGGCAGCGGGTAAAAATACGGCTGTCGTTTTTTGAATACGGTGTAGTGGGTAAAGCCCGCCTCGCGCAAAATGCGCGGTACTTTCGCAAAGTCATAGGCGACATGCTCCGGGGCGTGTGCGTCTGCGCCGATCGTGATGATCTCGCCGCCGAACGAGCGGTAGTGCCGGATGATGTCCTCGCACGGATTCGGATGTCCGAGTCCGTATTTAAAGCCACCGGTGTTGATCTCGATGCCTTTGCCCATGTCGATCAGTTTTTTTAAGATCGCGTCCAATACATCCGAATAAGCCTCGTAGGAATAAAACCGGTTTGTGTTCGGACCGTAACGCACGACATAATCGATATGCCCGTATACATCAAAATCGGAAAAACCCTCCAGATTTTCTAAGATGGATTCAAAATAGCGCTCGTAGGCTTCGTGTTCCCCGCGTCCGATAAAAAAGGTCTTGTAGTAGGGATCTTTCCCGTCAATCGCGTGGGAGGAGCAGATCACCTGATCAAAATCGTGTGCAAGCACGACCTCATGCAGCTTTCCGTGCAGATGCGGCTGGACGCCGATCTCGATGCCATGGAGCACCGGGAATGTGGAACGGTATTTTTTCGTCAGCGCATGGATCGCGCGGTCGTATTCATCCAGATCAATCACAAACAGATCCGGCGGATCGGACGGAAAATCGTAATCTAAGTGATCCGTAAAACAGATGCCGTCCAGCCCGGCGCTGATCGACGCACGGATCATGTCCTCCGGGTCAGCATCGCTGTCGCCGGAAAAATTGCAGTGCATATGTGTATCCCATAACATAAGTAGTGGCTCCTTTTTGTATGATAATATGATCTATCATATATCATGTGGAGTTTTGCACAAAATGTCAAGGTGCAGAATCCATACTTAGATAATATTTTAACAAAGTAGGATAAAGTGACAATAAAGACTTGAATTTTTGTTTGTTATTTAGTACAATGACAACAGATTGGGCGTGTCCCATTTGAAAACAAATACATTATTAAAATTCTTAGGAGGAATTCAACATGGCAGTAAGAGTAGCAATCAATGGTTTTGGACGTATCGGTCGTCTTGCTTTCAGACAGATGTTCGGAGCAGAGGGTTATGAAGTAGTAGCAATCAACGACTTAACAAGCCCTAAGATGTTAGCACACCTGTTAAAGTACGATTCATCACAGGGTAAGTATGCATTAGCTGATACCGTTTCTGCAAGCGATGATTCCATCACCGTAAACGGACAGACAATCAAGATCTATGCATTCCCGGATGCAAACAACTGCCCTTGGGGTGAGTTAAAGGTTGACGTAGTATTAGAGTGCTCTGGTTTCTACACCAGCAAAGAGAAGGCTCAGGCTCACATCAATGCAGGCGCTCGTAAGGTTGTTATCTCTGCACCTGCAGGAAACGATCTTCCTACCATCGTATACAATGTAAACCACACAACCTTAAAGCCCGAAGATACCATTATCTCAGCAGCTTCTTGTACAACAAACTGCTTAGCACCTATGGCTAAGGCTCTGAACGACTTAGCAGGTATCAAGTCTGGTATCATGAGCACCATCCATGCTTACACAGGAGATCAGATGATCCTTGACGGACCTCAGAGAAAGGGCGATTTAAGAAGATCACGTGCAGGCGCTGTAAACATCGTTCCCAACTCTACCGGAGCTGCAAAGGCAATCGGCTTAGTTATCCCTGAGTTAAACGGCAAGCTGATCGGATCAGCTCAGCGTGTTCCTACCCCTACAGGATCTACCACAATCTTAGTAGCAACTGTAGAGAAGTCTGTAACTAAGGAAGAGATTAACGCAGCTATGAAGGCAGCTTCTACAGAGTCATTCGGATACAATGAGGATGAGATCGTATCTTCTGATATCGTAGGAAGCACCTATGGTTCAATCTTCGATGCAACTCAGACTATGGTTGGCGAGGACAACTTAGTACAGGTTGTTTCTTGGTATGACAACGAGAACTCTTATACTTCTCAGATGGTTCGTACAATCAAGTACTTCTCAGAGTTAGCATAAGATCGGCATTGACCCGCAGACGGGTTTTGCTATTACAACGACTCACGAAGGGTCCGGTCGGTTTGGACCGGACCCTTTTTTACAAATTTAATTTTGGAGGTTTAATCATGGGATTAAATAAGAAATCCGTTGATGACATCAACGTAGCAGGCAAGCGCGTCCTCGTAAGATGCGACTTCAACGTACCTTTAAAGGATGGAAAGATCACTGACGACAACCGTATCAAGGGAGCTATACCGACTATCGAGAAATTGATCAAGGACGGCGGAAAGGTGATCCTTTGCTCACATCTTGGAAAAGTAAAGAATGGCCCCAATGAGGCTGAGTCACTTGCTCCGGTAGCAGCAGCACTTGAGGAAAGACTTGGAAAAAAGGTTACATTCGTAAATGATGATCACGTGACAGGACAGGCAGCTACAGATGCTGTTGCAGCTATGAAGGATGGAGATGTTGTTCTTCTTCAGAATACCCGTTTCCGTGGAAAAGAGGAGACAAAGCCGACAGAGGCAGGAACAGCATTTGCAAAAGAGTTAGCAGATTTGTGTGATGTCTATGTATGTGACGCTTTCGGTTCTGCCCACAGAGCACATGCTTCTGTTGCAGGTGTGCCTGAGTTTGTACGCGCAAAGGGCGGCGACTGTGCAGTCGGATACCTGATGCAGAAGGAGATCGAGTTCCTCGGCAATGCGGTAGAGAATCCGGTACGTCCGTTCGTAGCGATCCTCGGCGGCGCAAAGGTAGCTGACAAGCTCAACGTTATCAACAACCTTATCGAGAAGTGTGATACACTGATCATCGGTGGTGGTATGGCATACACTTTCTTAAAGGCAAAGGGCTATGAGATTGGACTGTCATTGGTAGACGATGAGAAGATCGGTTACTGCAAGGATATGATGGACAAGGCGCAGAAGGCTGGCAAGAAGCTGTTACTGCCGATCGATACAACAATCGCAGCAGGATTCCCGAACCCGATTGATGCACCGATTGATGTGACGATTGTAGACGCTGACAAGATCCCCGCTGATATGGAAGGACTTGATATCGGACCTAAGACCGCAGCACTGTACGCAGATGCAGTGAAGTCTGCAAAGACCGTCGTATGGAACGGACCGATGGGTGTATTCGAGAACCCGACACTGGCAAAGGGAACCATCGCAGTTGCACAGGCACTCGCAGATACCGACGCTACTACAATTATCGGTGGTGGAGATTCCGCAGCAGCAGTCAACCAGTTAGGTTTTGCTGATAAGATGAGCCATATTTCTACCGGTGGTGGAGCTTCCTTAGAGTTCTTAGAGGGCAAGTCACTTCCCGGTGTAGCAGCAGCTGATGATAAGTAGAGCACTTAGCGAATCCGAGCAGAATGCGACGGATGAGGTTAGTGCGAACTTAGTTCGAAGGAACTTGGCGAGGTATTTTCGAGCCTAGTGAATCGAACTTCCTTGTGAGACTAGCGAAAACGAGCCGCAAGGCGATGTTTGAGGTTAGTCGAGTTGGATAAGTAGAGCACACTAGAGGTATTTTCGAGCCTAGTGAATCGAACTTCCTTGTGTGACTAGTCGAGTCGGATAAGTAGAGCAAATATAAAATAAACATGGAGGAACATGAGATGGCAAGACGTAAAATCGTAGCCGGAAACTGGAAGATGAACATGACTCCCAGCGAGGCAGTAAAATTATGTGCAGATCTGAAGGATCTGGTAAAATCTGACAGCGTAGATGTTGTATATTGCGTACCCGCAATCGACATCGTACCCGTTGTAGAGGCAGTCAAAGGAACCAACGTAGCAGTTGGTGCCGAGAATATGTACTTTGAGGAGAAGGGTGCATACACCGGAGAGATCTCAGCAGCAATGTTAGTAGATGCAGGTGTAAAGTATGTCATCATCGGACACTCAGAGCGCCGCGATTACTTCAAGGAGGATGACGCTTTACTGAACAAGAAAGTAAAGAAGGCATTCGAGGCAGGCTTAACACCGATTCTTTGCTGTGGTGAGACATTAGAGCAGAGAGAGATGGGCGTGACAATGGATTGGATCCGTTTACAGATCAAGTCCGATCTCACAGGAATCACTGCTGATCAGGTAAAGAGCATGGTTATCGCATACGAGCCGATCTGGGCAATCGGAACCGGAAAGACCGCTACAACTGAGCAGGCACAGGAAGTATGCAAGGGCATCCGTGACTGCATCGCAGAGATGTACGATGCAGCAACCGCAGACGCAGTACGCATCCAGTACGGCGGATCTGTCAATGCAGGCAACGCAGCAGAGTTGTTTGCACAGCCTGACATCGATGGCGGACTGGTAGGCGGAGCCAGCTTAAAGGCAGACTTCGGCTCTATCGTGAATTATTAAGAGCGGACGCTGATTATATCAAAAATTTGATTTTAAAAGGAGATGGAAGTGGTTTCTTCCATCTCCTTTTTAGTGCTCAGCATCCATATTTCTGCTATTTTCTATATAACGGACAAGGCGTGTCACTAATTCCTTTTCTTCCATTGAAAAATTATTGATAATGATTACATCTTCATTTTCTATGCCAAGTAGATAATCGGTTGTTGTGTGAAAGATTCTGCTGAGGGTTATCAGATTATCCAGACTGGGTTTGGAAATACCCATTTCCCAAGCATTTACGCCGGATCTTGTTACACCCATGCGCATGGCGAGATCGGTCTGAGTCATGCCGGATCGCTCACGAAGGTCATGGATACGTTCATATAAAGAATTCTTCATAAAAAATCTCCCTTACCACAAAAAGATAATTGAATTCCTACAAGAAAAACAATCATATACAGCTTTTCTACATAAATGACTCGTCGGATGATATCGTGTTTTGAATAACAGTATACATTTAGTGGTTTTGTTTGATAATAATGTATAGTCTATAGGATAAAAGGAAAGTAAAAATAATCAATAATGATAATGAATAGTTGACTCGTATGTCTGCGAGTAAAGTAAAAATAATCAATAATGAATAATATAAATTGACAAGTTATAAAATTGTGGTATGATTGTTTTGTCAGAAATAGGAATATACACCATTTTTGAGTTTATAGGGGTAGTTTTGGAATGAACAGGGCATTGATTATCACAACAACAAGTGGTTTTTTGTCACAGTTTGAACTGAATAATGTCAAACTTTTGCAGCAAAATGGGTATCAGGTTCATTATGCGACTAATTTTGGTGTACCCATTTACGAGGTGAAAGACGAGACACTGCGTAACATGGGGGTAGTCCTGCATCATATCAGTATTGAGAAAAATCCCTTTCAGTTAAAAAAGAATATATGGGCTTTACGTGAGTTGATCAGGATTATTGACAGAGAGGGTGTAGATGTTGTGCACTGTCACAATCCGAATGGTGGAGTATTGGGGCGATTAGCGGCTGCATTCAGTCATAGAAACCCATTTGTGATCTATACAGCGCATGGTTTCCATTTTTTTAAAGGAGCACCTGTTAAAAACTGGTTGTTCTATTATCCTGTGGAGAGAATTCTGGCAAGGCTTTCAGATATTATTATTACCATTAATCATGAGGATTATTTACGAGCCAGTGATTTTATTTATAAGAATGGTGGTGGCGCTCAGTTAATACCGGGTGTCGGAGTGGATTTGGAGCAGTATCATCCGATGACGGAGTCAGAGATCCCGGAGTGCAAGGCATGCCGTGCTGCACTTGGGATACCTGATGATGCATTTCATATCGTTTCGGCTGGTGAATTGAATCAGAACAAAAATCATATCATTGTCATCCGCGCATTGGCGCAGCTAGCAAGAGATGATATTTATTATAGTATTTGCGGAGAAGGTCCTTATCGGCAGATATTGCAGGCAGAGATAGAAAAATATGGATTAGCAGATCGTGTATTTTTGCGCGGCTATCGCAATGATATGTCTCGGATCTGGAAAACTGCAGATATTTCCATATTTCCGTCCGTACGTGAAGGAATGGGGATGGCAGCATTAGAAGCAATGGCAAGTGGAATTCCGTTAATTGTGGCAGATAATCGGGGAACGAGAGAATATATTTCAGATAAAGATAACGGATTGGTGTGTCATGCACATCATGCAGGCGAATTTGCAGATGCAATTCTGTATTTATATGAAAACAGGCAACAGGGACAGCGGTTGGCAGAAGGTGCATTACAGACCGTACAGCGCTTCTCACTCTATGAGGCAGAGCAGCATATGAGACAGGTGTATGGGCGTTTGCCGAGAGCCGCACAGGCTGTGGACAAGCAGGATCTGTCCAGACCGATGATATCAGTGATCATGGGTGTCTATAATCAGAAGAATCTGGATGTGTTTGAAAAAGCAGTTCAATCGGTACTGGCACAATCTTATGCGAACTTTGAGTTTCTGATATATAATGACGGATCTTCCATTGATGAGGTTAATGAGTATATCAGGTGTCTGGAGAATAGAGATGACAGAATACATGTGATTGAGTCAAAGGACAATCATGGTCTTG
>CALBJL010000141.1 GCA_937893485.1 uncultured bacterium | reverse complement strand
GAAAGCCGCAGGCTATGTGTGTGAGCAACGCGAAAGACACATCGAGCCAAGGCTGGAGAAGCAGCGAGACACCGCCGGACAACTGGAGCAGCCTGATCGGGATACTATTGCAACTGTCGCCAGGCAACACATTTTAAAATAGTTTCGCAAACGCCTATATTCCTATCACACAATAAAAGGAGGCAGCCGTCCATGCGGACGTATGCTGCCTCCTGTCATTCCATGAATCTTATACTTATGATAGCTTAAACTGCATCACAAGATCATTCAAGGTCTGTGCCTGTGCAGAAAGCTCCTGGCTCGTCGCAGAACTCTCCTCTGCGGACGCAGAGTTTGTCTGGACAACTCCGGTGATCTGCTCAACAACCTTGTCGATCTGAATCATCGACTCGCTCTGTCTGTCGGATGCACTTCTGACATCTGCTACTGTCAGTACAATCGCATCAAGACCGGAAATCACGTTCTTTAATGCTTCCTCTGTCTCCGCTGTCAGACGGCTGCCGCGCTCAACCTCCTCAAGAGAGGTCTCGATCATCTGACGGGTATTGATCGCAGAATCTGCACTCTGCTCAGCAAGCTTGCGGATCTGATCCGCAACAACCGCAAAGCCTCTGCCTGCCTCTCCTGCCCGCGCTGCCTCGATCGCTGCATTCAGTGACAACAGGTTTGTCTGTGATGCGATATCCTCGATCTCCGCAATGATGTTCTTGATCTGGTTTGACGTAGTCGCGATCCGTCCCATCGCATCGGTGAGCTCTTCCATCTTCTTCTCACTCGCTACTGCGGTCTGTCCGACGAGTTTCGCCTTGTCATGCGCATCGTCGGTCGCTTTTGCGGTATGCTCAACCTGCTCAGTTACATCTGTCACCGTCGCAAACATCTCCTCCACGGCTGCTGCCTGATCAGTCGCACCCTGTGCCAGCTCCGTCGCACCGTCCGCGAGCTGTGAAGATCCGGCATCGACCTGTTCTGCCGCATCGACAATCGACTGCAGTGTCTCTGCGAGCTTATGCTTCAGCTTGCTTACAGACTCATAAATATCACTGTACGCACCAATATATGCATCCCTGCCCATTTGTGAGGACACGGCAAAATTGCCATCTGCCATTTCAGAGAGCAGATACCGGATATCACCGATGATACCGTTTAACTGTGCCACGATCTCTGTTGTGGAATCCGCGAGAATCCTTGTCTCATTTTTTGTATTGATCTCAGGTACAGATGTCTCAAGGTCACCCTGTGCCAGAAGCTGTAACCGGTCAGCACAAAGACGGACTGCCCCACCAATATCTGCTCCTCGCTTTTTCGCAATCATTGTTCCACTGATGATCGATCCGATCAGAAAAATGATCGTGACCACAATACTGAGAACCGTGCTTCCGATAAAATCAGAGACCGGGGCTACGACTGCCAGACTCCAGCTGTTGATTCCAACCGGCGCATATCCCATAAACTTGGTCACACCGCCATAACGATACTTACCGACACCTGACGCTCCGCTGATCATCTTCTGCTCCAGCTTCGCAATCGCCTTCAGGGACGAATCGGTCTCTGACTCTTTGATCGTATTGCTTGCAGATGCTACGAGTTCCTGATTCTCATGTGCGATCGTATTGCCGCTGCCATCCAGTATGTAAGCACTGCCGTTGTCACTGATCTGGATAGATTCCACAACATTTGACAATACCGATGCATCAATGGTTACACAGATCACTCCTGTTACCTCTGTATTCTGCTTGCCACCCGCCCATATAGGTGCTGCCACTGCAATCACCTGTCCACCGGTCACCTTGCTGTAAACCGGATCACTGATGGATGTCACACCACCAATCGCCCGCGGAAAGTAGGAACGATCCGCAATACTGATACTATCGTCCTCAATATCTTTTCCTTCCTTATCCACGATATTGATGCCCGTCCAGTTGTAGTTTGCTGCATACTCCTGTGCCAGCTGGACTTTTTCCTCTGCAGAAACATCCTCCGCGGAAAACGTCGGCACGGTTCCCATAACCTCTACGAGAGCCATCGTCTTCTGTAAACGGTACTGTACCTGCTCCGCTACCACACGCGCCGTCACCCGCATACTGGTCTGCATCTCACTGATGGCAGATCTGTAGTTCAAAAAACAGGTCACGATACCTACCAATGCCAGCGAAATACACAACAGCCGAATCATCATCCCCTGAATTTCTTTCTGGACTGTCACTGCACCATTCTTCTCATGTTTCACATGATTCATGTTCTTCACGCGCTTCGGCTTCTGTACTGCTTTTGTCTTTTTCCTGATTGCCATACACTTTTCTCCTTTGCCTGAATAATCCCTATAGGCTAAATTATAACACACTTTACTGGCAATGCAACGGAAAAATGTCAAAGGCTGTCTAATCCGCCGCGCTGCGTGCGAACGCTCAGACGAGCGTGTCATCGTGCTTAAACAATATGTCACTGACCTGCCGCCGGCAGCCATAGATTACGTCACGCCAAAAGATTCATAGCGCAAAGCGGCATGTAAGTACAAGCATACCACCCATCGTGCAATGAAAGCAAAACAGACATGCTTGCGGGAGCTGCAAATGCAAAGGTTTGCACTCAGATCCCGTAGCGCTCCAGATCCACCTTTCCGTTCACGACCTCCACGCCGTCGGCACGCAGCCGCCGCTCCTGTTCGCCTGCCCCGCCGAATGCGAATGCGCCGGACAGCTCACCCTTGGCATTGACGACACGGAAGCACGGGATATGCTCCGGATCGGGGTTTTTGTGAAGTGCGTTGCCGACCGCACGCGCCATCTTTTTATCACCCGCCAGCTCTGCGATCCTGCCGTAAGTCGCCACATGTCCGGGCGGAATCTGCCGAACTGCCTCATAGATACGTTTCGAGGGGCTGTCCGTGACGAGATCATAGCTCTCCGCGATCATCCGTCTCACTTCCTCATCGGGGATCGTCCCGTCCAGAATCACTGTATTCCAGTGCTCTTTATTCTGATGATACCCCGGAATCACCGCCGCATAGGTACTTCTCCACAGATCCCGCCACTCCGGATCTACCTTGACGTTCAAATGGATATACCCATCCATCTCATACGTCCACAAAAATGCCTTCTTACTGCCCTTAACGCGAACCAGCTGCCAGTTCGGGTCGTGAAAGGGTGCCTGCTGATAAGTATTCGGAAATGACAGCCCGTAGGCAAGTGCCTCCTCGCGTGTATTCATAATAATCGCTCTTATCCTCTCTCCGGTATGTTTGTAATCAATAAATATATCATACCAAAAATCACGATACTTGCCAACATGATTATCACCATCTGATGCTCCGTCACGACCTGTCCGCGGAATACCGGACTGCAGTCGAGCGCACTCTTTAGCGTATCGACAACTTCCTCCGGGAATCCTTCTGCTGCCATCTCGCCAAACGCGCCGTGCAGCATATGGTTTTTGATGAGCGATGTGCCGTAGGTTCCGGGCAGATAGGACAAGCCCTTCTGCAAGCCCTCACCGAAATTCGAGATCGGCATATAGGCACCGCAGACAAATCCATAGCCGGCGCTGACGATCGTACCTACCGCCGATAGCTGTCCCTGTGTCTTTAACGGATAGCAGATAATGCTGGATAAGGTACTGCCAAACAGCACCAGCAGAATCTCATCGACAATCACCCACACCACATCCGTGGCACTTAAATACCAGCCCATTTTATAGATGTAACCCAGACACAGAATCAGTGTCAGTCCGTTGACCATCAGGGAGCTCCATACGGTCGAGAAAAAATAGCTCAGATAAATCGCGGATTTTTTGACCGGGGACACATTAAAATCCTTTCTCGCACCGTTTACGCGATCCTGTATCATCGTCAGGTTCACACAGAAGGTCACTGTCACACAGCTCACCGCCAGCAGCGCCGCCGCCAGTTGCCCTGCCACCGTTCCGTTGATCAGCTCATCCGGAATATGTACCGTATCCGGCAGCGCAGACAAAAAGGAATCCTTATAGGTCTTTGCCAGAAATGTTGCATACAGCACAACCAATATGATTGGCGTAATCAGCGATGTAAGCAGCATCCCTTTATCCCTGAAAAATAATTTCCGGTTTCTATCTACCAGTGCCACGATTGTTTTCATGACTGTCCACCTCCCAATGTTCTTCCCGTCACCGCAAGAAATACATCATCCATGCCGCCTTTTACAACCTCATAGTCCAAAAACAGCTCCTGATGCCCTACGATCAGCTTTGTCGCCTCT
The DNA here is from genome assembly GCA_937893485.1 of uncultured bacterium. GTDB lineage: Bacteria > Bacillota > Clostridia > Lachnospirales > Lachnospiraceae > W0P33-017. Next base: position 5,983 of record CALBJL010000141.1, on the reverse strand, counting down.
GCCGTATTTTCCACCTTCAACCGATAGCCGTCACGCACCTTCTCATATTCGTGGTGCAGCGCCTGTATCTGCTGCTCCGTGATCCCGCTGCCGTAAATAGAGATCGTATCCTGCACATACTTATTTTTCAGCTCATATGGCGTGCCCTCCGCTACGATCCTGCCCTTGTCCAGAATCACCACATAACCGGCACTCGCCGCTTCTTCCATATAATGTGTTGTCAGAAAGACTGTCATCTGCTCCTGCACGCGAAGCTGCTCGATCACCTGCCAGATAAGCTGTCTCGTCTGCGGGTCGAGTCCGGTTGTCGGCTCGTCCAGAATCAGTATTTCCGGTCTGTGGATCAGTGCACGCGCAATATCGATTCTCCTGCGCTGTCCACCGGACAGCTTTCCCACCGGACGGTTCAGATAGTCACCGAAGCCTAAGATCCCGATCAGCTCCTGTAACCGTGTCCTGTATGCCCTTCCGGTGATCCCGTATAATGCCGCCCTGCTGCGCAGGTTTTCCTCTACCGTGAGCGGACGGTCTAACACGCTGTCCTGAAATACGACGCCGAGCACCCGCTTGGTCTGTTCACCAGCCCGGTCTGCCTCGATGCCTTTCACCTGTATCGTTCCGTTGTCCTTTTGCAGCTGCCCGCAGATCATCGAGATCGTCGTGCTCTTTCCCGCACCATTGACACCTAAAAATGCAAACAATTCTCCTTTTTTTACACGGAAACTCAGATCATTCACCGCGTTGACATCGCCAAAATGCTTGTTCAAATGATCAATCCGGATAATATCTGTCATTTCTTCCATCACTTTTTCCACTCCTTTAATTTTTCATTCATATTCTGCGCAGTTCCCCCACAAATATCGATATATAGATTGCCGCGGCAAGCATGATACCGAGTGCAGCCTTTTCGAATACCTCCAACAACATTTTTATCTTTTTACCATTGCAATCCCTCCCTTCCATCTGTTGCTGATATATCATTTTCCTCAAAAAAAGTCTATAGGCGCATCGGTAGGTTGCATATATGGGCATGTAAGATACATTTTTTCCTATTCATTATGAAAGGAAAAGACAGGATCGATGACTCAATCCTGCCTGCTTTAGAATACTATACAATTCCCTCATATTTCCTTTCTCTCCGACCCCATACAAATACGCCCGGTCATTTTTCGCAGCTACAGCATTCTGCAATCTTCCTTCTTTACCCGCAGCCCATACTCTGCACCCATTGTATAATGCTTTGGCTCGTTCGCCAGACAGTCCACATGTACCGGTATGGCTGCACAGTCAAACTCATACCGTGTAATATTTCCGTGTGGCACAGACCCTGTCAGCACACCGGAAAAACAATAGTATGCGTCATCACGCAGCTGCTCTTTCTCCGTGATATGAATAACCTCCGGCCGGATCGCTGCTTCACCTGCGGAAATACCGATACCGGTCATCGCCAGAAACTGCTTATCCGTGAGCAGATTATAGTTTCCGATAAAGGATGCCGCAAAATGACTGACCGGTCTTGCGTACATCGTCTCGGGATCGTCAGACTGTTCAATCCGCCCCTCGTTCATCAGATGTACCCGGTCGGACATGACCATCGCCTCGTCCTGATCGTGTGTCACGAATACTGCCGTGATCCCCAGCTCTCTCTGGATCTTCCGGATCTCTAACTGTAACGATTTGCGCAGCTTCGCATCAATCGCTGACAACGGCTCGTCTAAAAGCAGCACCTTCGGCTCTGTCACCAGTGCACGTGCGAGTGCCGCACGCTGCTGCTGACCACCGGAAAGTTCTGCGGGGTAGTGCTTTCTCTGCTTGTCAAGCCCGACGATCTCCAGCATCCGGTTCACCTTTGTCATCTGCTCCTCACGCGGTACTTTTTTCTGTTTCAGCCCAAACGCAATGTTTTCTTCCACTGACATATTCGGAAACAGGCTGTACTGCTGAAACACCATCCCGATGCCGCGTGCCCGCGGCGCCATGTCTGTGATGTCTGTACCATCCAGATAGATCTTGCCGGATGTCACCTCCTCAAGCCCTGCCAGACAGCGCAGCAGGGTACTTTTTCCGCAACCGGAGGGTCCGAGCAGCGTAACCAGCTCACCCTGTTCGATCTCCAGATCGATCCCTTTTAATACTTTTGTATCGCCAAAATTTTTGATGATTTTTTCAAATTTTATATAAGCCATTTTTTCTCTCTTATTTTCTGTTTTTTTCACGACGGTTCATATATAACGTAACCGCTGCGATCAGGAATGTGATGCACATAATCACGACAAACACGGCACTCGCTTTGATGCTGTCCGACTTCATCGTCTGATACAAAAAAATCTGCATGTTCTGATACGATGTACCCGCAAGATTGCGTATCAACACATAATCTCCGAATATGATACCGACCGCCAGCAATGACGACGCAATGACAGATGAGATAATATTCGGTACGATGATTCTGAAAAACGCATACAATTTCGTACAGCCAAGCATCTGCGCCGCATCAATCAGTGTCTCTACATGAATCGTCCGCATGCCGTTCCTTATGCCCTGATAGATATAGGGCATAATAATGACACTGTAGGCACCGAACAGCATCACGAGACGATTGCTCAGAAACGTTTTGGATGATACATACAACGAGAGGATACTGACAGATAAAATCACTCCCTGAATGGTATAAGGAATCATGCAGATCATCTGCACATACTTCTCTAAGCCAGGAAAATACAGTGTCGTGGCAAACATTGCCAGCAATATGATACCTACCGTGATCGCGATGGGTACAATACACAGCAATACGCTCCGCCCGATACTCTGTACAAACTCCTGATTGGCAAACAGCTCCCCATATGCGCCTAATGAAAATCCTTCCGGCACAATATCCGTCCATTTCCGGAACAGGGAATAGATGACTGTCACTACCAACGGAATGAGCAGATAAATCATAATCACAATGCTGGGGAGGATTCCTTTGTGCGGGCTGTTTTTTGACCCTTTTCTCATGCGCACTCCCCTCTCTTTCTGCTTGTCGGCTCATAGATCCTGCTGATGCGGTTTGTAATGAGGATCATACACACCATCAGTATCATCATGACGACTGACAGCGCGCCTCCGAGTCCTTTTCTGATCTGTATCTCTCCGACATAGCTGCCCGCGATCTGTATCGGAAGCAGCGAAATATTATTCATCATGAGCGCATACACGGTCGCATATGCTGCCAGTGCATTGGCAAACAATACGCTGAACGTACCCATGATACTCGGCATCAGCACCGGCAGACCGACATGCCACCAGAATCCAACGCCGCTGCCACCGAGCAGCGCATTTGCCTCCTGCCATTCCTTGCGGATTCCGTCAAATGCCGGTATGAGCAGCAATGTTGCGAGCGGAATCTGAAAATAGACATAGATCAGGCTCATGCCGCCTGAAGTATACAGGTTATAGTTTGCCAGTCCCTCCAGCCCGAGACGCTGTCCGACATGTACCATCCAGCCGGCATTTCCGAGCAGGATCATATATGCAAACGCGAGCGGTACGCCCGCAAAATTTGATACCATATTTAACACGGTCGTAAAGAAATAGCTCATCCGGCCGCGGCAGTCATCGACTGCTTTTGCCCCGATAAATGCAATCAGGATACCGATCACAGCGGATGTGACCGATATCTTGATGCTGTTTATAATTGCTTTTTGATAAATCAGCTTGGTAAATACGGTTGTATAGTTGCCAAGTGTAAAGCCGCTGCCCTGATCCGGCTGAAAGCTGTTAATCATGACCATTATGAGAGGGAGGATCTCATAAAGCAGTGCTACCAGCAGAAACGGAATCAGTGCAGCCAGACAGATATATGTTTTCTTTGCTCTCATTTTACTGTACCAGTAACGGTATGATTTCTTCCTGCCATCTTGTCACTACGGTTTCACACGCTGCTGTATACGCATCTGTATCTTCCATCGGAATTGCATTTGCATAGGCATCCTGTGAGAAGGTCGCATCCTGAATATCCTGCGGGATCTCTACGTCTGTTCTGGTCGGGATCGCTCCGGATGCCGCCAGATTTGCCTGTCCTTCATCGCTGAAGAAATACTCACGCGCCAGTGCTGCCGCATACGGATGAGGTGCATATTTGTTGATCACGGATGCATAGCCGCTCATGATCGCTCCGTCTGAGGGGATCGTTGCCTCAAGCTTGTACTGCGAAATCGCATTCTTGTACGGAATCGCGGTAAAGCTCCAGATCACGCCGACACCGACCTCACCGGTCTCAAAATTCTGCTGTAAAATGTCGAGTGTATTGATTCTGCCTGCCTTCGCCATCTCTGTCCAGAACTCAAATGCCGGATCGAGATTGTTCAGGTCACCGCCAAATGCATATGCAGAAGCAATGACTGCTGCCTGCGCATTTCCGCCGTTGATGTCTCCGATCGCTACACTGTAGTCACCGTTTTTGATGTCTTCCCATGATTTGGGTGCATCTGCCACCTGATCAGTATTGGTAAGGAATGTGGTCGCGCCGGTATAAGCGATCATCCATTTTCCGTCCTCGCCCTTTGCCCAGTCCGGTACACTGTCCCAGTAAGAGGTCTTATAGCCCTGTACGAGATCCTGCTCGACTGCCTGCGGTCCGAATGCCTGTCCGACATCTCCGATGTCTTTCGTTCCGTTCTCACCCTCTGTCTGGAACATCTGGAGCTCCTCTGCGGAGGACATATCAGCATCCGCATGTGTGATGCCATACTTTTCTTCAATCGCCTTCCATGCATTGCCCCAGTTCGCCCATGAATCAGGCATACCGACCGATTGTATATCTCCGTCCTTTTTTGCAAGCTCTGTCAGCTCATCGAGCGAAAGTGCATTCAGATCTGTCGCAGCAGTTGTATCCTGCGCGGTGTCTGTGGATGTATCCTCTGTGGTATCCCCGCTCTGCTCAGTCTGCTGATCCTGTGTGTCAGTATTTGCAGAGTCAGTTGTTGTCTGTGTTGCTGTACTTCCACATCCTGCTAAGAGCAGTGATGCACCTAGTACCAGGGCTGTCAGTCTCATTGTTCTCTTTTTCATTTTTTCCTCCATGTAAATTGCCAATTTTTTAATTGATAGGTTCATTTTATGGTTCCCATGTAAAATCAACTATCACTCTTGTCTAAAATCCATGTAAAATTGCCGTAAATCATTGGAGGAAATGAATTGCCTTTACAGGTAATCGCTCACCACATCATGCGCAATATCCGGATAATTCGTAATGATCGCATGCACGCCGCAGTCACACAGCTGCTCCATCTGCCCTCTGTCATTGACGGTCCACACGTTCACATCCAGCCCGTGTGCCTTTGCCTGTTCCATATATCCGGGGTCCTGCAAGCGGTAGACCGACGGATGCAGCGCCTGTACACCGAGTCCCGCGGCGTATGCACCTGCCTCATAAATACCATCCTCATGCAGCAGTCCGACACTTGCATAGGGATCGATCTGTCTGACCTTTAACGCCGAATAATGGTTAAATGAGGAATAAATGACACGCTCCGGCATGCTGCAGTCCCTGACAAGCGCAACTGTTTTTTCTTCAATATTTTCATATGGAATGATTCCGGTCTTTAACTCAATATTTACAGTCAAAGCCGTCGGACGGATCAATTCCAGCACTTCCGAAAGCAGCGGGATCCGCTGCACGCCATATTCCGGAAATGCCTGATTGCAGTTAAAGCGCTGCAGCTCCTGCCATGTATAGTCCCTGACATATCCGGTTCCGTCACACACACGCTCGATCGTCTCATCATGAATGACGACCAGCTGTCCATCCTTTGTCAGCTGCACATCTAATTCAATGCCATCTGCATGCTGTTCCACTGCTTTTTCAAAGGAAACCAGTGTATTCTCCGGTGCATAACCACTCGCTCCGCGGTGTGCCCAGACATAGATTTTATTATTTTTCATCATAATTACATCTCCCACCTTTTTCTAATCTTCCGGTTCCGTCAAAACACCAGTGTCA
>CALBJL010000140.1 GCA_937893485.1 uncultured bacterium | reverse complement strand
TTCCATTCGGGTGATGTTCGGCGTCATTTTTGCTAAAATCGGCAGCTTTGTCCCGCGCTTTGTCGCGGCTACATAACGTGCGACCAGATCCGGATCAGTTCCGACATCACTGCCGAGTCCTTTTCCTACCATCTGGGGACATGAGAAATTGCACTCGATGATGTCTGCTCCTGCCTGTTCCATGAGAGCTGCCAGCTTTGTCCATTCTTCTTCATTTTGTCCCATGATCGACGCAATCAGAACCTTCGTCGGATAATCTTTCTTGAGCTGTTTCAAATAACCGAGATTTTCTTCTAACGTGTGATCCGAAATCTGCTCAATATTTTTGAAACCGATCATTGGATTATCTTCTTTTTCGAGGGCTGAAAACCGCGGGGACACCTCATTCGGCACAAACAGACCGATTGTTTTGAATGCGACACCCGCCCAGCCGAGATCGAATGCTTTCGCTACCATCTCGTAGTTACTTCCGACTACTGAGGATGATAAAAAGAATGGATTTTCACAGGCTACATCGCAAAAATCAATAGATAAATCAGCCTTCGACTCTTTTTCATTTTCCCGTGTGATACACGGGAAAATGTCAGAAATATCTATTTTCCGATCTATTTTTGCGCGGATACATGCCTGCTCGCACGGCGCATCACAATCCGTACAGGAAACCGATCCGATTTTTTTCGCAGCTCCGTTATTATTTTCAAAACGAAGCGAGCGGATAATATCCGAAACTGCCAATCCTTTTGGACAGCAATTACAGGGGGCATCATGACACAACAGACATCTGCTCGCTTCACTTTTTATTTTTATCATTTCATATTCCATCGTGTCCTCCTTCTTATCTGTGTATACGCTTTACATAATTTCCCATACCCGGATGACCTACATATTCTCCGTCATCATATACAAGTTTGCCACGCAGATAGGTCTGAACCGGATATCCGTGAAGCTTCTTGCCTTCCCAGATCGTATGATCATAATCAGAATGCATGTTTTCTACGCTGATCGTAAAATCCTTATCCGGATCATAAATTACAAGATCCGCATCTTTTCCTACCGCGATCGCACCCTTATTCTCGCAGCCGAAAATTTTTGCTACATTTGTCGCACATACCTCTACGACCCGCTCATAGGACAATTTTCCGTCATTAGCAGCCGAAAGCATATACGGATAGAGATTTTCAACACCGGCACAGCCATTCGGGATTTTGGTAAAATCGTCTTTTCCCCAGTCCTTTTCATAGCTCTGGAACGGACAGTGATCGGTTGCTACCGTATCGATCATGCCTGCCTTTAACGCAGTCCATAATGCATCCTGACTTTCCTGCCCTTTCATGGGCGGTGAGCAGACAAAGTTTCTGCCGTCTTCTCTCTTATAGACATCACAGGTAAACTCCAGATACTGCGGACAGGTCTCTATATAAACCTCATGTCCTTCTTCCTTTGCCTGAATACATGCCAGCAGACCTTCTTTATCTGCCATATGCACCAGATAAACCGGTGTATCCAGATGGGTTGCCCAGTGTACAACACGCTTATCCGCTTCTGCTTCAACAAACTCCGGACGGCTCATATAGTGATACCATGCAGAGGTTTTACCCTCCTTCAGATACTGTTCTGTCCGAAGATCGATCAGATCGGGATTCTCGGCGTGTACATTGATCAAAGCACCCAGCTCCTTTGCCCTTAACAATAATTTTGCGAGCATTCCGTCATCGACCATCATTCCTTCTTTTTTGTACACCAGAAAGCATTTAAAGCTCGTAATACCATCCGCTACCGCCTGCTCCATCTCGTCTAAGATCTCTCCGCCGTTCAGGTCTGTGATACAGCAATGGAATGCATAATCACAACAGGCTTCTTTTTCAAGTATTTCTTTTTTGGAGTTTACAAGCCCGAGGATCGTTTCGCCCTTATGCTGCACGGGATAGTCGAAAATAGTCGTGACTCCTCCGCACACGGCAGCTCTCGTTCCTGATAAATAGCTGTCGGCTGATACCGTTCCTCCGAACGGCATCGCCATATGTGTGTGTGCATCTATTGCACCGGGCAGCACAAGCTTGCCCGATGCGTCTACAACCTGATCTGCCTCGACCGTAAGATCTTTTCCGATTGCTACGATTTTTCCGTCATTTACCGCAACATCCGCGAGGTACTTTTCCGTTGCGGTGACAACAGTTCCTCCTTTAATCAGCAGTTCCATACGCGTTCATCTCCTATTCTGCTTTGAAATTATCGTACTTATATACCAGTGTCATACCTGATCTCTGATAAATCTGTGCAACTTCTACCAGATCCATGCCGCCTGCATCTGCAACAGCCATATTTGTCGGCCATGTCACACCAAAATCAACTGTTCCGTTATTTACCGCTGTTGTCTCAGAAATATCACCGCCACCGGATACAATGTTGACTGTCAGACCGACTTCGTCATAATAGCCCTTGGCATTTGCGACATAATAGCCCATAAACTGTGCCTGCGGCAGCCACTTTAACTGGATGGATACCTCATTCTTTTCGACATTGAATTTACCGTCCGTAGATGCGGCTGCTGCCTCATAGAAGCTCGTATCCCGGATATCATCCAGTGTCAGTGCTGAGAATGCTTCCTGAGCAGTGGAATCATCAAGTGTTACATACTTCTTTGCGATATCAAGTGTCTGCTGCATCGCTGCATCATCAATCTTACCGACTTCACTGACCGCATTGCCGGACATATCCGTAGATACCAGCTTGGCTACTTCTGATGCCATATAGGACTGATGATCCTGTGATACGGATGAGCCTGCCTCGTATACGATCTGTGCCGCTTCCTCCGGATTTGCTACCGCATACTCCCATCCCTTGATGGATGCGTATAAAAATGCTTTAACTGTCTCGGGATTTTCCTCGGCAAAGCTCTTTTTGCAGAAAATATTATCCTCAAGCATTGCCACGCCCTCATCGTTCATATCGATGTAACCGACGCTATCACCGTATGCGTATCCGCCGTCATAATCGTTTTTTACTAAACCAAGCTCGTTGTAAGTCATAGCGGATGCGAGTGTACTGCTGTCATCATCAAACGCATCCATTGTGAAATCCTCACTCAGATACTCAGTCGGAAGGTCATATTTTGCTAAGAGGGCAAGAATCTCATACTCATTTCCGATACCCCAGTTGCTGACCTTTCCTTCTCCTGCTGCCTTTCGGATGATCTCCTCATTGCTCATAACAGCTCCTGTTTCAGATGTATCTGTTGTATCTGCTGCTTCGGATGTATCAGCCGCTTCATCCGCTGTATCTGCTGCGGATTCTGCTGAAGTATCTGCTGCCGGCTCATCTGACGATCCGCATCCAACAAAGGATACCGTCATTGCTGCAATCATTGTTGCACAAAGTAATTTTTTCAGTGTTTTCTTCTTCATAGATAGTTCCTCCTTTTATATAAAAAATATATTTTTCAACCGGAATCAGTGATAATTCCGGAGAAGAATCTTTTGTAAAACCATCAGTATCACATAAGATACAATACCGAGCAGACACGCGGTTGCTATGTACGCCCAAGCGGTTGAATATTGCGCCAAGACAATATTTTCCCGGATCTGCCTGCCAACGCCGATGATATATTCCGCAAAATATTCACTGACGATCGTCGTCATAATACTTGCGGGGACTGATACCTTTAATGCTACGAATATATACGGAACAGAGTTCGGCAGCTGGAGCTTTTGAAATACAGTTCTTCGTTTCGCCGCATAAACTGCCATCAGATCCAGCGCATACGGCTTTAACTCTGTCAGTCCGCGGTAAGCATTTAATCCCATATTTGCAGCCGCGATCAGCATAACGACCAGAATTTTTGCTACCATACTTCTGGTATTTGCATCACTTGATACGCCTTTTGTCCAGTTATTCATAACGGGTGCCAATGCGACGACGGGAATCGACGCGAAAGCTCCGATCACACTTAATCCTCCGGTTCCCATCTTCGGGAAAAATGCTGCCAGTATCGCAATCAGATAGCCGAGCAGACTTCCAAGCACCAGACCGATCAAGGCAACCGTCATGGTAGCTTTTACGTTCTCCCATATTTTCGCCCGGTTTTCTATAAAAATAGTTCCGATGCGATCTATGAGCGGCAGTGTAAATGTATCTGTGTGAAAGATCTGATGAAGTGTCTGTGTCTGCCACAGAACCAGAATCACCATACCCAGAAAAACCGGAAGCACAACTGTCATAGCCGCCTGAAACTGCTGGTTATCCTTCGCACGATGATATAGGCTTTTTGGTCTTTTTCTTTTCTGTGCCATGTTTATCCTCCCTTATATGTTCCGGATTTCTATCCAACTCTTTTTGCAGGTGAAACCAGTTTTTCGATCCAATTCATTAAGTAACTGCTGAAAATTCCAATAAATGCACTGAAAATGACGATCAGCCAGAATACATAGATTGACATCGCGTGCTTTAATGACTGTGACAGCATACATCCCATACCACCGTCTCCTTGAAGCGTATCAACAAGAATGGATGCTGTGATCGCCATCGGTGCAGCAATTTTCATTCCGGTAAAGAAATACGGAATGCTCGAAGGAATCAATACTTTTAAATAAATCATCCATTTCGGTGCAGCATAAATGTACATGAGGTCGTATTTTTCTTTTTCCACGGAGTGAAAACCTGCCAATGTGTTTGTCGCAACCGGATAAAAGCTCAGGATCGCGGCGATCACAATACGGCTCTTATTGATGTCTCCTGTGATGGATAAAATAATCGGTGCAAGTCCAAGAACCGGTATCAACTGGATCAGCATCAGGTACGGAAAAAGCATTTTTTCAAAAAAACCTGACAGCTTCATGATGAGTGCCAGCAAAAAACCGATACTTGCCCCGACTGCAAATCCAACCAGCGCACGGAGGATCGTTGCCCTTGCGCTTGTAAGCACGACCATTGTTGCGCTCATTCCCGCCGATACCTGTTTGGTTGAACAGGCGGCAGCTATGATCTGATATAAATGGGGCAGAATGTTCTCAGGCGACCGCTTTGTAACGGCTACGATACAGGCTCCGACTTCCCACGCTATGACCAGAAATACAATCCATAGCAGGGTCGATAACATTTTTTCTTTTTTACTTTTCATCAGACACTGCCTCCTTCAAAGCTGTTTCTAACCTTAAGCACCAGATCGTTAAAATGCTGTGTATCCTTCATTTCGAGTGTTCTCGGTCTTGGCAGATCGACATCTACGATCGCCGATAATCTTCCGGGATGCGGAGAAAGCACACAGATTCTGTCAGATAGAAATACTGCTTCCTGAATGTTATGCGTAACAAAAATAATCGTCTTGTTTGTCTGTCTCCAGATACGCAGCAGATCCTCGTGAAGCTTTTCTTTTGTAAACTCATCCAGTGCGGAAAACGGCTCGTCCATCAGCAAAAGCTCCGGCCAGCTTCCGAACGCCCTCGCGATATTGACTCTCTGCTGCATTCCGCCACTCAACTGCTTCGGATAATGATTCGCGAAATTCTGCAAGCCGACGAGTTCAAGCATTTCGTCTGCACGCTTGGCGCGCTCTGCCTTTGACTCGTACATAATCTCTAAAGGCAGCTCCACGTTCTTTTTCACGGTACGCCAGTCAAAGAGAACCGGCTGCTGAAATACAAAACCGAATTTTTGTTTTAAGCGGATCTCCTTTGGCGTCATGCCATCAATACGGACGGTTCCATCAGTCGGCTCCTGCAGATCGGATATACACCGCAGCAATGTTGTTTTGCCACAGCCGGACGGACCAAGCAATGAGATGAACTCTCCTTTGTATATATCCAGATTGACTGCTGTCAGCGCCTGCACATCATTTCCGCTATTATCCTTAAATGTGACGCTCAGATCTCTGATCTCTATTTCTACATTCTTTTCCAATTCACTCATCTCTCTTCCTCCCTGTTCCCATGGCAATGATCATATGATTTTTAAAAAATAAAAAAATACGGCAAGGCACGTTGTAATGTGTGGCGCCTTTGCCGTATTTTTTCAGTTATATCAATTTATATGATTTTATACCATTGATTGATAAAGTCTGATACAATCCTCTTTTGTAACAGTCTTTCTCGTATTTGCCGGACTTCCGGATGCAACCGCATCCTCAGCCATTTTTTCAACACTTGCCAGAAACTGCTCTTTATCAATGCCATATCCCGTAATTGTGGGAACCTGACATGTCTGACACAACTTTTCTATCTCCTCGATCAGCCTGTGTGCGGCTTTTTCATCGCTGTCGCTTTCAGCAGCCGCTCCGATTGCCCTTGCGAGATCCGCAAACCGGTCATATGCTCCGTCTAAAGCAAATTCCAGACAGGTTTTGAGCAGCATTGCATTACTCATACCATGCGGTACATGAAATAATGCACCGATCGGCCGGCTCATACCGTGAACGAGTGTCACACTGGAATTATTGATGCAGATTCCTGCTTCCAGTGCCGCAAGGGACATTTCCTCTCTGGCTTTCCCATCATATCCATTCTCATATGCTACCGGCAAATACTTCATAATCCGCTTTACTGCCGAAACAGCATATGTATCTGTCAGCGCAAATGCCTTTTTTGAGGTATACGCTTCTACCGCATGGGTGAGCGCATCCAATCCGGTTGCCGCAGTCACACTTTTTGGCATATCTACCGTAAAATCGGAATTTACGATCGCCAGCTTTGGGATTAGGCAATCACCTTTGAGTAACATCTTAATATCTTTCTCATGATCGGTAATAATCGTAAATTTTGTCGCCTCCGAGCCTGTTCCGGAAGTAGTCGGGATCGCGACAAGAGGAGGTATCTCTCCTGTGATCTCCCTGCCGTTATAATCGGAGATTTTTCCCTCATTGACACTCATTGCCGCGATTGCTTTCGCTGCATCAAGGGGACTGCCTCCTCCGATACCAATCACAAACTGGCTTCCCGATTCCGTATACTGCCTGACACCGGATTCGATCATCGTATCTGTCGGTTCTCCCGTAATATCATCATATACATAAGAGCTGATCTGTGCCGTTTCAAGTACATGCTGTAAATCTGCCAGCATCGGAGATTTTCCTACATGCTTTCCAGTCACAATAAACGCGCGGCTTCCAAAACTCTTAAGGTAAGGAATACTGCATGAAAGTGCTTCTTGACCTGTTAATATTACCGGTGGACATGTAAAACATGACATCGCAACCACTCCTTTCCAAGTTTTTCACATAAAAATCAATCTAAGTATTCTTTATCCACAATAGATAACACTTCATCCAGCTTTATAAGCTCCTCTGTCAACTGATCCTCGGAAATAATCAGCGGCGGGCAGACAAAGATCATATTTTCATGAGAATATGTCATAAACTTCCGCTCTTTCAGCATTCCGATGATTTTTCCCATAATTCCCAGAGGATCAGATCCGTAAGCAACAAGCGCCTCTTTGGTAGCTTTATCCTTCACCAGCTCTACGCAGGAAAACAATCCAATATGCCGGACATCTCCCACGCATGCATGCTTTTCCTTTAATTCATCCAACTGCTCTGCTAAGACTTTTCCAACCTTATTGACATTTTCTAAGATGTTCGCCTTTTTATAATAATTCACACATGCGACTCCTGCTGCACATGCAAGTGGATGTCCGCTGTAGGTCAATCCGCAGGATAACAGGTGATCGTCAAAATAAGCAGCGATCTTACTGCTTACGGCAACACCTCCGAGCTGTACATAGCCACAGGTAACACCCTTTGCAAACGTTACGAGATCGGGAACAACATCAAAATTCTCAAATGCAAACATCTTTCCGGTACGTCCCCAGCCTGCCATAACCTCATCACAGATCATAACAATTCCAAATTCATCACAGATTTTTCTCACACCGGGCAGATATCCCTTCGGCGGAATGATAATTCCGTTTGATCCGGTAATTGTCTCCATCACGATTGCCGCTACCTGATCCGGCCCCTCGTAAATAATCTGTTCACGAAGCTTTGTCAGATAATAATTTGTTGCCTCTTCCTCGGAAGAAAACTGGATCGGCTCACGATAGATATACGGATCAAAAAACTTTACAAATCCCGGAATACCCGGCTCTAACGGATATCTTCTCGGCTCTCCGGTAAGATTTCCGGCTCCGAAGGATGAACCGTGATAGCTTCTGTAGCGGCTGAATATCTTTTTTCTTCCGGTAAACATCCGTGCGATCTTGATTGCGTTTTCATTTGCATCTGCTCCCGCATTTGTGAAAAAGATTTTGCCGAATGTATCCGGAAGCAGATCTATGATCATTTCTGCAAGCTTTGTCCGCGGCTCCGAAGCATAGGAAGGACCGATAAAACAATACTTATCTACCTGCTCTTTGATAGCATCCGCAATATCCGTATTACCAAATCCGACGTTTAAATTTACAAGCTGCGATGACATATCCGTATAACGGTTTCCATCAAAATCATAAAAGTAAATTCCCTCTGCCCGCTCTACCGGAATGGGGTTGATGCTGCCCTGTTTGCTCCATGACTGAAGCACATATTTTTTAGAATTTTCTCTCATTTCCTGTGTTGTCATATTTTCTGTCCTCCTTTTTCGGACTTGCTTTTTTTGTTATGACCTATTATAATCGGGCAAAAAGAGAAAACAATGGATTGTAGTACAATTTACTTTGTGCTGCAGCACAAGATATCTTGCTTTTTTTCTTTTTTTGTTGAAAATTCTGTAAATTATGCTAGAATAAATACATTCATTTGGCAATGACGCCTGTCCGACAGGTTTCATTGCCTTTTTCTATAAAAATGTATTCCCTAAAATAAAGAAAAGATGTGATGATATGGCTATTGAATTACAAAGACTGATACAAAAGGTTTCACATATGGATGTAACGCTCATCGCCGGAAAGAATGGCATGAATCGTCTGGTCAGTTGGATACATATGGTAGAGACAATGGAAGCATCTGATTTTTTACAGGGTGGAGAAATCGCTTTTACGACAGGACTTGGTCTGAGTAACAGTGTCAGTATGCTCACATTAACTGAATACATTTATGATAAAGGCGCAGCCGGAATTATCGTCAATACAGGTCCGTTTATAGAAAACATCCCGCAGGATGTCATTGATTTCTGCGATGAACATTCCTTCCCTTTATTTGTCATACCGTGGAAAATACATCTTGCCGAGGTCATGCGGATTTTTTGTTTTACAATTACCAAGGACGACCAGCGCATCCTGCAAACTTCCTCTGCCTTTAAAAATGCTATTTTCTTTCCGAAACAGGAGGAGCTGTATGTTGTGACGCTTTCACAGAACGGCTTTCAGATAAACTGGAATTATGCGGTTTGTGTGATTCAGATGGAAAACAACCATCCGGATTTTCTAAGACGCTTAGAGGCTCTGTCAGAAAGCGTCGATGCATATACCTATCACCATTATCAGAATTGTGCAGTTTTTTTACATGAACAGGAAATATTGGTGATCGCAGCAAACAAAACAGAGAATGAAATGCGTGAGATTGTCAATGATATCCGTTCCCATATCAGACATTCACTCATTAAAGATGAGCATTTTTCTATGGGCTGCGGACGTTTAACAAAAAGCATCCGGTGCCTGTATAAAAGCTATTATCAGGCGAAATCCATTCAAAAATTGCAGGAAAAAGCGAAAATTGACCAAAATCTGATCTTTTATTCAGATATGGGAATCTATAAGCTTTTAATGGGAATCGAAGATCAAGAAATCATAACTGAATACTATGAACACACAGTTGAACCTCTGATTCTTTATGACGAGAAAAACCAATCCGATCTGGCAACTGTGCTGCGCACTTATCTCAAGCACAATGGAAGCGTGAAAGAGACTGCAGATGAGCTGTATGTTCACAGAAACACGATCAACTACAAGCTTTCCCGTGTGGAAGGTCTGCTTGATATGGATCTGTCATCCTTAGACAGCCGCCTTCAGCTATCCATTGGCTTTATGCTTTTAGATATGTTATAAGCTTATATTTTTTTATATTCCAGTATTGCAGTCTCATACAGATTGTTTCCTTCACTGTCGATGACAACGATTGCCGGAAGATTTTCTACCTCAAGCCTGCGGATCGCCTCT
Source organism: uncultured bacterium (assembly GCA_937893485.1). Taxonomy (GTDB): domain Bacteria; phylum Bacillota; class Clostridia; order Lachnospirales; family Lachnospiraceae; genus W0P33-017. The sequence continues at coordinate 14,245 of CALBJL010000140.1, read as the reverse complement.
GCGCCGAGATCCTCATAGCAGATCACCTCTGATTTTTTGATGCATTTTGAAATGAGTGCTCCGGCGCCGCCGATCGCGGCAAAATAGACACCATGATTACGGACGATCGCATCAATGACCTGCGGAGACCGTTTTCCTTTCGCGATCATCGCTTTTCCACCGAGATCCATGAGTCTCGGAGCATATTTATCCATGCGGCTTGCGGTGGTCGGACCTGCGGAACCGATCACCTGACCTTCACGTGCGGGGGAAGGCCCCATATAGTAAATGGTCGCATCCTTGATATCGATCGGTAATTCTTCTCCGCGGTCAAGTGCCTCGATCATGCGCTTGTGTGCGGCATCCCGTGCGACATAAATCGTCCCGCTAATAAATACCGAATCACCGGCATGCAGATCCTTTGTTACGTTTTCTGTGATCGGAGTTGTAATATATTTATCCATAACAATTATCTCCCTGTTCTATAAGACTACTGTCACATGTCGGTCGACATGACAGCAGATGTTGACTGCAACCGGAAGTCCGGCAATATGTGTCGGATAGGTGTTGATATTGACGGCGAGTGCTGTCGTTGTACCGCCAAGCCCGCCGGGTCCGATACCGAGCTGATTGATTTTTTCCAGCATTTCTTCTTCCAATTCTTTGACATAAGGAATCTCGGAGCGTTCATTGACATTCCGCGTCAACGCCTGTTTTGCCATGATTGCGCATTTCTCAAAGTCTCCACCGATACCGACTCCTACGACCATCGGAGGACATGCATTCGGCCCTGCATCTCTGACTGCTCCTAAAATCGCATCTTTGACACCTTCGATGCCATCGGCAGGTTTTAACATAAAGACGCGGCTCATGTTTTCGCTGCCAAAGCCTTTCGGAGCAACTGTAATCGTGAGCTGTTCTCCCGGAACAATCGTATAGTGGATGATTCCCGGTGTGTTGTCTTTTGTATTTTCCCGCTGCAGCGGGTCGCGCACAACGGATTTTCTAAGGTATCCGTCCACATATCCCTGACGAATGCCCTCATTAACTGCATCTTCCAGATTCATACCCTCGATATGCAGATCCTGTCCGATTTTCAAAAAAACGACTGCCATTCCCGTATCCTGACAGATCGGAATGTCCTCGTTTATGGCAATATCCATATTTTCTTCCAGTTGTCCGAGTATTTTTTTGCCGATCGGTGACTGTTCGGTGTCCGCCGCCTGGCAGATCGCAGTTTTTACATCATCTGACAGATGCAGGTTCGCATCTATGCACATCCGGCGGATTGTTTTTATAATCTCGTCTGTATGTATTGTTCTCATATGGTCTCCTTTATTTTTACATGAAATCAGGTCATAGTTTCACAAGTATCTTTTGCATGAAAAACGAGAATACCAACTGAAAGGTACTCTCGTTTTTGCTTTTTATTCTACTTCAAAGATTTATGACTCTGCTTTCTCGTCGTTTTCCTCTGTTTCGGATTCTGATCTTTCCGTATTTTCTTCATGATCTTCTTCACTCTGAATCAACGATTTATCCTCACGCACTTTCGCGATACTTGCGATCACAACATCATCCTTGAGGTTCATGAGCTTCACGCCGGAGGTAATACGTCCGAGCAGCGCAGTATCACTGACACGGATCCGGATAATAATGCCCGCTGTCGTGATCAGCATCATTTCATCGTCTCTGTTGACCGCCTTGACACCGACGATATTTCCGGTCTTTTCGGTGATCTTGTAGCACTTGATACCCTTTCCGCCACGGTTCTGTGCGGTAAATTCATCCATCATTGTACATTTTCCGAGACCTTTCTCGGAAACAATCATCAGAGAATCTCCCTGTGTATTGAGCTGCATACCGACAACTTCATCGCCGTCGGCGAGATTCATGCCGATCACACCCATCGATGCACGACCGGTCTTTCTCACATCCGTCTCGTGGAAACGGATACATTGACCGTATTTCGTAACGAGGAAAATATCCTTGCTGTCGTCTGTTTTCTTTACCTCAATCAGCTCATCATCCTCACGCAGATTGATCGCAGTCAGACCGTTTTTACGGATATTTGCATATTCCGTGATCGATGTTTTCTTGACAATACCTTTTCTGGTAGCCATAAACAGATATTCATGGTCATTGTATTCCTTAATAGGAATGACTGCTGTAATTTTTTCCTCCGGAAGCAGCTGCAAGAGGTTAATAATTGCAGTTCCTCTCGCGGTACGTCCCGCTTCGGGAATCTCGTATGCTTTCATACGGTAGACCCGTCCGAAATTGGTGAAGAACATGAGATAATTGTGAGAAGTTGTCATTAAAAGCTCCTCAATATAATCATCATCGATCGTCTCCATGCCCTTGATACCTTTGCCGCCACGGTTCTGTGCCTTAAAGTTATCCACACTCATGCGCTTAATGTAGCCGAGCTTCGTCATAGTAATGACAGTATTGGTGACAGGGATCATATCCTCCATCGAAATGTCAAATTCATCATATCCGATCGAAGTTCTGCGCTCATCACCGTATTTATCGGAGATCTCCAATAATTCTGACTTAATGACACCGAGCAGCTTTTTCGGATCTGCAAGAATCGCCTTGAGCTCCTCAATCTGCTTCATCAGCGCATCATATTCTGCCTGCAGCTTTTCACGCTCCAGACCTGTCAATGTACGCAGACGCATATCGACGATCGCCTGTGCCTGTGCCTCTGAAAATGCAAAGCGCTCGATCAGGCGGGTCTTTGCCTCCGGAGTCGTCTGACTGCTGCGGATAATACTGATCACCTCGTCGATATGATCGAGGGCAACCAGAAGACCCTGCAAAATATGTGCACGTTCTTCTGCCTTATTCAGATCAAATTTGGTTCGTCTGGTGACAACATCCTCCTGATGAACCAGATAGTAATTCAGCACCTCAAACAGATTGAGCACTTTCGGCTGATTATCGACCAGAGCCAGCATAATCACACCGAATGTATCCTGCATCTGTGTGTGCTTGAATAACTGGTTTAATACAATATTCGGGTTGACATCCTTGCGCAACTCAATACAGATACGCATACCCTGACGGTTGGACTCATCACGCAGCTCGGTGATTCCGTCGATGCGCTTATCCTTTACTAATTCCGCGATCTTTTCGATCAGCCGCGCCTTGTTGACCATATAAGGCAGCTCGGTGACAACGATCCTGTTTTTACCGTTGTTCATCGGCTCAATATCCGTGATCGCACGCACACGGATCTTTCCGCGGCCGGTACGGTAAGATTCCTCGATACCGGAAGTGCCGAGAATCATGCCACCGGTCGGGAAATCAGGTCCCTTCATAATCGACAGCAGTTCTTCGATCTCGGTATTTTTATCCTCGATCTGATTATCGATGATACGGACAACCGCTCCGATCGTCTCACGCAGATTATGCGGCGGGATATTAGTCGCCATACCGACCGCAATACCTGTTGTACCGTTGACGAGCAGATTCGGATAACGGGAAGGGAGCACAACCGGCTCTTTTTCCGTCTCATCAAAGTTCGGTTTGAAATCAACTGTATTTTTATTGATGTCTGCCAGCATCTCCATAGAGATTTTCGACAGACGCGCCTCGGTATATCGCATCGCAGCGGCACCATCGCCATCCACAGATCCAAAGTTACCATGTCCGTCTACCAGTGGATAACGGGTTGACCATTCCTGTGCCATGTTGACAAGTGCTCCGTAAATTGAGCTGTCACCATGCGGGTGATATTTACCCATTGTATCACCGACAATACGCGCACATTTACGGTGCGGCTTGTCAGGTCCATTGTTCAGCTCGATCATTGAATAGAGGACGCGGCGCTGAACCGGTTTTAAACCATCTCTCACATCAGGAAGTGCACGAGACGCAATGACGCTCATCGCATAATCAATGTAAGAAGTCTCCATAGTTTTTTTCAGATCGACGTCATGGATCTGATCAAAAATATTATCTTCCATCCTTTCCTCCTGACTAAATATCTAAATTCTGTACATATTTTGCATTCAATTCGATAAATTCACGGCGTGGCTCTACTTTGTCACCCATCAATGTATCAAAGGTCAGATCAATCTCCGATGCAGCTTCCTCGTTGTAGATCACGCGTTTCAAAATACGCTTTTCGGGATCCATAGTAGTTTCCCAAAGCTGGTCGGCATCCATCTCACCAAGTCCTTTGTATCGCTGGATCTTGTTATTTCCGTCACGACCGACTTCCACAAGAATACTGTTTAATTCCTCATCGGAATATGCATACCAGATGTTTTTATTTTTCTCTACCTTGTAAAGCGGAGGTGTCGCAAGATATACATGTCCCTGCTTAATCAGCTCCGGCATAAAACGATATAAAAACGTCAGCATCAGTGTCGCAATATGGGCACCGTCCACATCGGCATCCGTCATAATGATAATTTTGTCATAGCGGAGCTTTGAAATATCAAAATCATCATGGATACCTGTACCGAATGCAGTGATCATCGCCTTAATTTCTGCATTTTCGTAAATACGGTCAAGTCTCGCCTTCTCTACATTTAAAATCTTTCCGCGCAGCGGAAGAATCGCCTGTGTCGCACGGCTGCGCGCAGTCTTTGCCGAGCCACCTGCGGAATCTCCCTCAACGATGAAGATCTCACAGTTTTTCGGATCTTTATCCGAACAATCGGCTAATTTTCCGGGCAGTGACATACCTTCCAGAGCCGTTTTACGTCTCGTGAGGTCACGTGCCTTGCGGGCTGCTTCCCTTGCCCGCTGCGCAAGCAGCGATTTTTCGCAGATGGTTTTTGCGACTGTCGGATTCTGCTCTAAATAATAGGTCAACTGCTCACTCACAACGCTGTCTACCGCGCCGCGGGCCTCGCTGTTGCCAAGTTTTTGCTTTGTCTGTCCCTCAAACTGCGGCTCCTCAATCTTGATACTGATGATCGCGGTCAATCCCTCACGGATATCGTCTCCGGAAAGTGCGGGATCATTGTCCTTGAGGATCTTATTCTGTCTTGCATAGTTATTAAATGTCTTGGTAATAGCATTCCGGAAACCTGCAAGATGCGTGCCGCCCTCGGGCGTAATAATATTATTTACAAAGCTGTAAGTACCGTCGTTATAACCGTCATTGTGCTGGAAAGCTACTTCCACATATACTTTATCGCGTTTTCCCTCACAGTAAATAACATCGGGATACAGCGCTTCCTTGCTCTTGTTCAGATAGGTAACAAACTCCTTGATACCACCCGCATAATGGAAATCGCGCTCAATCAGCTCCTCACTGTTGCGCTCATCGCGCAGTGTGATATGGAGTCCCTTTGTCAAAAATGCGGTCTCACGCAGACGCTGCTTTAACGTATCGAAATCGTATTCGGTCTCCTCAAAAATTGTATCGTCAGGCTGGAATGTGACCTTTGTTCCAGTCTTTTCCGGCTCACAGACACCGGAAATCTCCAACGGATACATGACTTTTCCGCGCTCATAACGCTGCTTATAGATCTTTCCATCACGGAAAATCTCTACCTCCAGCCAATTAGAAAGCGCATTTACGACAGATGCGCCCACACCGTGAAGTCCGCCGGATACCTTATATCCTCCACCGCCAAACTTTCCTCCGGCATGCAGGACGGTAAATACGACCTCGACTGCCGGTTTGCCGGACTTGTGATTGATTCCGGTCGGAATACCACGCCCGTCATCAGTGACTGTAATCGTATTTCCGGGATTGATCACAACTTCGATATTTTTGCAATAACCGGCAAGAGCCTCATCGACAGAATTATCCACGATCTCATAGACAAGATGATGAAGACCACGAGAGGAAGTGCTGCCGATATACATACCGGGGCGCTTTCTGACTGCCTCCAATCCCTCTAAAATCTGAATCTGATCTGCACCATATTCCTGATTGGCCATATAAAAACCTCCATTTTGCATCTAAACTTGTATCTGAATAAACACGCTATTCTTCTAACAAAGCAACTTTTCCGTCTGTCACCTGAAAGATCCTGTGAATCCGGAATTTATTTTTTACAAATTCATCCAGACCGGTACATGTAATAATTGTCTGGATATCGTGTATACTATTCAATAAATAATTCTGACGATTGGAATCAAGTTCCGAGAGTACATCGTCCAGCAGTAACACAGGCATATCCTTGATTGATCGCTTGACCAGCTCGATCTCCGATAATTTCAGAGAAAGTGCTGCAGTTCGCTGCTGACCTTGAGATCCGAATTTGCGGATATCGATATCGCCGAGTAAAAAAGAAATATCATCACGGTGCGGCCCGACCGAAGTCTGGCACAGCTTCCGGTCACGGTCACTTGCGCGGAACAGCTCATCCTGAAAAAACATGCTTTCCACACTCGGCTCGTAGCGAAGTGTTAATAATTCACGGTTGCCGGACAGCTTTGAGTGGATATCCTGCACAACCTCGTGCAACTCCCCGATAAACTCCTGCCGCCTGCGGATGATGCGTTTGCCGTATTCCACGAGCTGCTCATCCCAGATAGAAAGCGTATCTTTGAGATCCGGACGGTAAATCATGTCTTTGAGCAGTGTATTCCGCTGTTTTAAAACTTTATTGTAAGCAGTCAGATCAGATAAATATATTTTATCCAACTGACACAGCTCTAAATCAAGAAATCTTCTTCTCTCTGTCGGACCATCCTTGATAATATTCAGATCCTCCGGAGAAAACAGGATAATATTTAAGATTCCGAACAGATCAGATGCCTTTTTGATCGGCACCTGATTCACAGCAATCCCCTTTGCACGGTTTTTCTTCAAATGCAGGTCGATCTGATAATCCTGATCGCGTTTACAGACAATCGTGCGGATATGCGCCTCGTCCTCACCGAAACGGATCATTTCTTTATCACGGCTGCCCTTGTGCGACTTAGTCGTGGCACTGACATAGGCAGACTCTAAAATATTTGTCTTTCCCTGCGCATTATCCCCGAACAGAATATTTGTCCCAGCATCGAAATCGATCTGAAGCTGTTCGTAATTTCTAAAATTTTTTAATTCAATCGACTTGATGATCATTCTATGATCTCAGCTTCTTCACCCTGAAAAGAAATCACATCCCCGTTGTGAAGTTTTTTTCCTCTCTGAAGCTCTACCTCTCCGTTCACGAGCACCTTCCCGTCCTGAATCATGACTTTGGCTTCCACGCCAGATCCCACCATTCCTGCGAGCTTTAATGCCTGTCCGAGCTTGATGTATTCGTCTTTAATCTTAATCTGTTTCATTGCTGCACCTATGATACATTTTATACGTTATTGAAATTTACCGGCAGAATCAGATAGATAAACTGGTTATCATCATCCCTGATAAAACACGGTGCTTTCGGATTGACCATATACAGGCTCACTTCTTCCTCATCGATGACGCGAAGCGCATCGATGAAAAATTTCGGGTTAAATCCGATCAGAATGTCTTTTCCGGTCTTTTCGATGTCGATGTCCTCATTCATTGATCCGATGAATGAATTGATCTTTAACTCCATGACACCGTCTTTAATATCCATGATGATCGGCTTTTTGTCGCCTTCTTTGACTAAAAGTGTCGCACGGTCAATACAGTTGAGCAGCTCACGCTTGTTAATCTTGAGCTTTGTCTCATAATCTGACGACAACATCTGCTCGATCTTGAAATATTCTCCCTCAATCAGACGGGATACGACAGTCGTATTCATAAATTCAAAAATAATATGATTGTCCGTAATGTAGATAATCACATCATCATCTACCGAGCCGGGAAGAATTTTGCTGATCTCGTTCAATGTCTTGCCGGGAACAACGACCTTTTTATTTGCATAATGATCTTTCAGCTCAATATTACGGATCGAAATACGGTGTCCGTCCAGTGATACAACCTTCAACTGGTTCTCGTTGATCTCAAACAGCTCACCGGTCATCAGACGGTTATTGTCATTGTCAGCGATCGAAAAGATCGTCTGGCGGATCACTTCTTTTAACGTAAACTGTGAGATAGCGATCGGGTCATTTTTCTCGATATAGGGAAGATACGAGAAATCTTCTCCGGATTTTCCGATAATGTTGAATTTCGCTTTTTCACATGTGATCACGGTTTTGAATGAAGCATCTGTCTCAATCACAACTTCATTATCAGGGAGCTTTCTCACGATCTCCGAGAAAATCTTGGCATCGAGGGCAATGATTCCGTTCTCTACGATGTCTCCTTCAATGATTGTCTCAATACCGAGTTCCATATCATTTGCAATCAGCTTGATCTCATCGGAAGATGCATCGATCAGGATACATTCTAAGATCGCCATTGTCGTTCTCGTGGGAACAGCTTTTGATACGATATTGACACCTTGTAATAAATTAGATTTTGAACAGACGAGTTTCATTGTTAACGGCAGCTCCTTTCCGGTTCTATAAAGTAATATAATATATAAATTATCAGTAGTATTCGTATTAAGGGTTGTTTATAAGTGAATAACACGTGAAACGCGCATAAACATTAGGTTTCACGTAAAAATTAACGTGAAATACATAGTGAAAAGTATGAGGAATGCACCTTGATAGTATGTGGACTAATTCGGATTGATCTTCTTTTTAATGACTTCAATCTGGTTTCTCATAGCTTCATTTTCCTGTATTTCCGTCTCAATCTTCTTGATACCGTGGATAACTGTGGAATGATCCCGGCCTCCGAGGAATGTACCGATCGCATCCTGTGAAGCTCCCGTCATCGTCTTTGCGAGATACATCGCAATCATACGGGTTCTGGCGATCTCATTTGTGCGGCTCTTGGAGAGGATCTGATCCATCGATATCTGGAAGTGGTCACAAACGATCTCAACGATAAGCTGTAGGGTGATCTCCTGTGGCTTGTCCGGATTGATCATGTTCTGGAGCTCGTGTGTAGCGACATCCATTGTGATCTCATTGCCGGTCAGTCTGTTAAAAGCGATCAGCTTGTTTAATGCACCTTCCAGCTCACGGATGTTTGACTTGATGTTTGTCGCAATATAATTTAATACTTCATTATCAAGTGTGATGCCTTCCTGATCCTGTTTTTTGCGGAGAATCGCCATACGGGTCTCATAGTCGGGAGATCCGATGTCAGCCATCAGTCCCCATTCGAAACGGGAACGGATGCGCTCCTCCAATGTCTCCATATCCTTTGGAGGTTTATCGGAAGTCAGGATGATCTGTTTTCCGGCACTGTGCAGCTCGTTGAACGTGTGGAAAAACTCCTCCTGTGTACTTTCCTTTCCTATTATAAACTGCACATCATCGATCATTAGTACATCGACAGTCCGGTACTTCTCACGCAGCTTGGTCATCGCATTGGCATTACCGGAACGGATCGAATCGATTACTTCATTGGTGAATACTTCGGAAGTGACGTATAACACACGCGCGTCCGGATTCTGTTCTAAAATAAAATTGCCGATCGAATGCATCAGATGCGTTTTGCCGAGTCCCGGACCTCCATATATATAGAGGGGATTGTATGTATCTCCCGGAGATTCTGCGACTGCCAGAGACGCAGAGTGTGCAAAACGGTTGTTTCCTCCGACAACGAACCGGTCAAAGGTATAGTTCATGTTTAAGCCGGAACGGTCTAAGATCTCAGTCGGATTGATGGGACGGGCAGTCTTAGGCTTTAACTTCTTTAACTGCTCGGTTTCGATAAATATGATTTCATAGCTTTTTCCGGTGATCTCCTCGATCACGACACTCAGTGGTTTAGAATATTTTTTTGCAATATAACTAGCTGTGATCTGTTCATCACAGGGGATATAGAGTGTGTCATTTTCAATGTGATCAATCTTTAATGGAGCGATCCATGATTTGAAAGCCAGATCAGAGAGATCAAATTCCTGCTTTAATGTAAGTAATATCTCTTCCCATTTGTCCTGAATGATTTCCATTTTGTACCGTTTCCTTTATATTATATAGAAGTAACATAACGATTTGAATCTATCTGTTTCTGCCTTATTCACGTTGAAGGGCAGAATATCGCATACTTACCTACTATAATAAACTAAATGTGCAAAATTATCAATGAAAAAAAGTATTAACCCAAATTCACATGCTGAAAACAGAGTTATCCACAGCTTATCCACAAAAATTGTGGATTGTTTATAGTTATTAGCATGATGTGTATAGATATGTGAATAAAAAAGATCAGATAGATATTGACTTTTCGGAGTTTTTTGATATAATGATAAGCGACGCTTTTATCAATGAAAAAGGAGGTGTATCCACATGAAGATGACATTTCAGCCGAAAAAGAGACAGAGATCTAAGGTTCACGGTTTTCGTAAAAGAATGAGTACTGCAGGCGGAAGAAAAGTATTAGCTGCAAGAAGATTAAAAGGAAGAAAGAAATTATCAGCATAGCAATATAGCGCAGGACCACAGTTTTATGTGGTCTTTCTTCTTTTTACGGAAAGTTTTCAGGAATTTTTCAGAAGCATTTTTTATGAGGTTACGTGCATGAAATTTTCAGAGTCATTGAAGAAAAATCAGGATTTCCAGAATGTGTACCATAACGGGAGATCCTTTGCAAACAGATATCTTGTGATGTATGTGCGTAAGAATGGGACAGAGTATAATCGTCTGGGTATCTCTGTCAGCAAAAAAGTTGGAAACAGCGTAGTAAGACACCATCTCACCAGACTCATCAGAGAGGTGTATCGATTACACGAAGACACATTTAATAATGGTTTAGATGTGGTAGTCATTGCAAGAGTGTCCGCAAAGGACATTTCCTATCATCAGGTGGAGAGTTCGCTGCTCCATCTTGCAAATCTTCACCATATTGTAAAAAATGAAAAAACTATTTGTATACCTGATTAAATTTTATCAGAAAAATATTTCTCCCTACAAAGGGACAAAGTGTCCGTATATTCCGAGCTGTTCAGCCTATGGACTGGAAGCGATTCAAAAGCACGGTGCGATCAAGGGTGGCGTCCTGGCAGCCTGGCGGATTTTGCGGTGCAATCCTTTTTCAAAGGGAGGGTACGATCCTGTTCCTGATGAGATCAGAATGATCCGGGTCAGGGATGTGTATTGCAAATTTAGGAGGAAAAATCATTGACTGAAATTATCTTAACGCAATATGACGGTGCGATTCTCGGACCGATTGCAAAGGTTTTGGGATGGATCATGAATGAAGTGCATATGCTTCTATCCAGACTTGGTATTGAAAATATTAGTTTGTCTATCATTGTGTTTACTATTTTGATCTATACCTGTTTACTTCCGCTCACGATCAAGCAGCAGAAGTTCTCTGTTATGACAAAGCTGATGAACCCTGAGCTGGAAGCGATCAAGAAAAAGTATCAGGGTAAAAAGGGTCAGGAATCACAGATGAAGATGACCGAAGAAACACAGATGGTGTATGACAAATATGGTGTTTCTCCGACCGGCAGCTGTGTGCAGCTTTTGATCCAGATGCCTATTCTGTTGGCTCTGTATCGTGTGTTCTACAATGTTCCCGCATATGTTACGAGTGTAAAGAATGTCTTTACTCCGCTCGTAGACGGAATCATGGGAACATCCGGCTATGCAGCTACGATGGACACGCTGGTAGAGACTTTAAAGCTGACAGTCAGAAATGCTGATTTTACCGGAAGTAATGCCGGAAACTATATTATCGATGCTTTATACAGCATGAATGTAGCCGGATGGGATACATTAAGAGAGAGCTTTCCTTCTCTGACTGATACGATTGGAAGCGTTCAGAGCCAGTTGAACCATCTGAATAACTTTTTCGGACTCAATATTTCAAACTCACCGATGAACATCATCACTTCTTCCTTTAAAGCAGGAAACTATCTGATGATCTTAGCTGCCATTCTGATTCCGCTGTTATCTTATCTGACTCAGGTATTGAATATCAAGCTCATGCCACAGTCTGATACACAGGCGAATGACCAGATGGCACAGCAGATGAAGACGATGAACCGTACAATGCCGCTGTTTTCACTGGTATTCTGTTTTACCGTTCCTGTCGGACTCGGTATCTACTGGATTGTAAGTGCGCTGGTACGTGGTGTACAGCAGTTTGTGATCAACAAGCATTTTGAGAAGATTGATCTGGATGCAGTCATTGAGCAGAATAAGGAAAGAGCAGAGAAAAAGGCGGAGAAGCGCCGTAAGAAGATGGGTGTTTATCAGAGCCAGATTTATCAGGCAGCCAGCATGAGCACCAAGCGTGAGACAAACCTGAGCAATAATGTTTCTTCTGAAGAAAAGAACGAAAAGGTTCAGAAGGCATATGAGACTGCGCAGAAAGCAAAGAATATCAATCCGAACAGCCTGACTGCAAAGGCTAACTTAGTGAAAGAGTTTAACGAAAAGAATAATAAGTAGGGGGAAAAAGCAACATGGATTATATTGAAGTAAGAGCAAAAACAATCGATGATGCGATCACAGATGCACTGGTTCAGCTTGGTGTGACAAGCGATCAGTTAGATTATGAAGTAATTGAGAAGGGCAGCGCCGGATTTTTAGGAATCAACCGCAAGGATGCAGTGATTAAAGCACGCAAAAAGGTTGTTGTTCCTGAAAAGAAAGAGGTTGTCAAAGAAACCGTCGCAAAGGAACCTGTGAAGGAGACTGTCGTAAAAGAAAAGGCAGAGAAAAAGCAGTCTGCTCCTGCACCTAAGAAAGAGAGTGCGCCGGTTCAGAAAAGCGAGAAAACAGAGAAAACATTTGCACCTATTGATTATGCGCCTTTAGAGGAGGGTGTTAAGAACTTCCTGTCACAGGTATTCCAGGCAATGCAGCTTGAGGTAGAGATCATCACAAAGGTTGATAAAGAAAATAAGATGATCGATGTTGAGTTTAAAGGACCTGAGATGGGTATGCTGATCGGAAAGCGCGGACAGACACTTGATTCCTTACAGTATCTGACTAACCTTGCGATCAACAAGCAGTCTGACAGCTATGTGAAGGTAAAGCTCGACACAGAGGATTATCGCAAGAGAAGAAAAGAAACTCTGGAAAATCTTGCGAAAAATATTGCCTACAAGGTAAAGCGCACCAAGCGTCCGGTTTCCTTAGAGCCGATGAATCCGTTTGAGCGCCGTGTGATCCATTCTGCATTACAGAATGACAAGTATGTTTCTACACACAGCGAGGGCGAAGAACCCTACAGACATGTGGTTGTTACTTTAAAAAAATAAAAACATGTGTTATGATAACAGGTAAGTGTGATTTGCATTTACCTGTTATTTTTTAATTCATAGGAAATTTGCAGGATTCTTTTTAAAGAACCAAGTCAATTTTTATAGAAAGCAGAACAAATATGGATATAGTACAAAATCAGATCTATTCTGATACAATATTTGCGAATGCAAGCGGCATGGGCGGAGGCATCAGTGTGATCCGTGTCAGTGGAGCACATGCGATTGAGATCGTGGATTCTATTTTCCGCTCAAAAAAAGGAAAAAGACTGTGTGAGCAGAAAACTTACACCATGCATTATGGTCATATTGTAGATCAACAGGATCATATTGTGGATGAGGTTTTAGTGCTTTTAATGCGCGCGCCCCACAGCTATACAGCGGAAGATGTCGTAGAGATTGATTGTCATGCCGGTCAGTTTGTCATTTGCAGCATTATGAATCTTTTATTGTATGCAGGTGTAAGACCTGCCGAGCCGGGCGAGTTTACAAAGCGGGCTTTTTTGAATGGGCGTATTGATCTCTCGCAGGCGGAGTCCGTGATGGATGTGATCAATGCACAGAATCATTTCGCATTAGATAGTTCCATGAAGCAGCTGCATGGAGCGGTAAAGAATAAAATCATTGAGCTGCGTGAGACTATTTTGCATGAGACTGCTTATATCGAAGCAGCGCTGGATGATCCGGAGCATTATGATCTTGATGGTTACGGGGAAAAGCTGTCTCCGGTCGTAGAGAGTCTGATCGGTGAGATTACCAAATTACTGCAAAATTCAGATAACGGCAGAGTGCTTTCAGAAGGTCTGAAAACAGTGATTGTAGGCAAACCGAATGCAGGTAAATCTTCGCTTATGAATCTGCTGCTCGGAACTGATTATGCGATCGTGACAGATGTAGCTGGAACGACACGTGATATATTGGAAAAAGACTATAATCTGGACGGAATTATTTTGCATATTACAGATACAGCCGGAATCCGGAATACAGAAGATGCAGTTGAAAAAATCGGAGTCGAGCGGGCGAAGCGTTCACTGGAAGAAGCAGATCTTGTGCTGCATGTGGTTGATTCGTCTGCAGAACCGGACGGAGAG